>CAIKZH010000137.1 GCA_903831865.1 uncultured Coriobacteriia bacterium
CGTCACCGGTTCCTTGATCGCCACCTCGCGCTCGAGGGTGGGATCGAAGCCGCGCCACACGACCGCCATCGCACCGCGGCCGAGCTCGCCCCTGAGCTCATAGGGTCCCAGTCGATCGGATTGCTTCTTCCTGCGTGCCATCAGCGCCCCCTCGTCATGGGCATCCTACGCTAGCCGAGCTTCCATTCCGAGTCGGCGGAACCTCCAAACTCTAGGCGGTCGTTCCCAATCTAATCTGCCGGTTGAGTCAGTTCTCGCTAATCGAATCCAAGATAGATGGGAGCGTCGGGCTAGAGAACGACCAGCGTCGAGAACGAAACGAGAATCCTCTCTCGCTACGGCGAGCCGGCACCCGCTCGGGGCACCACCGCACCCATCGGCAAGGCACGACTCTCGATGAGCTGAGGTTCCGCCGTCGAGATTGGCCGCCTGCAGCCCCACGTGGCGCGGCTGCAGGCGACTCTCAAACCGCTGCCCGGAACGTCCGCATGGCGGCGCAAGACCTCACGAGAGCTAAGATGCCAGGAGTAGTCGAGCTTGGGGGACCCGATGACCGACGGACAGCATTCTCGACGCGCCGCGCTACAGCGCCAGTCGGCTCAGCGTCTCGAGCAGCTTCGGGAAGGACCCGACTCGAACGCCGTCAGGCAGAGCGAGGCGCGGCGGCGAACGAAGAGCGTTGGTTCGGTTGCCGTCGTGGCCGCCGCTCTTGTCGCCATGCTGCTGGTCGGGGCGTGGCTGGCGCTCGGGCAGGGACACGGCTCGTACGAAGGGTTCCCCCGTGCGAGCGCCTCGACAGGAGTCAGACCCCGGCAAGTCGGGATGAGCGTGCGCCACCAGAGAATAGTCAGCTACTCGTTCGGGGGCGGGCCCAGAAGGTTCCTCATCGTTGGAGGTATCCACGGAAACGAGTATGGGGCTGCGGTCGGCGAAGCCTTGGTTCAGAAGCTTCAGTCGGACCCGCGACTGGTGCCACCCGGAACGCGATTCGATGTGATCCCCGATGTGAACCCGGACGGGCACCTTGCCGACACTAGGGGCAATGCCGATGGGGTCGACCTGAATCGCAACTTCCCCACAGCCGACTGGTCGCCAGTGTTGTCTGCGGGCGATACTTCTTCCTCGCGCGGGCTGACAGGCGGGAGCTCGCCCGGCTCAGAGCCTGAGACTCAGGCGATCATCCGCCAACTTCAGACCGGCTACGAGGCGGTCATGACGCTGCACTCGCGCGCTGGCATCGTCGATTTCAACGGTCCCGGCGGGGCGTCGCTTGCCGCCAGTGTGTCCAGTGTCATCGGACTGCCGGTCGAGCACCTGCCATATCAGTCGCAAATCCGCGGCTCGATGGGAGAGTTCGTCCCGGTCAAGTTCGGAATCCCTGTCATCACGCTCGAACTGACGTCGTCGCAGCTGACGACCAGGACTCTCATGGGGGTCATGGCGATCGCTCAGTAGAAGCGAAGGTCTCTTCGTCGACGGGGGCTAGCGGTACTCCTCGCCAGCAATGAGCCACACTCCACCGATTCGCTGGAGCGTGAGCGTCTTCGAGCCCGAGTCGTGATATGCGTTGGCCTGGAAGCTTTGGTTGAACGTCGCGGTAGCGGTGTCACCTGAGGTCGTGACCGAGAGGTTCGAGATTCCGACCCGCTGGAATGAGTACTTGGCGAAGAGGCCCTGCTTGTAGGATTGCCACTGGTCTCGGTTCATGTGCTTGTAGTTCGCTACGAAGTCGGGGGCGTAGAACGCCATGTAGCCGGTGAAGTCCATCGCCTCCCAGCTCAGCTGCCAGTTCTGGATCGTCTGATTCACGTCTGATGCTGGCGCGAGGTGCGAAATACCCCCGCCGGAATCGGTTGCCGCAAGTGTGATGGGCGTCGCAGACAACGGCGGGCCAGACTGCGGCGTGAAGGTCGCCGTGACCTTCACCGGACCGTTGGCCGGGACTGTCAAGTCGCAAGCATAGGGAGCGGATCCCGAGGTGCCGACCGGGACACCGTTTGAGTAGAAGGTCGCCGTCCCCGACTCCGCCGGCGCGACGTCTGCGGCAACGTGCACCACTGAACCGCCCTGCACTGAAGAACCGGTCTGCGGACTTGTGATGGTGAACGACGCCGGCCCGCCGCTCGCGGTCATGCTCGAGCCGCTGAACACCAGTGCGAGCACGACGGCGGCGCCCACAACCGCGACGGCGGCGTATGGCAGCCACGCCTGGAGCGGCCTCTTCTGCCCTTCGGTGGGCGATGCGAGTCGTTCCCCCACAGGTGTCTCAGCCGCAGCGGCAGTCGTGGTCACTCCCGTGTTGCGTCCTGTGACAATCGGTCCGCCAGCAATGGCAGCGCGAAAAGCATGCGCGTCGACGAATCGGTCCGCGGGATCCTTCGCGAGCGCCGTGGCGATGGCGGGCGAGAGCGAGACGGGCAAGCCCTGGAATAGAGACTCAGGGATGGTGGATGGCGCCTCATGCACGATGCGATACATGATCGTCGTCGGTGCGATGCCATCAGCGGCGCCAAAGGGGTTCCTTCCGGTGAGCATCTCGTAGCCGATGGCGCCTATGGCGAAGAGATCTGTGCGCGCGTCGACCGGTTCGCCAATCACCTGCTCGGGTGCCATGTAGCCGGGGGTACCCATGATGGTGCCCGCCTGAGTCAAGGTACCGGCGCCTCCGCCGACGTGGGCGATGCCAAAGTCGGTCAGCTTGATGCGCCCGTCGTCGGTCACGAACACGTTGTCGGGCTTGATATCTCGGTGAACGACGCCGTGCTCGTGCGCATACGCCACCGCGTCCAACAGCTGGTCGAGCACCGCCACAGTTGAAGCGGGAGACAGGGGGCCCCGCTCCAGAACCGTCCCGAGGGTCTCGCCTCTGATGCTCTCCATGACGATAGCGGGGCGCCCGTCGTAGACATCAGCGCCATGGATCACGACGATGCCTGGGTGCGAAAGTCTGGCTGCAGCCTTGCCCTCGAGAACGAAGCGAGTGGCTAGCTCCTCCGCTGTTTGCGCGGCGGTGCCGTGAGGGATTACGGGCTCCTTGATTGCAACCTCGCGCTCGAGTCGGGGGTCCCACGCACGCCACACGACGGCCATGGCGCCGCGCCCCAGTTCACCGCGCAGTTCGTAGGGGCCGAGATGGTCAGTCATGTGAGTCCCCCTCAATGAAGACTGCCCGCGCACGGTAGTATGCGCCAATGCAAGTGTGAGACAGAAGCCGCTGCGGCGGGTCTCCGTGCGTCAACCGGCGCACGTCCGCAGCTCACGCTGCTGGTCGCCTTGGGCGAGTACACTCTTGAAGCACTGGTCTCCGGAAGAAGGAGAGGCGATGCGGAGGACGGACCGCAGTCGGGAAGAGCGCGAAGCGTCGGCGAACCGGATAGTGCTGCTCAGTTTGGGCGGTCTCGTGTTGGTGACGGCTGTCGTACTCGTGGCAGCCCTGGTCAGGTCGAACGCGCCGTCGTATCGAGGGTCGCCCACGACCGTGACTGCGCCAGTCGCTTCTGCGACTGCGAAGCCGGTGCCGAGCCCGACTCCATCCGCCACTGTCACTCCGGCGGAGCAATCGCCCAGCGCCACGACTCCCTCGGACGTTTCAGCCGGAGGGACGCAGGGCGCGCCGACGATCCCCGAGAAGATGAACTCGCTACTTCCGGGGTCGACCCAGCTGATCGTGATAACGGGCTCGAAGCTCGGTTCGAACACCGGCAGCCTCCGCATCTTCAACAAGGATGGCGGTCGCTGGACGCAGGTACTGTCCACCCCCGCGAATCTCGGGAAGACCGGCCTGACCGACGGAGAGACAAGGCAGTCCGGCCATCTCAACACGCCTACCGGGATCTGGTGGCTCGGCAGTTTCGTGTTCGGTCAACATGCGGCTGCGCCCGCTGGCACGAGGATGGCCTATCGTCACATCACGTCGACCTCATGGTGGAGCGCCGAGCACAACGCGACCTACAACGAGTGGCTGAACTCATCGTCGCACGTGAACGGCGAACACCTCCAAGACTCCAAGGTCCAGTACGAGTACGCGTTCAACACCGGGTACAACAGTCTGCCTAACAGGCGGGTGATTGGTCGGGGCACCGCTATCTTCATCCACTGCTTCGAGCCCGCGGGGAACGCCCTGGGCAAGTTCACTCACGGTTGCGTCGCCATCGCGCCTAGTGCAATGACTCGCGTCCTCGGGATCCTCGACCCCGGTCGCCGACCAAGCTGCGCGATCGGAACCGTGTCGACAGGAACACGCACCTGTATCTACTCGTACTAGGGGTGGATGCGGGCGGGCATCTGCCGGGCCGAGCCATGCTGTCACGATTGGCTAACGCCTGATCCGGTATGCGTGCCGGGGCATTGCGCCCCATCACTTCTCCCGTCCTCGCGTCTTGCGCATATGGTCGTGACCGCGTAGAACTGTCGCAGGGGTGTGCGTTTGGTGGGGGAGCGGGCGTGACTTTGCTTCCCTCACTCTTTGTGAGGGGGCTGCGTCCATGGCTTTCGGGCGGGGCAAGTTGGCCGGAAGGTCGGCCGTCGTAGTGCTGCTCTGCGTGCCGGCGTTTCTCTCGCACGCCTCGCTCGCGCTAGGCTCCACGACTCCGACAGCTCCTAGCCTTCCCGCGACGGCGACTGTGGCCGCTACCTCGGCGCCAGCAGCGCCTTCTACCGCGACCACCGCTGCAGTCGCCGCCGGCGGAGGCATGGCGGATTCGAGTGATCAGCTGCTCCTGCTGCTCGTCGTGGGGTTTGCCGCTCTAGCGGGCTGGCTTCTCTACTCTTCCACGAAAAAGGACAAGGCCACAGGCGAGGTTTCCTCTGAGCCCAAGCGTCCGGCCAGTGGCGATCCGGCTTTGGGCGCAACCCGTTGGATCGTTCGGGTGGCCGAAGCAGACGGTGCCCGAGAGGTGGCGGTCGAACTTCCGGCGGTTGTCGGGCGCTCGAGTTCCTCAGACATCTGCGTTCGCGACGCCCAGGTCAGCGGGTATCACGCAAGGCTCGTTTCGGCAGGGCCCGACTCCATTGAGATCGTTGATCTGGGGAGCAGGAACGGAACGCTAATCGGAGACGTGAAGATCGACGCACGTGTCATCACAGCGGGTGAGACTTTCCGAGTGGGCTCCACGGAGCTGACTTTCGTTGCTCCGACTTCAGCAGGGTGAGGTTTCTTCCCGCGACCTGAGCAGGGCGGTCGCGGTAGCAAGGCGCATGTCACGCGAGCGTAGGAGGCAGCTGTGGGCACGCCGGTAACCATACTCGGACCGTTTCCTGTGAACAGATTGTACTTGCTGGCCCAGATTTCGGCCGTGCAAGGTTGGGCTTGGCTCTTCGACTGGGGCATGTACATCTTCCTTCTCGTCGCGCTTGGCATGGCGGCGTGGGTATTCATGGACTCAAACGAGAAGCGGAAGGCTGATAAGGCCCTCATTCCGCGGGTCATGGGGCTTGTCGGGCTGTTCTTCGTGATGCCAGCGTTCATCTTTCGGTACACGGGTGGCGCCGACGGCGTGGCGGTCAGGGTCAACCTCGCCGCTGAGGGGCCGAACTACATGTACCCCGACCCGATTCGCTGGAATGTCGGCTGGCTCATCAACGGCTACGGCCCAAAAATCGCCGTTCTCACGTTGCTCGGGGTCGTCTTGTGCGTGTTCGCTGCCATCTATTACTCATCGGCGGTCAGTCGGACCAGGCCCTCGACGGAGTTCGTAAGCGCTATGAACAACCAGTTCGGGGAGCTGCGCCAGGAGTTGCAGTCGGTGAGATCTCGCTCGGCTGTCTCGACCTCTGCCGAGACAGTAGCGCCTGGCATGACCATGGGGGCTGCCGGCGCGCCACCTGCACAGGCGCCTCGTCAATCGGCAGGCGTGGCAGCGACGATTATCGGCAATGGCTCGTCCGGAAGAGGTACCGCCGCCACCATCATCGAGCGGCCGGGCATCGGGAGGAGCTTTGCCGAGCTCCGCGTGGTCTCCGGTGGTCGTGTCGGACAGCGATGGGAGCTTCCCGCACAGGACGTGAAGATCGGCAGGGA
>CAIKZH010000138.1 GCA_903831865.1 uncultured Coriobacteriia bacterium
ACCTGCAGGCCGGCCCATCCGTCGCTGACCGGTGCTTCGTCTCCGCGCACGCAGCGGATGAAGTGCTGCGCCTCGAGCAACAACGGCTCGACGCCTGAGATCCTCGGGGCGATAATGTCGCCGGTCCGGTAGCTGACCTGGAACTCGCCGAAGTCCGCCGGCTCTTTGAAGTCCACCCCGTGGTCGTACAACTTGACCTTCTCCACGCTCTCCGTGTCGTCGTACACGAGCATCTTCTTACTGCCCACGACGATGGTGCGGCGCAGCTTGACCGGGCTGAGCCAGCTGGCCTGGATCTCAGCAATCACCCCGCTGGGAAAGCGCAGATTGATGAACGCCACGTCGGGGATGGCAGGTGCGATGCAGCCGCGTCCGTACACGCTGACGCCGCACGCGGCCTCGCCGAGCCAGTAGTAGAGGATGCTGAGGTCGTGCGGAGCGAGGTCCCAGATCACGCTCACGTCCTTCTGGTGCAGACCCAGATTCACGCGCTGCGTGGTCACGAAGTAGACCTCGCCGAGGTCGCCGCTGTCGAGGATCTCCTTGACCTTGCGCACCGGCGGGCTGAACACGAAGGTATGGCCGACCATCAGGGTGAGGCGTCGCTGCACGGCGAGCTCGACCAGCCTGCGAGCATCCCCGGTGTCGGCGGTCATGGGCTTCTCAACGAAGACGTGCTTGCCGGCCTCGAGCGCTGTTTTGGCCAGCGAGTAGTGCGTGCTGATGGGTGTGGCGATAAGCACCGCCTCCACCTCGGGGTCGGCAAGCACCTTCTCGTAGTCCGTCGTCACCGGCATCTGCGGGTAACGCGCGCCGACCTTGTCGAGAGCCTCCGGCCGCCGGTCGCAGACCCACTGCACCCGGGCTCCAGGCAAGTCAGCGTAATTGCGCAGGAGGTTGGGACCCCAGTAGCCGTAGCCGACCAAGGCCACACCAAGGGACGAAACGGCTCCCTCTACGTTGGACTGGGATGAGAGAGAGGGCGTCATGGAGCGGTCCCTTGGCGCCGGGTCATGCGGCCCCCCGACCGACGAGCATCGCAGGGACAGTGCGCAGGCAGATGCTCACGTCGGTGAGCAGGCTCTGGTTGTAGCTGTACATGACGTCCTGGAAGACCATCTCGTCGAAGCCGACGCGCGACCGCCCAGCAATCTGCCAGAGGCCGCTCACGCCCGGCGCGACCTCGAGCCGACGGCGATGCCAAGGCTTATAGGCCGCGACCTCGTAGTCCAAGGCGGGTCGCGGCCCGACCATGCTCATCTCGCCCCTGAACACGTTCCAGAACTGAGGCAGCTCATCGAGGGAGTACTTGCGCAGGAAGTGGCCGATGCCGGTGACGCGCTCATCTTCGGCGAGCTTGTAGACCGGGCGGCCCCACTCGTCGGTGCAGAAGAGGACATCGGCCGCGCTCGGGAATCCGGCGCTACGGCTGTCGACGGTAGAGGAGCCGGCAGGCGCAACGAGAGACAAGGGTGGATCCACTGACCCTGCCTCGATGAGCCGGCATACGTAGTCTCGGTGTTCGCCCGCATCGTTACCGACGGTCATGGAGCGGAACTTGAGGAGCTCAAACGTCCGGCCGTTCATGCCGACGCGCTTCTGGCGGTAGAACACGGGGCCCGGTGAATCGTGCTTGACGAGCAGAGCGACGATGGCGAACACCGGCGTCAGCAGAACGAGCGCGAGGCCGGCGGCAGCGACATCGAAGACGCGCTTGGTCGACGGGAGCCGCTCACCTGGGGACGGAACGCGACGCACGCGCATGACGGGCATTTCAAAGAGCCGGACCAGCAGCCCCGTCGTGTCGAGCGGGCTGACCAGCCGGCCGGTGACGTAGACCTCGGCGCCGAGGGCCATGGCGGCGGCGATGAGATCGAACATGGCCTTGTGACCGAGCGACGCGGCGTCAAGGAACACTTGGCGCGGCGCCAGTTCGGCGTGGGCCAGAGCCTCGAGCAGCGCCGGCTCGGCGTCGAAGCCGTTGCGGCGCCGGTCTAGCGGCTCGACGCCGTGCACCGGCGCAAAACCCCGCAACTCCCGACAGCGGCTAACGATCACCGAGCCGTCCACGGACGCGCCGATGACCAGCGTGCCGCCCGGCCGAGCCTTGATGTCGGCGCGGTAGATGTGGTCGAGGAACCGAATGCGCACGAACGAGTCGAGGACGAAGAAGACCACGAAGGCCGTGAAAATGGTGAGCCGCGAATCGGTGACCCCCGGCGCCTTGAACGCGAAAGTGACGAAAGCAGTTATGACCAGTGCTATGAGGCTCCCTTTGGCCAAAGTCGTGAAATGCAGTGGTCGAGAGACGTAGGCCTCGAGCTTGTACAGACCGAGCCACAGGAACGTCGCCGTGATGGCGAAGATCGCCACAAGGACGCCCCAGTCGAACGGCCGAAGCGCGATGGAGAACTCGTAGTCGTGGAAGAGGCTGAAGACTACGGAAGCGAGCCCATAGCTGACCACCGCCAGCACGACGTCGGCGGCTAGGCTGAACCGCCGAAGGCGGG
>CAIKZH010000139.1 GCA_903831865.1 uncultured Coriobacteriia bacterium
CGCGCTTCTCCTCGACCTTGACGACGAAGAGCGCCGGGTGCGTCTCTTCCAGCACGCCCTCGCGCTCCACGATCTTGGAGCGGCCCATGTTGGCGCGCAACCGCATGCGAGTACCTGTGAGGTTCTCAAGATCGCTGCGGATGCGCCCGACCACTTCCATTTGATTCATGGACTCCAATGCGACCGCCTCCTCAAACTCAAGGATTATACAGGCGAAGGCCTGCCTCTTCAATCGCCTCGCACGCCGCCGAGCTGCAACTCACGCGCGAGCCGCACGTATTCCTCGATCGAGAGCGTCTCGGCCCGACGCCCGCCGTCGATGCCCGCCACCTCCAGCGCCTCGTCCAGGAGCGTCTTCTGCCATCTCGCCGAGGCGAGCAGCGAGTTGCGCAGCGTCTTGCGCCTCTGCGAGAAGGCGGCTGTGGCGACCAGCGATGCGGCCCGCGCCAGCTCAGGCGGGACGCCATCGACGACACGCTCGAGACGCAGGACCGCCGAGTCCACGCGAGGCGGGGGCACGAAGCACCCGCGCGCCACCTGGAAGCGCCCCGCGGGTCGCGCCCGCAGGCGCAACTTGACCGTGTACGCCCCGTACTCCTTGCCGCCGGGGCTCGCAGCCATCCGGTCGGCCACCTCCGATTGCACCATGACAGTCGCGCTGCTCAGCGAAGGGATCGACTCGAAGAAGCGCAGCACGACGGTGGCGGCCACCGAATACGGGAGGTTGGCCACAAGAGCAACAGGGGGGCCAAGCGGCGTCAGGAGTCGATCGGGGCTGACGGCCACCGCGTCTCCCATCACGATCGTGAGGTTGGCGCAGGACGCCGTCGCGTCTTCGAGCGCCGGCAGGA
The DNA here is from genome assembly GCA_903831865.1 of uncultured Coriobacteriia bacterium. GTDB lineage: Bacteria > Actinomycetota > Coriobacteriia > Anaerosomatales > PALSA-660 > PALSA-660. The sequence continues at coordinate 852 of CAIKZH010000139.1, forward strand.
GAGCCCGGTCGCGCTCGAGAGCGATGACGTGTCCGGCCACCGGGCACAGCGCCACCGTCAGGGTGCCGATCCCGGGCCCGACCTCGAGCACCGCGTCACCCGGCTGGATGCGCGCGAGTTCCAGTATCTTGCCGACGATGTTGTCATCGATGAGGAAGTGCTGCGAGAGCGACTTCTTGGGCTGGAGCCCGTGGGCCGCCAGGACCGCCCGTGTGGCGGACGGCGAGGCCAGCGAGGAGTGTGGCACTACCGTCCGAGCACGGTCACGCGGATACCGTAGCGGCGGCCCCATCGGTCCGTCGCGGCGAGAGCGGCGCTCTTCTGACCTGGCTCCAGGTGGTCGGTCGGCGACTGGAGTCCCGCACCCCAGTAGCACACGTCGATGCGATGGCCCTTGATCGCCCCGCCCGTGTCGGCGGCCACCGCGTAACCGTATCCGCGCACGTAGACCCTGGTGCCGAGCGGGATCACCCTCGGGTCGACGGCGATGATCCCCCATCCTGCGGGTATGTGGTAGTGCGCCTTGCGGCCTGCGACCCACCCGATGGAACCTGTGCATCCCGCGTCCCAGGGGGTGTATGCGGTCGCCTCCATCGACAGGGCGCGCCCCTTCACTGCCGGCCTGGGCGACCGCCCGACACTTCGACTCGCAACGATGAGCTGGTGAAACGGCTTCTTGGTCCCGACGTGGATGACCGCGGTCACCGCGGGACTGAGGACGCGCGTGACCTGCAGGCGCCTGGCTCCCGCGACTCCGCCGGTCACCAGAGTGCGCCAGACCATGACGGCGCTGCCCGCGACACCCTTGCGAACGACCCTGCGCGAGTCATGCGGCAGCTTCGGATCGCCTTGCAGGACCGTGTTGAACGGAACGGTCACCTGCTCATCGCTCACGCGGTAGAAGACGTCGGTGGCGGTGATGGTCATCTCAGGCCGGAGCGGCGCGTCGACATCAGGGACCGAGTGCAGACCGCTCGTCGGGTCCAGACCCTCCATCACAAGGGCGTCGGCGACGGTCCGACCAAGTACGAGAAGGCGGTACTTCCGCCCGCCGAGTTCGAGCGTCACCGGGACGGCGTGCCGGACAACCACGACACCGCCGTCGGCGAGACCGGCGGAAGCGGATGGGCTCACGAGGTCGCCCGGCTGCACTGCCACACCCGCGCTGGCAAGCAACGACGACACGCTGGACTTCTGAGTCGTCACGATCGACGAGGCATTGTCCACGATGAGAGTGACATGCTTGTCAGCCCACGCGAATCCGGTGATGAACGCTACTGCTATGAGTGCCACAACGACCGTCGCGGCGAGATGCTGCGTCCGAAGGAACCGCGCCGGCCCAGCCGGCGACCTCAAACGAACCCCCTGTGCGTGACGTCTCGGTGACGGGACGTTGACCGATTATAGTCGACGGCTCAGGGGCAGACAAACGCGCAGGTCGCCACGGAACGGCGCCGGGCGAGGCCGCTCAGCGCCTGGCGACAGCCTCGCCGACGACCTCAGCGCCGACCCGCGCGGCCCTCTCGAGCGCCTCCTGAGACACGTTGGTGCGGGGGTCCGCGTCGGCCTGAACGAAGAACCCGTCCGAGTAGTCGACCCCCAACACCGCGAACACACTGCGAGTCGTGCTCACCGCGCATTCGTGACCGTATGGATCGCGGCCGCCCCCGACGAGCAGCAGCGCCCCGGGTCGCCTGCGGACCACCGGCCGGTGCAGCAGGTAGCGGCGCGCCCAGTAGGGTTGGCACCGATCGTAGAGCGCCTTCAGCACCGCGGGTACGGTCGCGAAGTAGACCGGGCTCGCGACGATGATGGCGTCCGCGGCGTCGAGCCGCGGATAGATCTCGCTCATGCGGTCGGAGACGACACACGCCCCGGTGAGCGAGCAGGCGTTGCAGCCGCGGCATGGCGCGATACCCTCTTCAGCGACGATCAGCCGGTCGACCGTGGCCCCGAGGTCCTCGGCTGCGAGCAGGGAAGACTCCAGCAGGCTCTCGCTGTTGCCGTGGCGCCGAGGACTCCCCGCGACGCCGAGCACGCGGACTCCGCCCGTGCCGCCCGTCACGTCTCGTCCTCACGCCCGGCGATGAACAGGCGACGGGCGTTGTCCGTTGTCTGGCGAGCCAGGTCCGAGGTCTCGACTCCCAGGACCTCCGCGACCCGGGCGGCGGTGACGGTGACGAACCGCGGCTCGTTGGGCTCGCCACGGTACGGTGCAGGTGCCAGGAACGGACTGTCGGTCTCGACGAGCAGGCGATCGAGCGGGACCGCCTTGACCGCCTCGCGGATCTGCTCCGCTTTCCCGAAGGTCACCGGCCCCGCGAACGAGATCATGACCGCGGGCGACAGCGCCAGGAAGCGCTCAGCCATCTGCGGGCCCTCTGTGAAGCAGTGGATGATGCAACCGGCGCTCGGCACTCCCTCCTCGGCCAGGATCGTGAGGCCCTCCTCGTGCGCCTCGCGAAGGTGGACCGTCACCGGAAGCCCGAGCTCCGCCGCGAGCCCGAGCTGTCGGCGAAAGGCCGAGCGCTGGTCGTCGCGCGGAGAGTAGTCGTAGTGGAAGTCGAGGCCGAGCTCGCCCAGCCCCACGACCCGCTCGTCGTGACGCGCGAGCGAAGCGAGCGCGTCATGCATCGCGTCGTCGTAGAGACGGGCGTTGTGTGGATGCACGCCCGCGATCAGCCGCACGTCCGGTGGCTTGATCGCTCCGGCGAGTTCCGCTCCCAACATCCGGCCGGCCCTGCCCAGCCATGTGGACAGCTCGCCGAGCGTGTACTCCGGCTCCTCGGTCAGGTCGACGATCGAGCAGACGAGCCCGACGTCGGCGAGCGCCGCCCGCTGCAGCGAGGCCGCGGGATCCTCGAGCATATCCAGATGCGCGTGCGTATCGGCAACCGAGGCGCCCAGTCTTGGAAGCACCACCTCCTTGCCTGACCCGGGAAAGGAGGGCACGCGGTCGCGATCCTCGTCGCTCAATGCTTCAGGCCTCCTCCACGATGCGCGGGAAGAGCGGCTCGCCCTTCTCGACCTTCACGCCGGCGGGCATCCCGCCCCACCGGGCAGCGGCGTCGAGATCGGTCACCTCGAGCGGATCGCCAAGACCGAGGCGACGCCAGACCTCCCGCGACGCTCTCGGCATGACCGGCGCGATGAACAGTGCGCACAGGCGCACGGCCTCGAGCGCGTTGTACATCACCGCCGCGAGTCGCGAGCGGGTCTCCTCCGACTTCGCGAGGTTCCACGGCGCCGAGTCCTCGATGTAGCGGTTGGCGCGCTTCACGAGGTCCCACGCGGCCTCCAGGGCGCCCGCGTAGTCGACCTCGCGCATCCGAGCCTCGACGCGGCCCGGAAGGTCGGCGGCGATCCCGATGAGATCCGCGTCCGCCCGGTCGTCGCCCGACGGGCGCTCGGGGACCACGCCGCCGAAGTACTTCTCGGTCATGTTGAGCAGCCGGGAGACAAGGTTGCCCCAGTCGTTGGCCAGATCGCCGTTATAGCGCTGGACCATGGACTCCATAGAGATGGAGCCGTCGGCGCCGAACTGGACGTCGCGCAGGAAGTA
>CAIKZH010000140.1 GCA_903831865.1 uncultured Coriobacteriia bacterium
CCAGGAGACGGTGGTCGTCCGCGGGGACGGCATGCCCCGACAGCGCGGAGGTCACGGCGATCTGGTCCTGCACGTGAACATCTCCGTTCCCCGCAAGCTGAGCAAGCAGCAGCGCGTGCTGCTCACTGACTTCGCCGAGTCGATGGGCCAGAAGAAGTCCCAGTCGACGCTCGAACGTGTCCGCGACTGGCTCGGAGGCTAGTCCCAGCCGTGTCGGGCCGTCGCACTCCCGGCCACGCCGCGTCCGGCGAAGAACCTGCCGAAGGACGCGAGTGTGTCGAGGCCGCACCTCAGCGGCCGCGGGTGGCGCTCGCCGCGGCGCTGACGCGCCGCGAGCGCTGGGAGACCGCGCTTCAGAAGGTCACGGAACTCGGAGTCTCAGAGGTGCTGCCCTTCGTCGCATCACGCTGCGTCGTGCGGCTCGACCCACGTCGGTCGAAGACGCGCGTGGAGCGCTGGCGGCGCATCGCCCAGGAGGTGGCAGCCAGGTCGCAGCGTCCGGAGCCTCCCCTGGTCCACGAGCCGGTGAAGCTACGCCAACTCCAGTCGGACTCGCGACGCTTCGATGTCGTCCTCGTGGCCTGGGAGGAGGCGGGGCCCGAGGCGCCCGGGATAGGCGAGGCTCTGCGCGCCGCCGGTGCGGGGCCGACGGCGAACGTCCTTCTCATCGTCGGACCCGAGGATGGTCTCACTTCGCAGGAGGTCGGTGTGCTGCAGGGCGCCGGAGCCGTGGTCGTGACACTCGGCGATCGCGTCCTGCGAACGGAGACGGCCGCGATCGCCGCCGTCACGCTCGCCATCTACGAGATGGGAGGCCTCGGCGGCCGTGCCCGGTAGCGTCGCGCGAGTTGCGGTCCGGACTCTCGGCTGCAAGGTGAATCGGGCCGAGAGCGAGGCGATCGCGGGGGCGATCGTAGCGGCCGGGGTATGCGTGGTGGCGCCCGACACGGAGGCCGACGTCGTGGTCGTCAACACGTGCACGGTGACCGGCGAGGCCGACGCAAAGGCGCGCAAGGAGGTCCGGCGTGCTCTCGACGCACCGGGTCGGCCGGCGGTGGTGGTCACCGGCTGCCTGGCTGCGATCGATCCCCACGAGCTCGCGCACATGGGTGAGCGTGTGATCGTGGAGGCCGACAAGAGCCGGGTCGCCGGTCGCGTGCTGGCACTCGTCGCTGAAGCGGGACGCGACCGACGCACCTCGACCGCTGCTGGCGCGAGAGCCCCGGGTGTCTTTCGGACCCGCGTCGATGTGAAGGTCCAGGACGGGTGCGATCATCGCTGCGCCTACTGCATCGTGCCCGACGCGCGGGGCGCGCCGGCGAGCGTGCCGCTGCGCGATGTGATCGCGCGCGTCGCGGCGCTCGCGGACTCGGGCGTCCGCGAGGTGGTCCTGACCGGCATCAACCTCGGGCGCTACGCGGACGGTGTGGCGGATCTCACTGAGCTTGTGGCTCAGGTCGCGGCCACCGGCATCGCGCGAGTGCGCCTGTCCTCGATCGAACCGCTCGATCTCACCGACCGCCTCGTGACGATGCTCGCCGCGACACCCGCGGTGATGCCGCACCTGCACGTACCGCTGCAGTCGGGTTCCGACCGCATCCTCGCCAGCATGCGCCGGGGCTACGACTCCGCCGCGTATGCGGCGCTCGTCGCGCGGGCGCGAGCCGCGATGCCAGGGCTCGCTGTGACGACGGACGTCATCGCCGGCTTCCCCGGAGAGACCGAAGCCGACCATCGCACCTCGCTCGAATTCGCTGGCGCGTGCGGATTCGCCCGGATGCACGTCTTCCGATACTCGCTTCGGAAGGGGACTCCGGCCGCGGCGATGGCCTGCCAGGTCGCGCCCGCGACGAGGGCCGCGCGCGCCGGCGAACTTCGCGGACTCGGCGCGGCCATGGAGTCCGGTCGAGCCGCCGGACGGGTCGGAGAGGTGGCCGACGTGCTTGTCGAGCGTGTCGAAGGACAGGTGGCGGTCGGCACGAGCGAGGACCACCTCCGGGTGACCTTCGGCTCAGCCCTCGCGCGCGCCGGCGACGTGGTGCGGGTCGTGCTTACCGGGTGGGGTGCGGGAGGCATGCGGGGCGAACCGCTCGTCTGAGGTACCGCGTGACCGGCCGGTCCGCGGCGCCAGGAGTATCGTGAGGATGCACGGCGCACGTACTGACACACGAGGAGAGCGATGGCTTTGCCGGATGCGGAGATACGCTTGGTCGTGCCTCCCGGGCGCGACATGATCGACCTCCTCGGACAGGGGGATCATCTGCTCAAGCTCATCGAGGACCAGTTCGAGGCGGACATCTGCGTCCGCGGCAACGAGATCACCATCGCCGGCGATCCCCAGGAGGCGCAGGCGGTGTCCGCGCTCTTCACCGAGATGCTCCAGCTCGTGGAGTCCGGCGAGACGCTGACGCCGGAGGCGATCGACCGGTCGATCGACATGCTCCGGCGCGGCGACATCTCGCCCGCGAAGGTCTTCACGGACGTGATCCTCACGCATCGCGGCAAGACGATCCGCCCGAAGACGGCAGGTCAGAAGCGGTACGTCGACGCCATCCGCAAGAACACGATCACCTTCGGCATCGGGCCGGCGGGAACGGGCAAGACCTACCTCGCCATGGCGATGGCCGTGGACGCGCTCAAGCGCAAGGAGGTCGGGAGGATCATCCTCACCCGCCCGGCGGTGGAAGCCGGTGAGAAGCTCGGCTACCTGCCCGGCAACCTCTTCGAGAAGGTGGACCCGTACCTGCGTCCCCTCTACGACGCGCTCTTCGACATGATGGACATCGAGAAGTCCACCGCGCTGACCGAGCGGGGCACCATCGAGGTCGCGCCGCTCGCCTTCATGCGCGGGCGCACTCTCAACGACAGCTTCGTGGTGCTCGACGAGGCACAGAACACCTCGCCCGAGCAGATGAAGATGTTCCTGACACGGCTGGGTTTCGGCTCGAAGATCGTCGTGACCGGCGATGTCACCCAGGTGGATCTTCCTGCCGGCCACTCCGGACTGCGGCAGGTCCGGGACATCCTCACCGACATCCCCGACGTGGAGTTCATCGAGCTGGCGAGTCGCGACGTCGTGCGGCACAAGCTCGTCCAGCACATCGTCACGGCGTACGGCGCGTATGAGGAGGCGAGAGCGGCTGCCTCGCCCGGCACTGGCGGGGCGCCTTCGAATGGCTAGGATCCAGGAGCGTCTCGATCGCGTGTGGCCCCGCCGGGGGATCCTCGCGACGGAGGCCGGCCGACGTGTGGTCACCGACGTGGTGCTCCTCACAGGGCTGGCGTTCGCCGCGTCCACGGTGCTCGTGGGTGTCGCCGTCTTCGTGGGCATGTCGACCGCGCTGCTCGGGCGGGGAGAGGCGGGCCACGTCGCGGTCGGCATGACGGCGGGCCTGCTCGTCGTCCTCGGCGCGTTCTTCATCCTGCCCGTTTTCGGGCGCCTGTCCCGCCTCGGCGATGACGTGCGCCTTCTGGAACTGTGTGACCCCGGTGCGCCTCTGCTGCGGGAGATGATGGACCGCGCGCCCGGCACCTACAGCCACTCGATCATCACGGGCACGCTGGCCGAGGCCGCTGCCCGAGAGATCGCAGCCGATGCGCTGCTCGCACGCGTAGGCGCCTACTACCACGACGTCGGGAAGTTGAGCCGGCCGCACTTCTTCGTCGAGAACCAGGTGGGACTGCGCAATCCGCACGACGACGCGGCTCCCGTGCAGAGCGCCTTCATCATCACAGCCCATGTGCGGGAGGGCGTGGAGCTCGCCCGACGCGCCCGGCTGCCGGAGCCCCTCATCGACATAATCGAGCAGCATCACGGGACGTCGCTCGTGATGTACTTCTACCGGAAGGCCTCCGAGCGCGACTCGAGTGTGGACCAGGCGGCGTTCCGTTACGACGGCCCCCGGCCCCGCACGCCGGAGGCGGCGGTCGTGATGCTCGCAGACGCTTGCGAGGCGGCCGCGCGCGCGATGCCGGACAGCGGGACACTCGCCATCGAGGGCGCCGTCCGGCGGGTCGTGACGGCCAAGACGGAGGACGGACAGCTGGCGGAGTGCGGACTCGACGACGAGCAGATCGAGGCGGTCACGCGTGTCTACGCTAAGATGCTGGCGGGCGTGCGACATGGTCGCGTCGACTATCCCGACGCCACGGCACCGCTCTAGGAGCACCGATGCTCATCCAGGTGATCTCTCACAGGGAGCCCGAGCCGCTCGCTCTCGACGCGTTCGAGAGGCTGGGCTCCTTCGTGCTGCGCATGGAGGAAGCGCCCGACGCGGTCGAGCTCTCCGTCGCGATCGTGGATGAGAGCGAGATGGCGCACCTCAACGAGCAGTATCGCGGGGTCTCAGAGTCCACGGACGTCCTTTCCTTCGGGTGCGATGAGCCCTGCCCCGCCGACTCAGGCGAGCCGATCGCGCTCGGCGATGTCGTGATCGCGCCTGATGTCGCTTTGCGCCAGGCGTCTGACCTCGGGACCACGGTGGAGATGGAGCTCAACCTTCTGCTCGTGCACGGTGTGCTGCACCTGCTCGGCTACGACCACGACGCCGATGAGGAAGCCGCGGTCATGCAGGCACGTGAAAGGGCGCTCCTCGAGGCCTGGGTGGACGCAGGCGAGTAGGAGGGTCGGCGTTGCGAAGTCGCTCTCTGGTGTGGTCGTTCGACTACGCGATCCGGGGCATCGTCCACGCGCTGCGCACCCAGCGCAACATGCGGATCCACATAGCGGCGGCTGCGATCGTCCTCGCGCTGGCGCTGATCCTTCGCGTGAGCGGACTCGACCTCGTGGCGCTCGTGTTCGCGGCCGGGTTCGTCATCACGGCCGAACTGGTGAACACGGCGGTCGAGACGGCGGTCGACCTCGCGACCGACGGCTTCGATCCCGCGGCGGGGGTCGCGAAAGACGTCGCTGCCGGGGCCGTGCTCGTGACCGCCATAACCGCGGTGGCGGTGGGCTACATCGTGCTCGTCGACCGCCTGAGCCCGCTTGCGCAGCGGCTCATGCTCACGGCGCGAACGGCGGGCGCGACCGGGACAGCCGTGACCTTCGGGGCCGTCGCGCTCACCGCGCTGGCGGTGCTCGTGGTCAAGGCGTTCACTCGGGAGGACGGCACGAGCTACCTGCGGGGCGGATGGCCGAGCGGGCACGCCGCGATCGCGTTCGCCGCGGCGGCTGCGATCGGCTACTCGGTGGGCTCGGCGAAGGCGATGATCCTGGGGCTGTTCGTGGCCGGCATGGTCGCGGAGAGCCGTGTGGAGGCGGAGATCCACACGATCCCCCAGGCCGTGTCGGGCGCCGTGCTCGGCTTCCTGCTGGCCACGGCCGCGTTTCAGCTATTCTGGCGTTGAGCATGCGGCGCCCGGAGGCGCCCGACGCAGATGGAGGAACAGCCCGACCGACATGACCGTGATCTCCGCCGCCGTCTCCATAGTGGTGCTCGCCGCGACGCTCGCCGTCTGCGGGGTGCTGGCCGCCGCGGGGACCGCCGTTCGTTCGCTGCCTCGCGGTCGCGCTAGGCGCCTCGCGGAGTCGGGAGCGAAGGGCGGGGCAGCCTTCGAAGGCCTCGCCGATCGGCCGAGCCATCTTGCGGCCGCCCACTCCGGCGCTTCCTTGCTGGGCATCGCCGGCACGTCGGCCGCCTTCACGTGGGCGATCGGCACCATCTGGACGCCCGTGCCACTGTGGCTCGATCCGGCTCTTGCCACGATCGTCGCCTTCGTCCTCGTCTTCAGCGCGGGGGAGGCCCTGCCGAGGGCCGTCGCGCTCTCCAACCCGGAAGGTGTGGCGCTGGCCTCCGGGAAGTGGGCGGGCCGTCTCACGCGCGTCCTCTATCCCGTGGCACGCGTCCTCTCGCTGCCGTGGACGAGGCTCGTCTCTCTCGTCAGCGGCGAACGCACTTCCGACGTGCCGTGGGTGGAGCCCGCCGAGGAGCATCGCTTCGGGATCCTGGACGATGAGCAGGCCCAGCACGAGGGCGAGGAGGAGGACATCATCGAGGCGGTGTCCGACCTTCATACCAAGATCGTGCGCGAGGTGATGGTGCCGCGCACCGACATGGTGGTGCTGGAGGACGTCGCCACGGTGGCAGACGCGCTCGGGACCATCACGGAGGCGGGCGTGTCCCGCGTGCCCGTGTTCCATGGCACGGTCGACGACATCCGCGGCGTGCTGTACGCAAAGGACCTGCTCGCGCATATCGGCAACGGGGAGGCGGTGCTGCCTGCCGACATCGCGCGGCCGGCCTACTTCGTCCCCGAGACCAAACCCATCGAGGAGCTCCTGCGCGAGATGCGCCTGCGGACGCACATCGCCATCGTGGCGGACGAGTACGGAGGGACAGCGGGTCTCGTCACCATCGAGGACCTGCTCGAGGAGATCGTCGGCGAGATCTTTGACGAGTACGACCCGCAGGTCACGATGGTGAGCGAGGCGGGTGACGGCCGATTCCACATCGACGCGCGACTCGCCGTCGACGAGCTCGACGAGCGGTTCGGGACTGCGCTCGACGTGGACGCCGACACCGCGGGCGGCCTGTTCACCGAGGTCGCCGGGCACATCCCGAAGGTCGGGGAGTCGATCGAGGTCCAGGGGATCCTCTTGACCGTGGAGGCCATGGAGGGCAACCGTGTGAGACAGCTCATAGTCGAGCCGGTGGAGAGACGAAGCGAGGAGACGAACGATGACTGAGATCACACAGGCGGACCTCGCACTGCTGGCCTTCGCGCGGGAGGCGCAGGACAAGGCGTACGCACCGTATTCCGGGTTCAGGGTCGGCGCTGCCATCTTCGCGGACGGCGAGATCTATCAGGGCTGCAACGTCGAGAACGCCGCGTACGGCTCCACGATGTGCGCCGAGCGCGGCGCGGCGATGTCGGCGGTGCTCGCAGGCAAGACCTACTTCGACGCGATCGCCGTCGTCGGCGACTCGGAGGACCCCACGGTCCCCTGCGGCTGCTGCCGGCAGTTCCTGGCGGAGTTCAACCCGGAGATGCGAGTGGTCATGGGCGGCAGGTTGGATCATGTCCAGGTCTCCTCGCTCGACCAGCTGCTCCCCGACGCTTTCGTGCGCGGTTATCTGGACCAGGAGGCAGCCGCTCAGTGACCGCGGAGGAGAGCGCCCTTGTCCGCAGCGGCTTCGTCGCGCTTGTCGGGCGCCCCAATGCCGGCAAATCCACCCTGGTCAACGCGCTCGTCGGGTCGAAGGTCGCGATCGTCTCGGACAAGCCGCAGACGACGCGCCACCGTCTGCGGGCGCTCGTCGACACGCCAGACGCGCAGATCGTCCTGGTCGACACGCCCGGACTGCACAAGCCGCACGACGCGCTGGGCGAACAGCTCAACCGCAGCGCCCTGCGCGCTCTGAGCGACGTCGACGTCGTGTGCCTCGTGCTGGACTCCGCCGCCCCCGTGGGGGGAGGCGACAGATGGGTGGCTGCGCACGTCGCGGCTTCGCCCGCGCACAAGGTGCTTGTGCTCACGAAGGCGGACATCGCGTCGACGGTCCCGATGGAACAGCGGATCGGGGCGGGGCAGCAGCTCGCCGATTTCGACGACACGGTGGTCGTCTCGGCGAGCGAGGGGTTCAACCTTGAGGGCCTGATGGTCGCGGTGACACGCCTACTTCCCGAGGGGCCGCGCTACTTCCCGCGTGACATGGCGACGGACCAGCCCGAGGACGTGCTGATCGGCGAACTCATCCGCGAGAAGGTGCTCTGGTTCACGCGCGACGAGATACCCCATTCGGTGGGAGTGATCGTGGACGAGACGCGGTTCGACGAGGCGCGGGAGACCACGTTCGTGCGAGCCACGGTCTTCGTGGAGCACGAGAGCCAGCAGGGGATCGTCGTGGGCAGCGGCGGGGCGATGGTGAAGAAGATCGG
>CAIKZH010000141.1 GCA_903831865.1 uncultured Coriobacteriia bacterium
CAGCGCGGCGCACGACCTCACCGATCCGGTTCGTGCGAGTGCCCGGCCGCTTCGCGCCGGCGATCCAGTGCAGGGCCATCTTGCGTGCCGACTCCGAGGCGGCCTCGAATCCGACTCTCGCAGTCTCGTCGCACGCGAGGGCCTCTGCGAGGTCCGCCGGAACGATGAGGTCCTCGACGTCGTCGAGCGCGTTCCAGGAACCATCCGACTTCGCGGCATCGACCACCGCCAGTCCCGCTTCGGTCATGCTGCCGTTCGAGATCAGCCGCGCGACCCGATCCTTGTTCGAGCGGGACCATCCGCTCCCAGGTCTGCGCCTCGTGAACAGCACCGTGAACCTGTCGGCGTCGAGGCGGCCGGCTGTGCTGTCGATCCAGCCGAAGCAGAGCGCTTCCTCGACGGCATCGGTGTAGGTGAGAGCGGTGGCGCTCCCGCCCTTCCTGCCGATGGCGAGCCGCACGCCCGGCGAGGTGTCTTTGTTCGCTTCCAGCCAGGCGCGCAGTGAAGCGCGATCGCGCACTTCGAGAACCGGAAGAGGCTGGCGCGGCTGAGGAGTCAATGTGGGCTGCCTCCTGTCGGCGGCGTCTCACCGGCATTCTAACCGGGGACTCCCTGCGCCGGCGGGCCCGGAATCGCTAGACTCATCACGCCGACTCGCTGGCCTTCCTGCGCGAAGAGGAGCCCGATGTCTCCACAGCTGGTCCTTGCGATCACCGCGATGACCCTCGCGGTCACCCTCTACACCGTCGCAGTATGGAGTGAGCAGAGCGCGAGGGTCCTCAAGCCGTGGCACCTCGGGCTGTTCTGGGTCGGCCTCGTGTTCGACACCACCGGCACCACCATCATGAGCGGGATCGCAGGCGGGTTCCGGTTCAACCTTCACGGGACCATCGGGGCCATCGCGGTGGCGCTCATGCTGGGGCACGCCGTGTGGGCGTCGATCGCGCTCGCTGGCGGACGCGAACGGGTGCTGAAGGTGTTCCACAAGTTCAGCGTGCACGTCTGGGCGCTGTGGATGGTCGCGTTCCTCAGCGGGATCGTGATGGTGGCGCTCAAGGGCTAGAACCGTCTCCGTGACCCTCGCCTCGCGCTCGGCGATAATCGGTCTGTCGGACACCGCACGGCTGGAGGGCCTTGGATGATAGATCGATACACGAGGCCCGAGATGGGCCGGATCTGGTCGCTGCGTAACAAGTTCGAGATCTGGATGCGGATCGAGGTCCTGGCGTGCGAGGCCCAGGCCGGACTCGGCGTGGTACCTGAGTGGGAGCTGGCCGCGATCAAGACGCGCGCCGGCTTCGAGGTCGAGCGCATCGAGGAGATCGAGCGCGAGACAGATCACGACGTCATCGCGTTCCTCACGAACATGGCCGAACACATCGGGCCGGAGTCGAAGTGGGTCCACTACGGCATGACGTCGAGCGACCTCGGGGACACCGCGCTCTGCTACCAGATGACGCAGGCGATCGACATCGTGATCGGCGATGTGCGCAGGCTCGGCGCCGTCTGCAAGAGGCGCGCGCTGGAGACCCGGGACATGCTCTGCGTCGGCCGCACGCACGGCGTCCACGCCGAGCCGATGACGTTCGGCATGAAGTTCGGGGCATGGGCGTGGGCGCTGAAGCGTGCGGAGCAGCGCCTGCTCGCGACGCGCGAGTACTCGTGCGCGTGGGGCGCGATCTCCGGCGCCGTCGGCAGCTACTCGAACATCGACCCGTTCGTGGAAAGCTATGTGTGCGAGAAGCTGGGACTGAGGCCCGATCCGCTCTCGACCCAGGTGATCGGCCGGGACCGGCACGCGCACCTTCTCGCGGTGCTCGCGACCGTTGCCGCGACCGCCGAGTCGATCGCCACCGAGGTACGCGCGCTGCAGAAGACCGACACGCTGGAGGCGGAGGAGCCGTTCTCGAAGGGCCAAAAGGGTTCCAGCGCGATGCCCCACAAGCGCAATCCGATCACCGCGGAGCGGGTCTGCGGACTGGCCCGGGTGGTCAAGGCGAACGCGCAGGTCGGCTTCGACGATGTGGCACTCTGGCACGAGCGCGACATCTCACACTCCTCAGCGGAGCGGGTGGTCCTGCCCGACAGCTTCATCGCGCTCGACTACCTGCTGTCGAAGCTGGAAGGGATCGTCGAGGGGCTCGTGCTCCATCCCGCGCGGATGCTCGCCAACCTCGATGCGACGCGCGGGCTCATCTACTCGAGCAAGGTCCTGCTCGCACTCGTGGACGCGGGGATGGTCCGCGAGGACGCCTACGTGGTCGTGCAGCGCAACGCGATGAAGGTCTGGGACGACATCCACAAGGCGGCGACCGGACCCACCTTCCGGGAGGCGCTCGAGTCGGACCCGGATGTCGCGTCGCGTCTCGACGCTGCGACGCTCGACACGATCTTCGATCCGCGCGCGTTCCTGACCCGGACCGGAGTCCTGTTCGAGCGTCTGGAGGCGCTGGAGTTCTAGGTACGCCGCCTCAGCGCGCGGCGATGTTGAAGACGAGCACGCCGAGCGGGATCCCCGCTGCGATCGCCAGCACCGTGGCGCCGAGATAGACGGCGAACCCGGGACGCGACGGGACGCCCGTCTTCTCCTCCTTCTTTCGGTCGAACTCCCGGTTCACCTGTATGGCCTGCGACAGCGCGTACAGTCCGCCGCCGCCGGTGGCGAAGAAGGCCGCGGCGCTGACGAGCCACCCGACGCTCAGGCCACCGCCGCCGGGAGCGTGCAGCCCGGACTCGAGGAAGTTCCAACCGAGCGAGAGGAACAGCATCGACCAGGCGACGAGCATGAGGCTCGGCGTCTCGAACGAGGAGTTGAGCTCCTGGCTCGCGAACATGCAGACGATGAGCAGGACGATGGAGACCGGCAGCAGCCACACCCAGGTCGGCGCCTGATGGGCGATCACATAGGGTCCGCCGCTGGCGACGAACCCTCCGAGCGCCAGTACGGCTCGCATGGCGAGCCACAGGACGGTCATGGACGTCGCCGTACCGAGCGCGGTGAGGACCACGCCGATGAGTGCGCCCGCGTTGACGGGTCCCGAAGCGCTCTCAGACCCCGGGTCGCCATGTGAGGACGATCCGACCACCTGTCCTCCTGACCGGCTTGCGCCCGCTTCCTCGGCTCATGTATCGCACATGGTGTATCCCCAACGCCGGCGCGCGACTCCACGCCGCATCGCGGGAATGAGCCCAGTGTCCGGCACGCGTCATCGCACCGTCGAACGATGCCCGACAACCGCTACTGGTCGGTCGGCGAGCAGATCGGGCAGGCCTGGTCGGCGGGTCGCTCGTTCGATCCGAACGCCGTCGAGTAGGGCGCTACAGCTCTTTGCGCATCCAGCGGATCGACGGGTAGGGCATATCGTCGCGGTAGGGAGCGGTCTCCCGGTAGCCCAGAGAATCGTACAGGCCCTGTGCGAGCGGCATCATCTCCGCGGAGGTGGTGAGGACGAGCGCGTCGTAGCCGCGGGACCGCGCCCCCTCCTCAGCGCGCAGCATGAGCGCGCGGCCGACCCCGTGCCCGCGAGCTTCCGGGCGCACGAAGAGCCGCTTGAGCTCCCCGGCGCCCTCGGCGCCGACTCCGGGGATCCGCGCCTTCTCGGGGACGGGCTGGAGGCCCAGCGCGCCCACCGGCTCGCCGTCCAGCATCGCCAGCATGAGCGAACCCCTGGGAGGGGCGTAGGGGCCCGGCAGCGACGCGATCTCCTCGGCGATCCAGCCGCCCGCCGAGGGGTCCCAGCCGAGCGATGCCGCGTACTGGGCGAAGAGCGATCCTGCCGCGGCGATCTCGTCGGGCGTGCGCGCTTCGGTGATGTCTCGCGGGGCGGTTGCCATGAACGGAGTGTACCCGCGCGGGCGGGCAGCCCGGGGGTGCCTCGAAGGTACGAGAAAGAACGCGCGACGACCGTGGACGCGGCGCTGCCCAGCGCGTGTGGCCGGGCCGTCGCGGGTACCCACGATGTGGCTGGAGACGGACCCGACAGTGTGAGGAGGCACCCCGATCGCCTCACGTCGGTCTTCTCCGACGTCGCACCGGGCGCGTGCAGGTCCTGACGCGGCGCCGCTGCGCGGCTGCGGGTGTCCAGCTATCCTGAGGACGGGCGGCGACGGGCTCCGACTTCGTCTCGGCCCAGGCCGCGGCGCCGCATCCATGGGGGAGGCCCGAGCGATGAGGACGACCGTACGGGCGCCGGACGCGGAGAGTGACGCGCTGCGCTCGGACCTCGCCCGGCTCTTCACGGCGCACGACGCGGACGCCGCGGTGGCGGCGGCCGTCGAAGCGGCGAGCGTCGGCCGCGTCCCCGTGGAGCGCCTGTACTGCGCCGTGCTCGTCCCGCTTCTCGAGGGAGTGGGTGCGCGCTGGCACACGGGCGAGATGCGCGTGTGGGAGGAGCACCTCGAGAGCGCGGCGATCCGAGCGGTCATCGAGGCCGTGCGCCCCCAGGTACGTGCAGCGCACGATGCGGTCGTAGCGGCCCACCCCGGCGAGGCGGCCCGCAGGGCGCTCTTCGCCTGCCCGCCCGAGGAGTGGCACGTGCTGAGCCTTCGCATGCTCGCGGACCGCTTCAAGATGGAAGGATGGGAGTCGTACTACCTCGGTGCGGACGTGCCGGTATCGGAGATCGTCGACGCCGCGCGCAGCCTGAAGGTCGACCTCGTCGTGCTCACCGCGGCCACGCGCTACGAGAGGCTGTCCGTCCGCGATCTCGTTGCAGACCTGCGGACGCGGCTCGCGGGTATCCGTCTGCTGGTGGGAGGGCCGGCCTTCTCACGCGACCAGGCGGACTGGAGTTCCGAGGAGCTCGTGGACCCCGACGAGATACCCTCAGCCTATGCTTAGCTTCCGCATCGCGGTCCGCTTCCTTCGCACCTCTCCGGGCCAGTCGGTACTCATCATCGCAGGCATCGCCGTCGGCATCGCGGTGCAGATCTTCGTCGGCACGCTCATCACGAGCCTTCAGGCGAACCTCCTCGACACGACCATCGGCAACGCCTCCCACGTCACGCTTCAGAACGCCGACGACAAGAAGCCGCTGCTCTACACGCCCGCCATTCGCCGGGTGCTCGCCTCAGACACGCGCGTGAAGCTCATCGTGCCCGACCGGGTGCTCTCTGTGATCTTCAGCAAGGGGACGGACTCCGCGCCCATCAACGTCGTGGGTGCCGCACCGAGCGACATCAACGCGATCTACAAGATGAAGCGACACCTTGTCAGCGGTAGGCTCGTGAGCGCCGCGGGCGACGTGATCCTCGGCAAGTCGTTCGCCGCCAAGTACCAGCTGAAGCCGGGCGATCCCGTGCTGGTCGTGCTGCCGGGGGGCGAGCAGCAGAAGTTGACCCTCGTCGGCATCTTCGACGTGGGCACCTCCGCGGTGAACGACCGGATCGGCTTCACCACGCCCGACTTCCCCCGGCGCGCCCTCGGGATGGCCGCGAGCGAGTACTCGGACATCCAGACCCAGCTGACCGACCCGTTCCGGTCGCAGGCGGTCATCAGGTCCTGGGAAGGCCTCGAGGTCTTCAAGGGTGTGCAGTTCAAGGACTGGCAGGTGGAGAATGCCCAGCTGCTGGTGGGCCTGCAGAGCCAGGGCTCTTCGAGCTACATGATCCAAGCGTTCGTGCTGATCGCGGTCGCGCTCGGCATCGCCTCCACGCTCGCGATCTCCGCGGTCCAGAAGACACGCCAGATCGGCATCCTGAAAGCCATGGGGCTCACCGACCGGCGAGCCGGCCTGGTGTTCCTGTGGGAGGCGGCGGTCCTCGGAGGGTGCGGCACGCTGCTCGGTCTCGTGTTCGGGGTGGGTCTGCTTCAACTCTTCGCCCTCGGGCCGCTCACGTTCCCGATCGTCCTGGATCCCGCCTTCGTCGCAGGATCGTGCGCGATCGGCGTGGCGGTCGCGCTGCTGTCCGCCATCATCCCGTCGCGCGGCACTTCTCGCTTGGACCCCATCGAGGTGATCCAGGGTGCCGGATGACGTGCTCGTCCTTGCCGAGAAGCTCTCGAAGGTCTACGGCGACGTGGTGCCGACACCGGCGCTCACTGACGTCTCGTTCTCTCTGGGCTGCAACGAGTTCGCGTCGATCATCGGGCGGTCCGGATCCGGGAAGTCGACCCTGCTCAACCTCATCGGCCTGCTCGACACACCGACATCGGGACGCCTTCTTCTCAACGACCGGGACACCGCGGGCCTCGACCGGGACGGGCGCGCGAAGCTCCGCAACACCTTCGTCGGGTTCGTCTTCCAGTTCCACCATCTGCTGCCGGAGTTCTCGGTGATCGAGAACGTGTGCATGCCTGCGATCATCCGCGGCGAGCGGCAGTCCGCCGAGTTGCTCGACCGGGCGCGCGACACCTTGGACACGCTCGCCCTGACCGATGTGGCCGACAAGAACGCGAACGAGATCTCCGGGGGGCAGAAGCAGCGCGTGGCCATCGCGCGGGCGCTCATGAACCGCCCCCAGCTGGTTCTCGCGGACGAGCCGACCGGCAACCTGGATACCGAGAACACTGATCTGGTGTACGAGCTGTTCCGCAAGGTCAACCGCGAGTGGGGCACCGGCTTCCTCATCGTCACGCACGACCGGGCGATCGCGCAGCAGACCGACCGGATCATCGAGCTCTCGGACGGCAGACTCGTGCAGGACGTCGCCGACCCTGGTGCCGACCTTCCAGCGGAGTCGCGCGGGGCGTAGCCGCTCCGCCCCCGCGAGTCTCACTTCGCGGCCGTCTCCATTGCCGCTTCTCGGGCATATTCGCTTGAGTGGGCACGACGGCAAGGAGGAATCCGATGGTGCGGATGCACAACGATCACCCTTCAGAGGAGGAGCCGCTGAAGCGCGAGGGCGGCGTCTTCGTGTCGCGCGAGGGCGGGCACGAGGTGGGATGCGACGACGAGACGTGCGCTCCGGACGAGTTCGTCGAGGACCCTCTGAACGACGACGGCGTCCCCGGGACCCCCGACGACCTGCCCTACGACTATGGCGTCGAGGTGCCGCCGGCGGCAGACCAGATGCTGACGAGTCCGGATCATCGCAACGCGGGCTTCGGGGCGATGGGACGCACCGAGGCCGACGATGACGCCGACGAGCCTCCGCTCGGGGCAGTGGACGAGCGCGAACTCCAGCACCGCCAGCGCGGGCTGATCAGCGAGGCTGCGGACGAGGAGCACCGGTACGCCGGACTCGAGGGCGACGATATCGCACGCATCGAAGCAGCTGTCGGCGAGGACGCCGGTGAGGTGCTGCCGGAGACCGCCGATGGCGAGAGCGCCACAGGCGAGGGCGGCGAGCCTGCGCACGGCGGGTTCCCATCCCCGCGCGACCACTGATCGTCCAGAGCAGCGTCTTCAACGGGACGGCGCCCTTCGGCGCCGTCCCTGCTCGTTTGGCGTCCTTCGTCGGCCGACCGTGGCCGGTCCCAGGGGGCGCTGATGGGATAATGCCGCCGAGGAGGGCGCGATGAGCGACGTTCGTGTGCGCTTCGAGCCCGAGGGCGTGGTCGTGACGGTGCCTCGGGGATCCACGCTTCTGGCCGCCGCCGGCGCGGCGGGCGTGGCCGTGGACGCGCCCTGTGGAGGCGTAGGAAGCTGCGGGGCGTGCCGGGTCCTGGTCTCGGGCGGCGTCAGCGAGCCGGGACCGACCGAGCGCGGGTCCCTCGGCGCGGCCGTCCGCGGTGGCACCAGGCTGGCCTGTCTGGCCTTGGCTGAGGGGCCCGGCGAGGTCGTCGTCCAGCGGATCGCGCGGGGCGATGTGCGGGCTGAGCTGGGAAGCACCGGGGCCCCCCTGGTGCCGCCCGAGGTGGAGCCCCCCGCTTCGCGCGGGATCCCCGCAGGTCGCGGGCGCGCCATCGGCGCCGCGGTCGATCTCGGCACGACCACCATCGCGGCGAGGCTGCACGCGCTCGACGACGGGAGCGTCATCGCGGAGGCGGGCGGGCCGAACCCGCAGGCCCGTTTCGGCGCCGACGTGCTGTCCCGGGTGTCTCGTGCGCTGGAGGGTGACGCTGACGACCTGCGCTCCGCGGCCGCTCTTGGGATCGGGACCATCGTCGCCGGTCTGCTGGCGGACGCTGGCGGTGACCAGGATCACCTCGCCGAGATGGCGCTCGTGGGCAATCCGGCCATGGTCGGGCTCCTGCTCGATCAGGACTTGGAGGCGCTCGCCACTGCCTCGGCCGGCGGCGCGGGAGGCCCCATCGTCACGAGCACAGGTGCGGCGGGGATCACGGGCCTGCCCGACGTGCCGCTCTACGTGCCGCCCTCCGCCTCGTCGTTCGTGGGCGCCGACTGCCTCGCCGGGGTCCTCGCAACCTCGCTCACCACACGAGGGGCCCCTTCTCTGCTGATCGACCTCGGCACCAACGGAGAGGTCGCTCTCGCGGCGGGCGGTCGGCTGCTTGCGGCCTCGGCGGCCGCGGGCCCGGCGTTCGAGGGAGCGGGACTGTCGAGCGGGATGGGAGCCGAGCCGGGCGCGATAGAGAGCGTGTGGATCGAGCGCGACGAGTTGCGCCACGCCACTGTGGGTGGCGCCCCGGCGCGCGGGATCTGTGGATCGGGTCTCGTCGACCTGCTGGCGGTCCTGCTCGATGCGGAGACGCTGGACAGCAGCGGTCGCCTTCATCACACGGGGCCGCTCGCGTCCCGCGTGCGCGACGATCCCGAGGGTAGGCTCTTCATGGTCGACGGGGAGGTCGCCCTCACGCAGATAGACGTGCGCGCGGCCCAGCTCGCCAAGGCCGCGGTCCAGACGGCGG
>CAIKZH010000142.1 GCA_903831865.1 uncultured Coriobacteriia bacterium
CATCCGACCAGTTCACGAAGTGGTAGCCGGAGTTGGGAACGGCGGTGACCGCGGTGCCGGAGCCGCCGGAGGCAACCGTCTGCGGACTCGTGCCGGAGATCGTGCCGCCCGAGCCTGCGGTGTAGGTGAGCGTGTAGGTCGCCGACGCTGCAGGAACGACAGATACCTCGTTTGACCGAGCGCCTACGTTGGTGGCCCCGTCGACTGCACGGACGATGTAGTAGTAGGTGGTGCCGTTGCTAACAGACGAGTCTGTGTACGCCGTCGTCCCGGCGCCCACGGTGCCCGCGAGCGTTGGTACAGCAGACGTAAGCGATGAATCGCCGGTACCCTGGACCGGATAGACAGTGCCTGTCATGCGATAGATCCTGTAGCCGGCGAGTCCCGAGCCGCCGACATCCGCCGCGCCCGTCCAGCTCAGGAACGCGGAGTTGTTACCAGGCAGGACCTGCAACCCGCTCACGGCACTCGGAGGCACGGTATCCGACGCCCCGAGGGCTACATCCGTGTCCGTCGGGACGCTCGAGACGCCTTGCCCAGGAGCCCAGGCGGAGCCTCCTACTTTCAAATTCAGGGGCGAACCGGCGGGTACGGCGAGACGGAATGAGCCGGAGGGGCCCTCATTGTCGATGGCCCCGTCGTCGTTGTCGTCGCAGCCGTTCTTCTCGGTGAACTGCAGACTGCTCGTGCCGGAGGTGTTAGGGTTCACCGCTGAGACCGGCACCCCATCGCCGGCACCGGTCCCAGTGCCGTTGTGGACCCAGGCACCTTGCGTCGCCGCGTCTAGGACTGTCACCGGAGTCAGGACGGACGGGTTGTACGAGCCTCCTCCTCCGACCGACAGCTGTGCTGTGAGGTAGGCCTGGTTCGCGAGGTGACCGTTGCCGGCGGAAAAGCCAGTGAAGTTCTCGTCCCCGCACTTGAAGTAGCACCAGCCGGATACAACGCCCGAGGCGTCGGATTGGAGTGATACATCGTTGACAGCTTGCTCGCGAGACTGCACCCACCGGGGAGTACCGTTGTTGCCGTCCCACGTGAATCCGGGTGCCGTCTTGAAGCCCCCAGCGATCCCCGTGTCAGAGAGACTCACATCTACGTTCACGGCCGAGTTCGCAGGCAGGCCCGCTGCAGTGACGTGAATGGCATAGACCGTGTGATCGTTCAGAACATACTGCGGAGCGATGTCGATCCCACCGGTGTACGAGGACGCTGCGTACGCGGACTGCACGGAGAGGGGGAGACACCCACACACGAGCACAAACGCAAGAAGCCACGACGCGACCCTCGCTGCGTTGGCTCTGACAACATATCGGACTCGCGTGGGCATTGCAGTCACACTCTCCTCGACTGAGCCTTGGACCGTCCGCCAGACATGCACGGCCAGACGATTGCAGGGGATTCGTACGGCCGAACACCCCAACGATAGCGATACGACTGCGGTAAGACCACCCCGACACCGAGTCACGAGCTGAACGGCTTCTCCCCACGCGACCTCGACCGCTCGGGCACCGGGGCACGACCGCACTCAAGCCCAGCGAGGGCCGCTAAAAGAACCTTCACGCGATGGGGAAACAAGAGGCTGGTTCTCGCCATCGGGGTGAGCAACGGACCCGCTGGGCAAGAGCGTCGAGGAGCCCCCATGCCGGCTCGGCCACCCAAGCATGACGCGAGCTCGTGGCGGCCCCGCCCAAGCGACGAGGGTGGTGATGGCTGCTTCGCCACCACCACCCTCGTCTAGCGCTCTTGCCTAGTGCTCGGTACTTGCTACTTGAACACCACGCTCTTCGTCACAGACTGGCAAGGCAAGTAGCTGCCGTTGCCGATGAACTGTGCGTAGAAGACATAGGTTCCCTTGGCTTGCGACGTCAGACTGTTGTACTTGTACTGCCATGACGCGGCGCCACCCACGCCAGCGTAGACCGTCCTGTTGGAGGAGTAGCTGTAGTAGGTCTTGCCGGGCTTCTTCACCCACACGATCACGTTGAACCCGACCGTACCCGGCGTCGGCGTCATCAGCCCAGACAAGATGAACTGGTGACCTCTCACGACGCTCGCGGCAGTCGATGCGATCGTGAGTGTCGTCGGGATCGTGTTCGCCGCGAAGTTCGCGGTCACGCTCACGTTGGCCGTCACGTTGGTGTCCGTACGGGGGTTGGCCGTCGAGGCGTCGGACCAGTTCACGAAGTGGTAGCCAGCGTTCGGCACGGCGGTGACCGCGCTCCCGTTAGCACCAGAGTTCACCGTCTGCGGCGAGGTGCCCGTGATCGTGCCGTTGGCACCCGCGGTGTAGGTGAGTGTGTAGGTGACAGGCGGGTTCGCCGCAAAGTTCGCGGTCACACTCTTGTTTGCCGTCACAACCGTGTCCGTACGCGCGGCAGTCAGCACACCGTCGGACCACGACACGAAGTGGTAGCCCGTGTCGGCCACGGCGGTCACCAGCGTGCCAGAGCCGAGGTAGTTCACAGTCTGGAACGTGAAGCCTGTGAGTGAGCCGCCGGCGCTAGCAGCGTAGCTGAGCGTGTAAGTATTGATTGCGAAGTTCGCCGTCACGGAGATGTTGCCCGTCACGTTGCTGTCGGTGCGCGGGTTCGAGACGCTCCCGTCTGACCAGTTCACGAAGTGGTAGCCCGTGTTGGGTACCGCAGTGACCGCGCTCCCGTTGGCTCCGGAGTTCACCGTCTGCGGCGAGGTGCCCGTGATCGTACCGTTCGCACCTGCCGTGTAGGTGAGCGTGTAGGTCACCGGCGCATTGGCCGCGAAGTTGGCGGTCACGGAGATGTTGCCGGTCACGCTCGTGTCGGTGCGCGGGTTAGCCACAGAGGCATCAGACCAGTTCACAAAGTGGTAGCCGCTGTTGGCCACCGCAGTGACTGCTGTGCCGGAGCCGAGGTAGTTCACAGTCTGGAACGTGAAGCCTGTGAGTGAGCCGCCGGCGCTAGCAGCGTAGCTGAGCGTGTAAGTATTGATTGCGAAGTTCGCCGTCACGCTCACGTTGGCAGTCACCGTCGTGTCGGTGCGCGGGTTGGCCATACTGCCGTCAGACCAGTTCACGAAGTGGTAGCCAGTGTTGGGTACGGCGGTGACCGCAGAACCGTTGGCCTGGTAGTTGACCGTCTGCGGCGAGGTGCCAGTGATCGTACCGTTGGCACCCGGTGTGTACGTGAGAGTGTAGGTCGCGGGCACGACGGTGACTATCTGGAATTGAGACTTGAGGTTGCCCGCCTTGTCGTGGACGATCACCGAAACGATGTTCTGCCCAAGGACGTAGGGGAAGGTCGGCTTGTAGGTCAGAACACCCGACCCGTTCGTACTGCTGCCGCTGCCGCTCCCACTTGGGTCCGGAGGGGTGAACATGTAGGTGTTCGCCGACGACGTGTCGATGCCGGACGAGGCGTCCGTGAGCTGCACCGTCAGCGTCGGGTTCATGCTGGTGGTGACCAGCGGCGACACCGTGCCGATCGTCGGCATGACCGTATCCAAATTGTACTGGTTGGAGTAGTTGCCGCCGACGGTTCCCGACCCGTCAATCGCACGATGGTAGATCGTGTGGCTGCCTTCGAGTGAAACGACGAATGGGCTCGCGTACGTCGTCCACCCGCCCGAGGTGGCCGGGATGCTGTCGTAGGCGTACTGAATCGTGCCCGTACTGGCCCACGTCCGCGTGATAGTGAAGGTTGGTGACGAGGTGTACCAGCCGTTCAAGCCCATTGTGCCACCGGAGAACGCCCCCGAGGTGATCGGCTGGCCGGTGTTGACCACGAATGTCGCCGTCTTGGTGGCCTCTACGTTGCCCGCCGTGTCGATGGCCCGATACTCAAGCGTATGAGTCCCAATCGTTGACGGACACGTCGTTGTATTGCCGCTCTGTGCGAGTGTCCCCGTCGTGTCCCAGCGCGAGTACGCCACAAGTCCAGTGGCCACGTCACTGACGGAGAAATTCACCGTTGGCGCGGTCTTCCACGTACCGTTGCCACCGTCTGCCACGGCCGGAACGGTCGTGAAGGAGGTCACGGGGTTCGTCGTGTCCACCCAGATGTTCACCGTCTGCGTTGCAGACTGGTTGCCGGCGTTGTCGAACGAACGAGCCCAGAGGGTGTTATTGCCTTCTGGGGCGCTGACGACTGCTGTGGAAGTCGCCAGCTGCGTCCATGTTGTTGCGGTGCCGGGGCTGCTACCCACAGTCAAGAACGCATACTCTATGCGGTTCACGCCCGACCCCGGTGACGCGTCTGCCGCCGTGATAGTGGCCGGGATCGACGTCTGCGTCGCGGTTCCTGCCGTGTACGCCACAGGGATCGCCACAGCTGCGGTCGGCTTGGTCGTGTCCAGTTTGACAACGAGCGTCGCCGTCGCGCCCTGATTCGCAGCGGCATCAATCGCGAAAGCGGTCATCGTCGTCGTGCCATCGAGCAGCGCCACCGTAGTCGTCGCGCTAGAAGGCGGCACGCTGAAGGTCGTGGTGACCCCGTCAACGACCATGGTTGCGATGCCGGACGGAGCGGCAGTGGGAATGTCAGACGCGGTAACGGTGGCGCCAAAGCTCGTGTACCACCCGTTCAGACCTAGAACCGATGATGTTGTCGGCGTGATCGTGCTCACCGGGGCCAGGTTGTCAGTCCAGTACTCAGCGGTGGAAGTCGTCACGTTTCCGCCACCATCGGTGGCCACCGCCTGGACTTCGTACTTCCCCAACCCGACCGTGAATGTTCCCCCAACGGAGAACACGGGAGTCCCGAAGTACACCGAAGTGAACGTCCCGGTCGGTGTACCGCTCGCCGGATAGACACGGTACTTGAGCGACACCAGATCGGTCGTAGGATCGGATGCGGTGACAGTCCCCGGCAGAGACGCGGCACTCGACCACATCCCGGTCGCTGTGTTGCCCTGGAACGCCACGCTGGGCACTGAGGAATCAGGTACCGCGAAGCTGGCAACGGAGTTGGCGGACACGTTGCCCGCCGCGTCGGCCGCGTTGACCCTCACGTAGTACGTGAGCCCTTCAGTCAGACCCGTGAGCGTTACCGTGCTAGTCGGCGCCGACACGGTCACTGTCGTCGGAGGGGAGCTGAAGGTTGCGGTCGTATCGTAGGAGACGCTGTAGGTCGCTACGCCCGAACCAGGCGTGGCGTCAGTTGACGCAGGCCACGTGACCTGGATGTTGCCGGCTGGCAGGAGCGTCAGCGTCGGCGTGCCGGGAACAGAAGGCGCGCTGCGGTCCACGTTGACGGCAGCAGTCGTGACCGTCGACGTCGTGCCCGCATCGTTGGTGGCGGTAACGTACAGCACATTCGCGCCATCGGGGATGTTGATTGGCGCGGTCTGCCCGTGGAGGACAACAGGCAAGGTCGTCACGACCGTGTTCGTCGCGCCGCCGCTGAAGTTCCATTGCACGCTACGAATCCCCGACTGACCGCCCAGATTAAAGGGGCTCAGTGTGATAGTCGGTGTTGCGCCATTCTTGTACCAGCCGTTGGAGCCAGTAGCCCCGACGTTGAACCCGATTGATGCTGTGGGCACACTCGTGTCGATATTGATTGTCCGTGTCGCCCACGCGCTCGCATTGCCCACGCTGTCAATGGCCTGGAACCACAGGGTATGCGGCCCGGCCGTCAGCAGCGTCTGGGCAGGACCACCGTTGGGAATCGCCGTCGGGCTGGAGGAGCTGTCAAGCCCCGCGTAGTACGTCGCGACACCCGAAGGATCAGACGCCAAGATAGTGTACGTCGGAGTCACGCTGAACCAGCCTTGTGGCGACGGGCCGGACGGGACCGTCTGAAGGCCCAACCCCGTCGGGGCCTGCTGATCCGATGGCGTAACGACGCCCGAAACCGCCCACGGACTCGTGTCGGTCAAGGACTGGGCCATCACACGGAACACGTACGTCGAGCCGTTCAGAAGGCCCGTCGAGCTCGTGATCGTATCCGTCGTGTTGGCCGTGACATCAGCCGTCGTGTAGGCCGAGTCACCTGCGGCCGACAACTTGTACTGCACGACATAGTTGCTCGCCAGCGGGACCGCAGTCCACGAAAGGCTCACCTGGTTCCCGAACGTCGTGTTGGTGGCAATCAATGGTGCAGGTGAGGCAAGGGTGGCGAACGCTACCATCACCCCGGCAAAGACAGCGACAGCCGCACCAACAACGACCGCGGCTACCACCTTTGTACTTCTGGAACCCAGATTCAATCGCACTTGTTTCACTCCCCTCGGTATCGCTACTCGAAACCCAAACTGCGTCTCATCCAGATACTGGAAACGGTTTGCAAGACCCCAGGTGCTTCAGGGCTATCCGAGGAATCCCACCACCTCCCAGAGCGTGCGCAAACCGCGGCACAGACACAGAACCCTCCCGACCCCGGCGACGAGCACACGAGAACATACTCGTGGCGCCATGTTGTCATAGTAGCCTATGGAGACTGTCGCGCAAGGAGAAGCGACAGTGGGGCTGAATCGGGTGAACTCCGGCGCCACACTGACCGGGAACCATCCTTGTCCACGCGGAGCCACACGGCCTCTGAGCTGCATGAACGGGATTCGTATCCGTTGTGACGCCACGCTTGACCATCGCTCATAACCCGAAGGTCGCAGGCTCGAATCCTGTCCCGCTACCAAAGAAACAGCAGGTCAGAGGCTCACAGAATAGAAGGACTGTTAGAAGACGGAGCTGGGCGATCAGTCCCCGGACTCCCTTTGAAGAGCTGGCGACGACAGTCGCTGACGGGCTCGCCGATCGCTTGGACATCGGCAAGGGCTCGCGCGTGCCCCTTCATTGGCGCAGCGATTCTTGCCGATAACGGGCATGAAGGGATTCGTGCGCGCAAGCTCACATTGGTGGTGCGACCGCGTTGGCGGCAGATCACAGCAAACAGGTCGAGGACGAGCTGCGCGAGAGCGAGGCTCGCTACCGCGCCCTTGCCGAGAGCTCCCCGCTGGCCATCTTCGTCAACCGAAACGACCAGGTGATCCTCGCCAACCCGGCGTGCGTGAGGCTGTTCGGCGCGTCGTCGTCCGAGGAGCTCATCGGGAGAGAGGCCTTGGAGCTGTTCGACCCCGATTCCCGCGCACTCGTGCGCGAGCGCATCCGCGTCGACAGCGAGACCGTCCCGCTCGTAGAAGTGCGGATCGTCCGCCTCGATGGCACCACCGTGGACGTGGAGGCCACGGCCTCACCCTTCCTCGACCAGGGCGTCAAGGCGATCCAGATCCTGCTGCGCGACATCACCGAGCGCAAACAGGCCGAGGAGGAGTTGCGCGAGAGCGAGGCGCGCTACCGCGCTCTTGCCGAGCGCTCGCCTTTGGCGGTCTTCGTCAGCCGCAACAGCAAGGACGACGATTCGGTCGTGCTCGTCAACCCGGCGTGCGTAGCGTTGTTCGGGGCCTCGTCGGCCGAAGAGCTCATCGGGAGGTCGGCCCTGGAGCTGTTCGACCCCGACTCTCGTGCACTCGTTCGCGGGCCTATTCGCGAGGCGACCAGTGCGACGGTCCCGTTCACCGAAGCACAGATCGTGCGGCTCGACGGGACACCCGTGGACGTGGATATCGCGGCCGCGCCCTTGCTTGACCAGGGCATACCCGCCACCCAAGTGGTGCTGCGCAACATCACCGAGCTCAAGCGCGCGCACGAGCAGGCGGCCCGCTTGGCCGCCGTCATCACATCGTCGCCCGACGCCATCCTCACCAATGACCTGGACACGACGATCACGAACTGGAACCCCGCCGCCGAGGCGCTCTACGGATACGCGGCGCAGGAGATCATCGGGACCAACATGGAAGTGCTCGTGCCGGCGGAACGCAGGGGCGAGCAGAAGCGGCTCATGAAGCGCCTGCTCAAGGGAGAGAAGATCGAGCGGTTCGAGACGCAGCGCAAGCGCAAGGACGGAAGCCTGATCGACGTTTCGCTCACCTTGTTCCCGATCCGCAACGAGACGGGCGACACCGTTGCGATCTCCGTCATGGCTCAGGACATCACCGAGCGCAAGGAGGCCCAAGACGCCCTGGCTCAGAGCGAGGGGTACTACCGCACTCTCCTGCAGAGCGCCAACGACGGGATATACGTATTTGACGTATCGCCCGAGGAGGGCGCGGGCGCGATCCTGGATGTCAACGAAGAAGCCTGTTCCATGCTCGGATACACACGTGACGAGCTTCTTGCCATCCGGATATCGGACATCGATCCTTCAGGAGGGCTGACTCCTACCCTCAGCGACGGCGAGAGTCTTCTCACTGAGGGCCGCGGGACGTTCGAGACGACGCACAAAGCCAAGGACGGCAGGCTCGTGCCCGTCGAGGTCAGCGTGAGCTCCTTTGTCTTCCATGGGCGACCCGCGGGGTTGTCGACCGTGCGCGACATCACCGAGCGAAAGCGGGCCGAGGAGAAGCTCGTGTCTAGCGCTCGCGTCCTGAAGACGCTGAGCAGGTGCAACGAGGCGCTCGTGCGGGCGGAAGACGAGCAGACCCTGCTCGCAGACGTATGCGAGGTCGGGGTCGAGCAGGGCGGCTACCGCATGGTGTGGGCGGGCTACGCGCAAGACGACGAGGCGAAGTCAGTCAAGCCTGTCGCCTTCGCGGGCCACGAGGATGGGTTCCTTTCCGTGGTGCGCTTCAACTGGGGCGACGAGGACGCCTGGCACAACGGCCCTCCTGGCATGGCGATCAGGACGGGCGAGTCCGTGGTCGTGAACCACATGGGCGAGGATCCGCTCTATGCCCCGTCCAAGGTGGCGGCCGAAGCTCGCGGCTACGCCTCGGTGGCGGCCTTCCCGCTGATCGACTCCCAGCAGCACGCATTCGGCGCCATCATGTTCATCCGCGGGAGGCGGGGGGAGTTCCAGAACGACGAGATGGACCTGCTTCGCGAACTTGCCTCCGACCTCGCCTACGGCATCGAGGCCCTACGGGCGAAGGAGTCGAGAGACCAGTTCGAAGGGCATCTCATCCTCAGCAACGAGCGGTTGCGGGATCTCATGAAGGCGGTCGTTGAGTCCCTGAGCAGGGTCGTGGAGACCCGCGACCCCTACACCCAGGGACACGAGGCCCGGGTGGCCAGGCTTACCAAGGCCATAGCTGGTGAGTTGGAGATGGCCCCCGACGACATCGAGGGGATCGAGGTCGCCGCACTCGTGCACGATGTGGGCAAGATGGGCGTTCCTGCGGAGGTCCTCACGAAGCCGGGGGCTCTCACCGACCTCGAGTTCCAACTGATCAAACAGCATTCGCAGATGGGCTACGAGATCCTCAAGGACATCGACTTCGGCTGGCCGGTCGCGGAGGCGGTGCTTCAGCATCACGAAAGGCTCGACGGGTCGGGCTACCCACGGGGTCTGAAGGGCGACGAGATCATCCGTGGGGCTCGAGTACTCGCGGTGGCCGACGTGGTGGAGGCCATGGCCACGCACCGCCCGTACCGCCCGGCGCTCAGCCTCGAGTCGGCGCTCGGGGAGATCGGCGACGCCTCACGCTTCGATCCCGAGGTCGCCTCGGCCTGTCTGCGGCTGTTCGAGAGCGGGCGGTTCTCGCTCGAAGAGTGAACGCAGTCCGGCTCACAAGCGCAGTCAGCTGACGCCGTGTAGAGGGTGCACGACCCCGAGGGCGCCTTGCTAGACATTGGATGCTCTGGCGACATCTCGGCAGATTCGGCGAGTCCGCTGCGACGGGAAGCCGTGCGGATCGAGACAGGTGTTAGAAGACGCGGATTCAGATACTAAGTGCAACGCCCGACCCCCGGACGATGGGTGAGGCAATCTGGGACACTCCGGGTTCCTCTCCACCGCCAAGCAAAGGGGAACCGTTGCCGAAGTATCGCCAGATCACCTCGCATGAACGATAC
>CAIKZH010000143.1 GCA_903831865.1 uncultured Coriobacteriia bacterium
ATCTGAACGTGACCTTCACGGTCACGATCACCGGGAACTCCCCGCCGGGAACCCCCGCCTCGCCGAGTCCTGCGAATGGCGCGACGAATGTGGCCCTGGCGCTGTCGTCGGCGGCTCGCCACACGCGAACTACGTGGATCTGCCGTTCCTGCTGCGTCGGACGGCGATCACGATCTCGCGCAGCACGTCGAGCGTCCGCGGGCTGAAGGCGTTCGAGCTGTCGGGGGTCCTCAGCCCGGGCTCGCTGGGCGACTCGTGTGTCGTCGATGTGCGCAAGCCGAAGAGCCCTCGCTGGAGCTACTCGTCCGCCCGCTCCGGCTACGCGGTCACCTCCGGCGGCGGCGTGGATTGGTGGTATCGCTACGGCCCGAAGGTGAAGGGGACCTACTCGTTCCGTGTCAGGTTCGTGGGCGATACCAGCCGCGCGGCAAGTACGTCGGGAGTCGTGTCGGTGGCCGTGAGGTAGCCGCTCGGGACCGACCGCGCTGCCGCGAGACGAGCGTCGCGCCGTTCAGAACGCTTCAGAAGACCTCCTTCCCTCGCCGGCCTTTGGCATGGGGCGTGCACGTTGTGGCGCTTCACGGCATCGCCGTCGCAGCTGCCCAGGGTCGCTGCGCGGCCTTACCACGAGGAGGTCCCACTTGAAGAAGATCGTCGTCATGTTCGCGAGCGGACTCGCGACCGCAGCCTTCCTTCTGGCCGCCGGTCCCGGTGTCGCGTTCGCGCATCCGAGCGAGACATCGCCATGCGCCGACTGTCACGGCGGCCCGTCGATCGCGGTCACTCTCAAGCTGACATCCAACAACGGCTCCACGGCCGTTTACAGCGTCAGCGCCCCGGGCGCCTCAGCGATCGCGGTGTTCAACGGGTCGTCGAAGCTGAGTACCCTGTCGGGCGCGTCCGGCAGCATCTCGCTGCTCGACGCTCGCACGTACCAGGTCTACGCGGTCCAGGGCCCGAGTACGTCGAGCGGGATCGGCCACACTTCGGTGAGCCCGGTTGCGCCTCCGGTGGCGGTCAGCGATCACACGCCTCCCGTCACCACTTCCGATGCGAAGCCGGCCTACGCCGGCACCGCCACGGTGCATCTGACCGCGACGGACACCGGGGGGTCGGGAGTGGCGCACACGTACTTCATGGTCGACTCGGGCGCGCAGCAGTCCGGCGTCGCGATCTCGGTGAGCGGGATCGGCACGCACGCACTCGAGTTCTGGTCGGTGGACGCCTCCGGGAAC
Source organism: uncultured Coriobacteriia bacterium (assembly GCA_903831865.1). Taxonomy (GTDB): domain Bacteria; phylum Actinomycetota; class Coriobacteriia; order Anaerosomatales; family PALSA-660; genus PALSA-660. The sequence continues at coordinate 1,236 of CAIKZH010000143.1, forward strand.
GTGGAGACGCCCCACAAGACCGCCTCGTTCACTGAGGCCGCGGCGGCGCCGCCCTCCGGCATCACCATCGGAGCAAGTGCTGCATCGGTTCTCGGTCTGCGGCCGTTCACGCTCACGGGCGTGCTCTCGCCAGGATCGCTCGGCGACCTGTGCATGGTCGAGGTGCGCAAGCCCGGTCTCGCGCGGTGGAGCTACTCGTCGGCTCGGGGAGCTTACGCGGCCACGCCTGCCGTCGGCGCCCTGTGGTGGTACCGCTACGCCCCGAGGCTGAAGGGGACGTACTCGTTCCGCGTAGGGTTCGCAGGGGACCTCGTGAAGGGGCCCAGCCTCTCGCCGATCGTGAACGTCACGATCAGGTAGCGCACCCGTCTTCGGTCGTCTTCTGCGGGCGCCCCGTGCGGGGCGCCCGCTTCGTCGTCCAGGGGTCCCCGTGAGCGGACCTCGCCCTCGGCGAGCTCCGGGCCCTCGAACGGGTATGGACGCAGGCGTGGGAGTTCTCGGAAGCCACCCTGCGCGGCGGCGATTCGCCGCGGTCTCGCGGCCGGAGGTGCGTCATGAGGTATCGACTCAGTCTGTTCGCGGTGCTCGCCGTGGTCGTCACGGCGTGCGTCGGCGTGTTCGCGGCGTCGGCGTTCGCGTTCCCCACCGACACGACCCCGTGCGACGACTGTCACAGCGGATCCGGTGCGACGGTGAATGCGGTCCCCGGGTCGAACAACGGCGTCACGGCCACGTACACCGTGACCGTGACCGGCTCGGGTCCACTGGGTTGGGGCGTCTTCCTCGGTCTGACGCGTGTAGCAGGCGGCGCGGGCAGCAGCGGGACCTTCGCAGTGCCGGCCGGTTCCACGTACGCTGTGTTCGGAGTGAACGGGCCCACGCAGACGGACGGGCTCGCATTCCAGTCGATCGCCCCCACCGCCGCGTCCGACCCTACAGACACGATCCCTCCGACGACCTTCTCTGACGCGGTCAGCATCTACCTCGGCGCCGCGCACATCTATCTCACGGCGCAGGACGACCCGGGCGGCTCAGGCGTGGCCGCGACGTTCTACAGCATCGACGGCGGTCCCGTGCAGACCGGCCCGTACGTCGTCGTCACCGGCACGGGGGACCACTTCGTCCACTACTGGTCGATAGACAACGCAGGCAACACCGAGGCGATCAAGACTTCGGACATCTGGATCGTCGCGTCGCAGGTACTGCCTGAGATCCACATCCGTATGAGCACGTCGTCGATGAGGCTCGGCGGGACGTTCACCGTCTCCGGCAGGATGTACCCGTCAGACCCCGACGATCAGATCCACGTGCTCGTCATGAAGCCTGGCTCGAACAAGTGGTCCGAGTCGTCGATCCGGCCGATCTACGACGAGTTCCCCGGCGAGGTCGGGCTGTGGAAGTACTACTACACCCCGGCCGTGCGAGGGACGTACCGGTTCCGGGCGGGCTTCTACGGCGACATCGCCCGCAAGGCGAATCTGTCGATCATCGTGAAGGTGGCCGTCCGCTAGAGCAGGGGCAAGCAGCTCGGGCGCTCCGGGCGGAACGGGGCCGGGCCGCGCCGCTCATGCTAGCTTGGGCGTCGTCGTCCAGGCGGAAGGTGCGACGGTGCCGACGGTTCTCCTCGCGTGTGCGACCGCACTGTTCTACGGCTGCTCGGACTTCTTCGGAGGGCTTGCGAGCAGGCGTGACTACGCGCTGCGCGTGACGGCGAGCGCACACCTGCTGGGCGCGGTCCTGCTCGGCGCCGCGGCGCTCTTCCTCGCGGCACACGCGACCGCGAGCGACCTGCTGTGGGGCGTGGCGACCGGAGTCGCCGGCGGGATCGGCGTGACCGCCCTCTACGCGGCGCTCGCCCGTGGCCGCATGAGTGTCGTGGCTCCGATTACCGCGGCGCTCTCGGGGACGTTGCCCGCGCTGTTCGACCTGGCCCGCGGCACGGCCGTCTCGGCGCTGAGCCTCGTCGGGCTTGGTGTTGCGATCATCGCGGTCGTCATCGTGAGCGCGGCGGACGGCGGCGCGGAGAGTGGCGGCATGCCCCCCGCTGCTCTCGGCCTCTCGCTGGTCGCGGGACTGGGATTCGCCGCTTCGTTCGTCATGCTGTCTTTCACGTCACCGGCGGCCGGCATCATGCCAGTCCTCTCGGCGCGGATGACGTCGGCGGTCGTGCTCACCGCGGCGGCCCTCTGGCGTCACCGCACCCTCGGCGTCGCGCCGGGCGCGCTGCCGTCCACGGTCGCAGCGGGCGCATTGGACGCAGCCGCGACCGTGGCGATGCTGGCGGCGATACATGCCGGTCCGCTCGCTGTAGCCGCTGTCATCGGGTCGCTCTACCCGGTCGCTACGATCCTCCTCGCCCGGTTCGTGCTCGGGGAGCGGCTGCGCCCCGTGCAGCGCGCCGGCGTGGCGCTCGCGCTCATCGCGGTGCTGCTCACCGCGCTGCACTGAGGCGGCGCGAGGCTACCCGGCCCGCTTCGCGTTGGCCCGGATGGCGTCGCACACGTACTGGGCGAGCCCGGGGCGAAAGTCGTCGTAGTGGCGCGCGAACCTCGGGTCCGCCACGTACATGGTCCCGAGCCCGACGTGCATCTGATGGGAGCAGGGATAGAACCGGCGGTCGATCTGCAGCCGGTGCTCCTCAGCCAGGTCCATGGCTTCCCGAGAGTCGGCCGGAAGTCCGCGCCCCATGGCGTCGGCAAAGGCCAGCGACACCCGCTCCTGGTCGTCCTTGACCTGTTTCCAGTCGTCCTTGGTGTACTTCTTGGCCCGCTCGACCGACTCCTTGTAGGCGTCGGTCGAGCCCCAGCGCTCACGCGCCTCTTGTTCGTACTGCTTGGGGTCGAACTCGCCGAAGACCTCGAACATGTCCTTGTCGTCCATGACTTCGCCCTTCTCCATCGCGTCGACGGCGTCGTCGACGGCATCGATCATGTGGCCGAGCTGTCGCGCCTTCTCCTCCAGCATCCGCCGCTGCAGCAGCAGTGCCTCGAGGCGGTCGAAGGTGGCGTCGGACATGATGCGGCCGATCTCAGCCAGGCCGAAGCCCAACTCGCGGAAGAACAGCACCTGTTGCAGGCGCTCGAGGTCGGCGTCGCCGTAGAAGCGGTAGCCGGCCGGGGAGCGCTCCGAGGGGCTGAGCAGCCCGATGGCGTCGTAGTGGTGGAGCGTGCGCACGCTCACCGCGCCCAACGCCGCGACCTCACCCACCGTCCGACCCATGCTCGATCACCTCCGCGAACGAGACTAGACCCTGACGTTACGTGAGGGTCAAGAGCGAGTCTCGTGCGACGGCAGGACGGCCGGCCGGCCGGGCGGTCACTGGATGCCCATCGCCTCGGCTGTCTCGTCGACGAAGTCGAAGACACGGTCCAGTTCCTCGTCCGCGACGCCGAACACCGAGCCGCGGGGGGCGAGCGCTTCGGTCCTCATCCACTCGGGAAGGCGGTCGTCTTCGGCGGTGAGGCCGGCGCGCTCGTTGAAGAGCCGCTCGTAGGTGAGCGTCTCGCGCCCGAGCCGCCACAGGCCCTCGGCATCCCACGCCTCGCCCGAGTGCGCCGCGGCCATCTCGTGGATCGCGGTGAAGGCCTCGGGGATGTCGAGCACGGCGTAGATGACGAAGGTGCACAGACCCATGGCGTCCAGCATCGCGTTGAGCACCTGCAGCCGCCTCGACTGGGCGACCGGGTCGGCGGCGGCGCCCTCCGGCGCATCGGCGTCGGCGATCGACATCCCCAGCGCGGTCGTGTCGCCCGCGGACAGGTCCGCGCCCATGGGGGACGTCGCGAAGGTGACGCCGACACCGGGCACTGTGCGCGGGTCCAGCCCCGACATCGCCTGATGCTTGACCACGGGCACGCGCACGGCGCCGAGCGCCTGGGCGACGGCCTCTGCGCCGTCTCCGAGCACGCGCCCGGGCTCACCGGCGCCGAAGACGCTGCGCAGGGCCGCGACTGCCCTGGCGCCGTCACCGAACGCGATCGCGCCTTCGGACATGCACACGCCGATGCCGACGCCCATCTCCGTCGGGTCCAGGCCGTACTCGGCGCACGCGCGGTCGAGCTCACCGATCACGTCGAGTTCTTCGATGCCGCAGTCGGCTCCGAACGCCCACGTCGATTCGTACTCGGGGCCCTTCGTCTGGTACATGCGATCCGGGCCGAGCCAGTAACGCGAACACTGGATGACGCACCCGGTATGGCAGCCATGCCGCACGTCGCCACCCCGCTCGAGCGTCGTCTCCCGCTGCGTCTCGCCGGAGATGGCGTCCACTCCCTCGAAGCGTCCGCAGGAGAAGTCCCGAGTCGGCAGGGCCCCAGCCTCGTCCAGAGTCCTGATCACGTGGTTGGTCCCGAAGGTGGGAAGGGCCGTCCCGGAGGTCACGTGAGCGTGGAGCGCTCCCGCGAAGCGGCGCATCGCCAGATTGAACGCCTCGGCGTCAGCGTGGGCCGTGAACGGCAGACCGGCGTCGGAGATGGTGACGGCCTTCAGCCCCTTGCTCCCCATGACCGCGCCGAGGCCGCCTCTTGCCGCGACGCGGTTCGGTCGCTTGAGCACGTCCGAGACCGCGATCGCTGCGGCCTTCATGCCCGCCTCGCCCGCGGGACCGCAGGTGATCGTCGCGAACACGTCGGCGGGGTCGCGCCTCTTCCTCACGGCTGCGGCAAGCGCGTAGGTCTCCAGTCCCGCCCACTCGTCGACCCGGGAGATCGTCGCGTGCCCGTCGTTCTCGATCGCGAGCACGTAGCGGGCCGAGGCGTCCTGCGGCTTTCCCGTCACGATCACGGCCGCGATATCGAGCTTGCCGAGCGCGTGCGCGGCCTGGCCGCCGGCGTTCGACTCCTTGATGCCGCCCGTGAGCGGGCTCTTGGCACCGACCGAGAGGCGGCCGCCGTTCGGGGTGTAGGTGCCCCCGAAGAAGCCGGGGGCGAACACAAGCACGTTCTCAGGGCCGAGGGCGTCGGCCGTGGGCGGCACGAGGTCGAACACGATCGCGTCAGTGAGCGCCCGCCCGCCATATCGCTCCCACTTCTCGGGCAGCGTCTCCGTCTCGACGGTGAGGTCCGACATGTCCACGCGAAGCAGCTTGCGCATGAGGCCTCCACGCCGAGCCACGGCTTTCGGGAACAGATGCGAGTGAGCATAGAGCCTATCACCGACGCGTCAGGTCACGGCGCAGCCCGGGAGGACCGATGAGACACTTCGATGTCGTGGTCGTGGGGACGGGAGTCACCGGGCAGTCCGCAGCGTATGACTGCGCCAAGGCCGGGCTCGCGACGGCGATCGTCGACCGGCGGGAGTACGGCGGCACGTGTGCGCTGCGCGGTTGCGATCCGAAGCGGGTGGTCCTGAGCGCAGCCGAGGCGGTCGACTCCGTGCGGCGCCTTCACGGGAGCGGGCCGACAGGGTCGACCGGCATCGACTGGGGCGCGCTGCAGCGATTCAAGCGCACCTTCACGGATCCGATGCCGAAGCGGATCGAAGCGGCGCTGACGGCCGCGGGGGTCGCTACGCTTCACGGCACGGCCCGATTCAGTGGCCCGGTCCGGCTGGAGGTGGGTCAGGAGACCGTCTTGGCTGACCACGTGGTCATCGCCTCCGGGGCGCGGCCCCGCACTCTCGGCGTGAAGGGCGAGGAGCTCGTCACGCTCAGCGAGGGATTCATGGCCCTCGAGGACCTTCCGCCGCGGCTGGTCTTCATCGGCGGCGGCTACATCTCTCTCGAGTTCGCCCATCTCGCCGCGGCGGCCGGGGCGAAGGTGACCATCGTGCACCGCGGGGCGCGCATCCTCGAGGGGTTCGATGCGGACCTCGCCGGCGTGCTGTGCGACGCGTACCGCAGCGCGGGGATCGACGTCGTGCTCGACGCCCCGGTGAGCGAGGTCCGAGAGGTCGCAGGCCATCTGGTCGTCCATGCCGGCGAGAGGTCGTGGGAGTGCGACATGGCGGTGCACGGTGCCGGGCGCGTGCCGGACCTCGAGGCGCTGGACCTGCCTACGGGGGGCGTTGAGAGCGGACCCCGAGGCGTGGAGGTCGATGACAGCCTTCGCTCCGTGAGCGACCCTCGCGTGCTCGCCTGCGGCGACGCTGCTGCGAGGGGGCTACCGCTCACGCCGGTCGGTATCCGGCAGGGCCAGATGGTGGCGCGGGTGCTTGCGGGCGAGGCGGGCGCGTCCTGGGGCGACCCCGTCACGCCGAGCGTCGTCTACTCGGACCCGCCACTCGCGATGGTCGGTCTGACCGAGCACGCAGCGAAGGCCGCCGGCCTGGACGTCGACGTGGTGTTCGACGACACGAGCGAGTGGTACCAGTCACGAAGGCTGGGGGTGCGCACCTCCGCCGCGAAGACCATCGTGGAGCGGGGCAGCGGTCGCATCGTCGGCGCGCACATCCTCGGGCCGGCGGCGGAGGAGCTCATCAACGTGATCGCGGTCGCCATGGATGCGGGAGCGCCCGCCTCGGCGGTCACCGCACTGCCGCTCACCTACCCGACCGCCGCGTCCGCTTTGCCGTATCTCCTATAGCGTCGGGAGCGGCCAGGCCGAGGGCCTCGAAGATCTCCGTCGAGAGCGGGCGCGATGCCTTCTCGTAGCCCGGCCACGGCGACTTCGAGCTTGCGGCGAGCCTCTCGGGAACGGTGCGGACGTCGAAGGCCGCGGGGTCCAGCCCGGCGCTGAGCTCGTCCCACGTCACCGGCGTGCTCACCGGTGCGCCCGGGCGTGCCCGCGTCGAGTAGGCGCACACCGCCGTGGCGCCGTGCGCATTGCGCAGGTAGTCGATGAAGACGCGGTCGGGCCGCGCCGTCTTCGCCATCTTCGACGTGAAGCGGGCTGGGTCGTTGCGGGCGAGACGCTCGACGAACGCGTGCGTGAACTCCCGCACCGCGTCGTACCCGTGCTGGACGTCGATCGGCGACACCACGTGAAGGCCGTGACCGCCGGTGGTCTTCACGAAGGCCGCGAGCCCCAGCGCCTCCAGCGCGTCCCGGACGATGACCGCCGCCTCCGCGACGTCGCCGAACTCCGTCCCCGGCCCGGGATCGAGGTCGAAGATGACCCGGTCGGGGCGGTCGTAGTCGGACGCCAGCGAGTTCCAACAGTGGATCTCCAGCACGCCCAGCTGCACGAGCGCGAGGATGCCGTCGAGGTCGTCGGCGTGGAAGTAGACCGCCGGCCCGTCCCTGTCCACCACACGCACCGTCGGCAGGGCGCTCGGCCAGCCGGCATCCTCGGGGTGCTTCTGGAAGAAGCATGCGGCGTCGGCCGTCCCGTGCGGGCAGCGCACCACCGTGAGCACGCGCCCGCGCAAGTGCGGCAGCATGACCGGGGCGACCGCCTCGTAGTAGCTGGCGAGCGCGTGTTTGGTGACGCCGGCGACCCCGAGCACCTTGCCCGGGTTCGTGATCGTGGTGCCCGCGACCAGCGATGCCGACCCGGCGGTCGGATCGTCGTCCGCGCCATTCGGGAGTCCAGCCCCGGGCACCGGCGATTCCCGGACCACCGTGGCCGGGTCCGTATCCTCGCGCAAGCCGACGAAGCTGGCCTGGCGGAGCACTCCCTCGCGCGTCCACTCACGGAAGGCGACCTCTGCCACCAACTCGGGGCGCACCCAGTGCGCGCCGCGCATCGACGGCGCGCCCGCCAGCGGCGGCTTCCCGGTCGCGAGAGCGTCCAGGCGCGCGCGCAGGGCGTGCAGGGCGGTTCCCCCGAAGCCGGTTCCGACCCGGCCTGCGGACACCAGCGCTCCGTCGCTGTCGTGCACGCCCAGCAGAAGCGAGCCGAATCCTTCCCTCGAGCCCGCCGGGTCGGTCCATCCCACGATCACGAACTCCTGTCGCGCCACGCACTTGGCCTTCACCCAATCGCGGGTCCGCCCGGCCACCCACGGACGATCCGCCCGCTTGCTCACCGATCCCTCGAGTTCCAGGTCGCAGGACGCCGAACGGAATGCGGGACCTCGCCCTCGCACGTGGTCGACGTAGTGCAGCGCCTCCGCCTTCGCGCCCCCTGCCTCGAGCAGCGCGCGCAGCAGCTCCTTGCGGCGCAGGAGCGTTTCGCCGCGCAGGTCGAAGCCGTCGAGGTAGAGCAGATCGAACGCCGCGAAGGACACACGCTCAGCCTGCCCCCGCGCGAGTGCGTCCTGAAGAAGCCCGAAGTCCGAGCGTCCGTCAGGGTCGAAGACGATCGCCTCGCCGTCGAGCAGAGCGCTGGCCGCCGGCAAGCTTTGCGCCGCGGTCACCAGCGACGCGAATCGGTCCGTCCAGTCCTCTCCGCCGCGCGTGCGGACCCGAGCGCGCCCGTCGGCGAGCGCGATGTGCAGCCTGTAGCCGTCATACTTCACCTCGTGGATCCACGCGTTGCCCTCGGGCGCCTCGTCCACGAGTGTGGCGAGCTGGAACGGCGCATCGAGGGGCATCGGGCCGGCGACCGCCCTGGCGCCTTCGGTCGCGGCGGGCCCCTCAGTCGCACGCGGAGGCGGCGGGTCCGGTGCGTCACTCGGCGCGCCCTCGACGCCTCCCTTGGTCCACGTCACGCCCGAGGCGGCGATCTCCTCCATCGTGCGGCCGGTCGAGGCCGAATCCGTGGCCGCCTCGGTGACGTCGTACTCGCTGCGCGGTCTGGCGGAGCCGTCACGCTCCTTGATCAGCAGCCAGTTGTCCTCGTCACGGCCACCCCTGGGCTTCATCCGCACGAGCGCCCAGGCGCCCGTGAGCTTGGAGCCCTCCAGGACGAACTTGAGGGACCCGGCCGCGAGCATGCTCGCGGGGTCGCCGATGGGCAGGAAGTCGCCGCGGTCCCAGATCATCACCGTGCCGCCGCCGTACTCGCCGGCGGGGATGACGCCCTCGAACAGGCCGTATTCCAGGGGGTGGTCCTCGACGTGGACGGCGAGTCGCTTGTCCGCCGGGTCGAGTGAGGGGCCCTTCGGGATCGCCCACGAAGCGTAGACTCCCCCGATCTCGAGACGCAGGTCGTAGTGGAGGCGGCTGGCGGCGTGCTTGTGCACGACGAACTCCGCAGAGTCCGCCGAAGGCGCCGTCCTGGACCCGGACGGCTCCGGCGTCACCTTGAAGTCGCGCTTTCGGCGGTACTCCTCGAGGGCCATGGTCGACGCGGCCTAGCCGTGCGCCCGCTTGGCCTCGTCGAGGCTGCGCTTCAGCAGGCTGACGATGTCGACGACCTCGCCGGCCGGGGGAGCCTCGGCGACGGGCACAGAGACCTTCGCGCCCTCCGACTTGCGCTCGATGAGGGCGAGCAGGGCGTCGCGATACGTGTCCCGGTATTCCTTCGCGTCGGGATCGAAGGGCTTCGAGATCGTCGCCACCAGCTGCGAGGCGAGCGCAGTCTCGGCGTCGGTCACGCCTGCCGCCTTGAGGTCCGTCCCGGGCAGCTCCAGCTCCGCGGTGTCGCGCAGCTCGTACGGATAGCGAAGCATCTCCAGGAGGATGAGGTCGCCCTCCGGGACGAGCGCCGCAAGGTGCTGCCGCGTTCGCACGACGACCTTGGCGAGCGCCACTCTCTTCGTTGAGCGGAGTGCCTCCCTCAGCAGCACATAGGCCTTGCGGCCGGCCTTCTCCGGCTGCAGGTGATAGGGAGCGGAGAACAGCTCCGGCGGGATCTCCTCGGCACACACGGCGGCCAGCACATCGATTGTCTGGGTGGCCTCGACGTCCGCCGCTCGGAAGTCATCGTCCGACATCACGACGTACCGACCGTCCTCCAGCTGGAACCCCTTGACGACGTGCTCCCAGGGAACCTCCTCGCCGGTCGAGGAATTGACTCGCCGGTTGTGGATGGCGGCGTTGTCGCGCTCGTCGAGCAGGTGGAACGCGATCTCCTTCGGCTGCTCGGCTGCGAAGAGCGAGACGGGGATGCTGACAAGCCCGAACGAGATCGTGCCCTTCCATATCGCGTGGGCCATGCCGAGGCGCTCCCTTCGCGGACGCTGGCGTACGGCTCGTTCGTACCCCCGGCGGGGTCGCGGTGTCACCAGAGGCGATAGGCGCCGTCGCGCTCCTCTACCTTCACGGGGATGCCGAAGAGGGTCCGCACGCTCTGGGTCGTCATCAGCTCGGCCTTGGGGCCGTCACGAAGCACGCGCCCGCGTCTCAGCATGATCAGTCGGTCGACCTCCGGGACGATGTCCTCCACGTGGTGCGTCACGAGGACCAGCGCATGCCCCGCGTTGGCGATGCGTCTCATCGTTGCGATGAACTCCCAGGTCCCGGCGGGGTCGAGGCCGTCGCAGGGCTCGTCGAGCACGAGCATCGCCGGTGCGTGCACGAGCGCCCGCGCGATGAGCGCGCGTCGCGCCTCGCCGGTCGAGAGCGTGTCCATCGTCCGCGTGGCGAGGCGTTCGATGCCGAGGAAGCCGATCAGCTCGTCCGCGCGCTCGCGCATCGCGGCGCTGACCTTCTGGTGGCGGTAGACGCCGATCGAGCCGAAGAATCCGCTGACGACGGTGTCGCGCACCGACACTGGGACCGTGTAGCTCTCCTGAAGCGAGTCCGAGACGATGCCCATCAGCTTCCTCGCGGCCATGAGGTCCCAACGTTCGCGTCCGAGAAGGGTGACCGCCGCGCTGCCGTCCGCATGAGCGAGCGGCCGCACGTCGCGGGTCAACAGGCGCACGAAGGTCGACTTGCCGGCGCCGTTCGGGCCCAGGATGGCCACGTGTTCGCCCGCGCGGAGTTCGAGCGAGTCGATCCGGAGCACCTCGACGCCGTCTCGGATGACCACGCAGTCGCGCAACTCCAGCAGCGACGTCGTGTGTTCTGTTCCGCTCACGTACACTGCGCTGCAGACTTGCGAAGGACCGTCTTCAGTCGCCAGCCCCTTGAAGCGGTGACCGACTCGACGATGCTCCTCGTCGCTCCGTAGTCCCACACCGCATCGGCGACGACGCCGCCCGGGCCGACGACGACCTCTCGCGTCTCGCCCGAGCGCCTGGCGCCCACCGTCGTGTACGACTCGCAGTCGAGCTGCCCGAAGCTCAGGCCCGCCTTCTGCTCCTTGAGAAGCTCCCAGAAGTAGACCGTCGCCTCGGGTTCGACGGCCTTGAGCACCGCCGCGTACTCGACCTTCATCCTGCCACCGGCCCACGCCGCGTCGGAGATATGGTTGTCGATCGTGATGTCCGTGTCCGCGCCGTACTGCACCCGGTAGCCCGGATACGTCGCGAACGTGGCCAGGATCTCGGCGAGCAGCTCGATCCGCGACGCCGGGCCCGCCGGCGCTGCAGCGGGCACAGCAGGCGCCGGGGAGGGAGCGTCCCCAGACGGCTCGGGCGCCGTCACAGCAGGTTGCGGAGCAGGATCCGCTGACGCCGCGGGCTTCAGCCAGTAGGGCGTGACGGCTGTGCCGGAAGCCGGGTCGTACCAGTCGCGGATCTGGTCCCAGCCGTGACCGTTCACACAGCCCCAGCTGTCGTTCAACCACACGTTGCGCCGGCACTGGTTGCAGAACCCCGCAACGGCCATGGCCCCTCGCTTCGCCGGACGGATGCGAGAGGCGAAGAGCCCCTTGCGCTTGTCGTGAACGATCGTAGCACCGCCTATACTCAAGACAGTTGGAACGCGGACTCCCGCGGGAGGGCGAGAGTCCAGGACCAGGGGGGAGTGAGACCTGTGACAGACGATCGGGACTCTCACGGCGCCGACACCACACCGCCGTCGGCCGGCGGACCGCCACCGCCACCGCCCGGCCTGTTCCCCGACCAACCCGTACCTCAGGCGCCGCCCGAGGTGCCGCCCTATGCGCCGCCCGTGCAGCCTTCGATGCCCGTGCAGCAGACGGCCCCGCCCGCGCAAGCCGCGTACGCGCAGCCCGCACCGGTCGCTGTCGCCGCTGCGACCCGCGGATTCAGATACTAAGTGCAACGCCCGACCCCCGGACGATGGGTGAGGCAATCTGGGACACTCCGGGTTCCTCTCCACCGCCAAGCAAAGGGGAACCGTTGCCGAAGTATCGCCAGATCACCTCGCATGAACGATAC
>CAIKZH010000144.1 GCA_903831865.1 uncultured Coriobacteriia bacterium
CGCCGAAGACCTTCGAGGCACGCCCGGCCTCAGTCATACGCACCGGGAACCAGCCGATCTCCGGCTCGGCGCCCACGCGCACGCGACCGCCCATCGCGCTGGCGAGCACCTGCGAGCCGAGGCAGACGCCGAGCACCAGCCGCTCTCCCTCGACGGCCGCGGCGAGCAGCTCGAGCTCGCCGAGGAGCCATGGATCGTGCGCGGTGTCGCTCGCGCTCATCGGGCCGCCCATCGAGACGAACATGTCGAACTCGATGGGAAAGGGCAGCTTGCCCGTGGTCGCGTCAACCACTTCCAGAGGGTGACCACGGTCCGCGGCCCAGTCGGCGATCGTTCCCGGCCCCTCGAACGGGACGTGTGTGATGCAGCAGATGCGCACGCGGTCCACCCCCACCCCAGAGGAACCCGACGTCTCAGTCTATCGAAGCGGGTCGTGCGTGCGCAGGGTCATCCAGCCAGACGCGGCGATCACGGGTTGGGCGACACCGGCTCGTCGCTGCCGTCGAGCAGGCCGCCGGCTCGCACCTCGCGCACCCGCGGCGTGCGGTCGACCGCGACGGCCTCGGGCAGCGAGAGCAGGGCGAGCAACGCGAGTACGAGGCCGCCGCCAACGAGGGTCGCCTGCACGCCCAGAGCCGCGGCGAGCGCGGGCGCCACTGCGAGCGGCAGCAGCTCGCCCGCCTGCCGGTGCATCTCGGTGACGCCGGCGATCCTCCCCACCATGTCGTCCGGCGACGCCGACTGCACGAGCACGCGCAGCAGCACATCCGTGAGACCGATGATCGCGCCCCACACGAGCGCGCCGACGGCGACGATCGGCAGCACGTGCGTGCCCACGTACAGCAGCGCGCCGAATCCGACCGCGATGCAGGCGACGGCCAGACCTTTCGCGTTGCGCAGCCTGTCCGGCCACAGCCGCGTGAGCCCCGCGCCGGCGACCAGACCGAGCCCGAACAGCGCGTTCACCCACCCGATGGTGGCCACGCCCGTGCGCAGCACGTCGCGGTAGAAGAGTGGTTCCAGCGCGCCGAACGCGCCGAACCCGAGCCACGTCGCCGTCCCGAGCAGCACCGGATAGCGCACCGACCGATGTGAGTAGGCGTAGCGCAGGCCCGCCTTGAGCTCCTCCCACGCCCGGGAACGGCGCTCCGACCGCTGGTGTTCCACCTTCACGCCCGAGATGAGAGCGACCGCCACGACCGAGGTGAGCGCGTCGAAGACGAACACCCAATCGATGCTGATCGTCTGCACGAGCACCGCCCCGATGGCCGGACCGACCACGAACGACAGCGAGGTCGCTCCCTCGATCCACGCGTTGACGCGGTCCAGACCCGACCCGCTCGCGACAAGGAAGGGGGCGAAGGAGGCCGCCGCGGTGAGGACCGGCGCGCCGAACAGTCCGAGCAGTCCCGCCAGCAGCGTGAGCTGGCCCATCCCGCCGGGCAGCACGAACGACAGCGCCACGGGGACGAAGAACGCCTCGGACACGGCGAGCACGCGCTTCGGGCCGTAGCGATCGACGAGCACGCCGGAGGCGACGGTGCCCGCGATGGAGCACACCGCCATCGTGGCCATGAGCAGGGCGATCTGCGAGGGCGTGGCGTGGAAGTCGTAGGCGGCCTTGCCCCAGACGCCCACGAAGAAGGCGGCTTCGCCGCCCGCGCGCGAGATGAACCGCGCGGCGACGACGAGTCGCAGGTCGCGCTCCGCGTGTTCGCCGGCCACCTGTCCCCCCTCCCGCCCGCGATCGATACCGGCGGGGCGCGATCGCGTCGCCGCCTCGTCGCAAATGGTAGTGCAGGGAGCATCGGGAGTGGCCGCGGGCCGGCGGCGACGCCGAGACGGGCGGCCCGCCGGGCCGCCCGTCCTTCGAACCTATGTCAACGGACCGCCGAGCTACTTCATCCAGGGGCCACCGATGGGGAGCCTCGGACCGGAGTCCGCATACACGTTGGCGGCCATCAGGTAGAGCGCGGAGAACGCGCACACGATGAGGACCCACGTCGCGAACACGCCTGCCGCGGGCATCGCGGCGAGCTCCTTGAGGTCCAGCCCGATGAAGCCCAGCAGCAACGTGAGGAACACGATCGAGAGCGCCGTGTTATGCCTCATCGCCCCCACGAACAGGATCGCCGTGAAGATCGTCCAGCCGACGAGGAAGTAGCCCAGGTCGTGGGGCCCGAGCGCCAGAGCGCCGAAGTTCGTCGTGAGCGCCTTGTTGGTCCCGAACAACAGCATCAGCGAGAGAGAGATCCAGAAGGCGCCGTAGCCGGTGAAGGCCGCGAACCCGAAGTTGTTGCCGCACTTGAACTCCATCAGGCCGGCGACCAGCTGCGCGCCGCCGCCGAAGATGATGCCCAGCCACACGACTGGCGCAAGGGTCACCCACCCCAGGTTGAACAGCTGCAGGGTCAGGGTCGTGAGACCGAATCCGGCCAATCCGACGACTGCAGGGTTCCCCAGCTTGGTGTCACTCATCGTCCCATCGCCTCCTCGTCATTCGTGCGCTCCGTCGCTTCAGGCGACAGGATGCGTCCTAGGAGGAGAACGTACGCTCACCACGGCGCGGCGCCGATGAAGTGGTCGCCAGTGGCCCGGGGGGTCGGCCAGCGGGGGCGAAGTCTCCGCGAGCGGCGAGAGCCGGGCGTCAGCGCCCGGCGGACGGACCCTGGCGACGAAGGAAGCCGAAGAGGCCCCTGCCGCGGGCCGTGCCCTCGGGCGCGCCAGGCTGCTCCGACAGTTCGGCGACGTGGGCGACGATGACGGAGACGTTGTCGGGGGCGTCGCGCTCCAGCGCCAACTCGAGCAGACGCGCAGCGGCGCCGTCAGCGTCCGCGGCGACCGCCGAGGCGATGTCCGCGCGCGGCACCAGGTCCCACAGCCCGTCGCAGCACAGGACGAAGGTGTCGCCCACCGCGACATCTGAGCGCACAAGGTCGACCTGGACCGCCGGCTCGTGGCCCAGACTGCGGGTGAGCTGCGACCTCGCGGGGTGATGGGCGGCCTGCTCGGGACTGATCAACCGCATGCGCAGCATCTCGCCGACGCGCGAGTGGTCGTCCGTGAGCTGAGAACAGAGCCCGCCGCGCACCCGGTACGCGCGACTGTCGCCGACGTGCGCGATGATCGCCTCGTTGCCGAGGAGGGCCAGCGCCGTGAGCGTCGTCCCCATTCCGCGATGCTCGTTGTCGAGCGAGGCCGCGAACACGGTGGAGTTGGCGGCCCTGACCGCCGAGCGCAACGCGGAGCGCGGCGCGGCGGACGGACCGGAGGTCCACTGCTCGAGCACGCCTTCCACGGCCAGGCGGCTCGCCACCTCACCGGCAGCATGCCCGCCCATGCCGTCGGCGAGCACGAAGAGCGGCCCACGCTCCTGGGGTTCCGAAGGCGCGTACACGCCGACGAAGTCCTCGTTGTCCGTGCGGCGGCGGCCGACGTCCGAGCGCAGCGCCCAATGAAGCCCACCCGAGGCGCCATGCGCGCTGATCGTCTGCGGCTCCGACGCCACCCGGTCCGCCCTCCTCGTCGCCGCGCTGCCGTCCTCATCCTCACGCACGTCCGGCACGACGACAAGTCGCCGCGCGCGAGCGATCGGGCCGGCGACCTCCGCCGGACCCGATCGCTCGAACGCGCGCGCGACAGCTTGAGGTCGCACTGCCGTCACTACGCCGCGTCCTGCAGCGTGAGAAGGCTCTCCCCGCGCTTGCTCGGGTTCAGCGCGATCCACACCGCGCCGGCCACGAGCCACACGCCCACCATGCCGAGCGCGATGAAGGCGTCGGTGGAGGTGGCGCCGCCGGCGACGACCGCCAGGTAGACCACTCCCACCAGCATCCCGACGTTCATCAGGAAGCCGAGCCCCGGCACGACGTAGTGCTTGAAGAGGTTGCGGTCCTTGTGGCTGGCGAAGGCCACGATCGCCACGATGCAGGTCATCCCGTACACGAGGAATGTCCCCGTGTTCGACGCGAGAGTGATCTGCGTGAGCGTGTCGACGCTGTAGACCCCGTACACGCCGAACACCGCGGAGATCGCCGCGAGGATGAAGATGCCGGCATGCGGAGTCGCGAACCTGCCGTGAAGCAGCCCGAGGATGCTGGGCATCTCCTTGTCGCGCGCCATCGAGTAGGTGATGCGGACGCCGGCGTTCAGGCATGCGAGCGTCGTACCGATCAGGGCCAGCAGCACAGTGGCGGACAGCAGGAGCGCGACCGCGGTGCCGGCTCCCCCGAACACGGTGTTCACCATGTTCTTCACCATCGTGCCGATAGGCGCGGAGTCCACTGCCGCGGCCGCGTAGCCCAGTACCTTGGCGCCGGTCGCGGTCTTGGCCTGGAGCGTGGCACCGCCCACGACGAAGTTGGCGGCGAAGTACTCGAACAGGTAGGCCGCGATCCCCTGGATCCCAAGGCTCAGCAGGACGCCGCGCTTGATGTCCTTGTCGGGGCGCTTGGCCTCGGCGCCCAGCGCGGTGACCGACTCGAAGCCCACCAGGAGCAGGATGGCGATCGTGGACTGATAGATGATGTTGATGAACGAGTGAGGGATGACGATGCTGGCCGCGCTCGCCATCTGGTACCCGCCCGCGATGGCAGGGTGGCTGAGCCGGAAGTAGATCGCGAAGATGGCGAACGCCGCAAGCGCCGTGAGCTGGATGACGTTGATGGCGATGGCCGTGTTGGTGGAGCCGGAGATGCCGCGGAAGGCGATGTAGCCGCTCACGCCCGCGAACACCACCGCGATGACGGCGAGCACCGGGAAGGAGAGCGACTGCCCGGTGATCGTCTGCCACATGTAGCCGGCCAGCGTCGCCGTGAACGCGACCATGATGCCGGGATAGATCCAGTAGTACAGGTGGCTGATCCAACCGATGGACACCTTCGCCAGCCGAGCGAACCTGCGGTGCTGCGGCTTCTCCTTGTCCAGGAGCGCCGCCTCAGCGAAGTAGTAGCTGGACCCGGTGCCGGCGCCCGGGTAGATCCGCGCGAGTTCCGAGTAGCTGTACGCGGTCAGGAACGCGAGCACGAGCGCGAAGAGCAGGCCGGTCCACATGTCGGATGCGGTGGCCACGCCGCCCGCCGTCTGCGCGGACTGCATCTGGAACGTCGTCCACAGGAACGCGCCCGGCGCTATCAGCGCCATCGCGTTCACCGTGATCCCCGTGAGGGTGAGCGTGCGTTTCATCTCTGTCTGAGCTCCGGTGTCGGACATGTGCGGTTCACTTCCCTTCGAGTGGTCGCGGAACGGACGTCCCGCCACTTCCTTCTGCGCCGCCATGGCGCCGGGGCTCCGACATTGGAGTGCTGTAGTTGTCCGCTATCGGCGTTTCGCATCCACACACGTCGTGTTACGGGCGCGTGAAGTCTGTGCGTCGCACGAGCGGGCTGCGCGGCAACAAACGTGCAGAGACCCGCCGTGTCCGGCGGGTCTCTGCACAGCACCGACTGACTGGAAGAGGGTCTCTAGAGCGCCTCCGGACCGCGCTCCCCCGTACGGATGCGGATCGCGCCCTCACAGTCGTACGTGAATATCTTGCCGTCGCCGATCTTTCCCGTCCGAGCGCTCTCAAGGATGACGTCCGCGGCCTTCTCGGCGATGTCGTCGTCCACGACGAGTTCGATCTTCACCTTCGGGACGAAGTCGATCGCGTAGAGCTCGGCGCCCAGGAAGACCTCCTTGTGGCCCTTCTGACGGCCGAACCCCTTCACGTCGTACGCCGTGAGCCCTTTGATCCCGATCCCGGCGAGAGCCTCCTTGACCTCGTCGAGCTTGAAGGGCTTGATGACGGCTTCGATCTTCTTCATCGCGCCTCTCCTTGAGGACGGGGACCGGGGTTCACGCCTGGTCGACGTAGCGCTCGATCTCCCACGGCGTCACCTGTGCACGATACTCCGCCGCCTCGGCGCGACGCCCGTCGGCGAGGCGCGATATCAGCTGCGAGTCGAACGCGTCGACCACGACGTCGTCCACGAGCAACGCCGCCATCGCCTCGTCGAGGTCACGCGGCAGGAGCTCGAACCTGGCGGAGTCGTGCGCCGCCGGGTCGAACCCGTCCGCTTCCTCCTCATACGCCGGGGCGAGCTCGAGTCCGGCCCGCATCCCGGCCTCGCCGGCCACTATCAGCGCCGCGATGAGCGTGTACGGGTTCGCCGAAGGGTCGGCCGCGCGGAACTCGAGAGTCGGTCCGCCGGCCATGTTCGGGCTCAATCTCAAGAGAGCGCCGCGGTTGACGCGCGCCCACACCGCAGCGGCCGGAGCCTCCGGTCCGGAGTGCAGGCGCTTATAGGAGTTCACCGTGGGCGCAGCGAGCGCGGTAAGCGCCCGCGCGTGCTCCAGCTGACCGGCGAGGAAGTGCCGGCCTTCGTCGGTGAGTTCGCCGTCGGGACGGGCCAGCCTCGTGCCGACCCGCTGATGCAGGTGAAGGCCCGAGCCCGCCTCGCCGGCGAGAGGACGCGGCATGAACGTCGCGCGCACGTCCGCCGCCTCGGCGGTCTCGCGGATGGTGCGCTTCGCGAGGATGATCGCGTCAGCCAGCGCCAGCGCCGGGAGGGAGGGCAGGTCGAGCTCGTATTGGCCCGGTCCCGCCTCGTGATGCACCGATTCGATCGCGACACCAAAACCGGCGAGCCGGTCGGCTGCATCGCGCGCGATCCGCATCCCAAGGTCCTCCGACTGGTCGAAGTACCCGCCCTCATCCACCGGCAGGCCGTCGGCGTCCAGCAGGTAGAACTCGAGTTCTGCGGAGGCCCGGTACTCGGCTCCGACCGGCCGGGTCTGCTCGACCGCTCTCGCGAGGGCGTTGCGCGGGTCTCCCGGCCACGGGGCGCCGGACGCGTCCAGCACCATGCATTCGACCCTGGCGAGCCCGCCGCCGAGCCGGATCAGGCTTCCCGGGTCGGGACGCAGGCGCATGTCCGTCTCGATCAACCGCCCCCGCCCCTCAAGGGCTGACCCGTCGAAGAGTTCGCCGCCCGCCACTGCCGCGCTGAAGCGGCTCGCGGGCAGCAGCATCGCGTGCGTCGAGCCGAACACATCGACCGCGCACAGCTGCACCCACGCGATACCGGTCAGGTCCACGCCCTTGCTGTTCATCTTCTCGTCACCACCGTGATCAGGATGATCAGGACGACTGCCGCCAGGAATCCGAGCGCGATGAGCGCCATGAAGCCCCACAGTTGCGGACCGCTTCTCGCCGTCGTGAGTCCGCCCATGGGCGGTTCCGCGGAGAGATCGAACGAGAACACGTCCAGCGTGTCGAGAGAGCCGAGATCGGCCAGAAGGTCTTCGGCGGTCTGGTAGCGGTTCTCGGGAAGCCGTCGCATCGCTTTCAGAACGACCGCCTCGAGTTCCGGAGAGACGTCCTTGCGGACCTCCCGGATACGACGTGGCGCCTGCTGGAGGTGCCCGGCCATCACGGCGAGGAAGTTGTCTCCGTCGAAGGGCACGTGCCCGGTGAGCATCTCGTAGAGCATGACGCCCCACGAGTAGATGTCGCTTCTCGGCCCGCCCCGCTCGCCCTGTATCTGCTCGGGACTCATGTAGTCCGGCGTGCCGACGCTCTCTGAAAGGTGGCGCCACGTGAGCCGCCGGGCGCCCGTCAGGAGTGCGGTGCCGAAGTCGACGATCTTGAGGTGCCCCTCGCCATCGATGAGGACGTTCTCGGGCTTGAGGTCGCGATGGGTGATCCCCTGCGAGTGCAGGTAGGCGAGCGCGCGGGCGAGCTGCGTCCCCCAGTCGATCGCCACGGGGACCGGCTCCCCCTGCTCGTGCTCGGCCATCTCGAGGCGCAGCGTGCGGCCATCCACGTACTCGAGCACGATGTAGGCGTCGCCCTGCTCCGCGTGCATGTCCAGACTCTGCTGCAGACCCGGGTGATTGAGCCGCCGGGCGATCTCTGCCTCGCGAGCGAAGCGCTGGTAGACGTGGGGGTCCGCGAACATGAGAGGGTTGGGCGACTTGATCAGCACGACCTGGCCGCTCTTCGTGTCACGCGCCTTATAGGTCTCGGCGTAGGCGCCCTCGCCGAGACTCTCCATGACCTCGTAGTGATCTATCGTCTCGCCGGGCTTGTAGCGCATTCCCACATCTCCCCCACGCCGAGGTGCAGGCAACGAGTATAGGCAAAGTCGGCGCGACGGGGTGTGACCCACGCGACCGTACGACGGAGACAAGTGTTAGGAATCGCGGATTCAGATACTAAGTGCAACGCCCGACCCCCGGACGATGGGTGAGGCAATCTGGGACACTCCGGGTTCCTCTCCACCGCCAAGCAAAGGGGAACCGTTGCCGAAGTATCGCCAGATCACCTCGCATGAACGATAC
>CAIKZH010000145.1 GCA_903831865.1 uncultured Coriobacteriia bacterium
ACTCGCCGTGGTGGGTCGTCGATGGCGACGACAAGAAGAGGGCGAGGCTGAACTGCATCAGCCATCTGCTCAGCCTTGTCGCGTACGAGGACGTCCTGTCTCCGCGCTTCGACCTGCCGCCGCGCACCGAGCCGACCAAGGGATACGTGCGCGTGCCGATCGACACCCAGACCTTCGTGCCCCAGCGCTACTGAGCGCCCGACCCCGACGGTCCGGTCGACGCTCCGCAGTCTACGGCCTGCATGCTCCCGCGTAGTCGCCGCGGTTCCCCAGGTTCGAGATGCGCACGTCAGCGCCGCTGTGTGGCGCCTCGATGAACTGACCGCCGCCGATGTACATCCCCACGTGATGGATGGGGCTGCCGAAGAAGACCAGATCGCCCGGCTTCAGATGCGAGCGCCCCACGTGCGGCCCCGAGTTGTACTGGGCACGGGAGTAGTGCGGCAGCGAGATACCCACGTGCGAGTACGCCCACATCGTGAGCCCGCTGCAGTCGAAGGCGTTGGGACCAGTGGCGGCCCAAACGTACGGGCGGCCAAGCGCCTTCTCAGCCCACCACACGGCGGCGGCGCCCTTCGAGCTGGTCGGCGGGTTGCCGCCAAGGTCCATCGCGTGTCCCGAGCCGCCACCCTGGCTCGAAAGGAAGGACATGTAGCGAGCCCGGGCCGCGGCCTCGGCCGCCGCTTCCTGCTGGGCGATGATGCGCTTGATATCGGACTGCAGGCCGGCGAGCACACGGTTCGTCTGAGCGACGCGCGCGCGGACAGCTGCAGCGTTGGCGGCCATCTCGGCCTTCTGGTGGGCCGCCTGATTCTGATCGACGACAAGTGTGCGATGAGCCGCCTGTGCGGCGCTCTTCGCCTGCTTGACCTTGGAGACGGTCGCAGCGTTCGCATCCGCGATGTCACTCAGCGCCTGGAGCGTGGCGGAGAACTCGGCGAAGGAACGGGAGCTCAGCAGAGGGCCGATCACTCCCATGTCGCCGCCGTTGCGGTACAGGTGGTCGGCACGGGAATCGAGTACTGCCTGCAGGGAGTCCTGATTCGCCTGCAGGTGCGCGACCGTGCGGGCGGCCTTGTGGGCCTTCACCGTCAGCGTCTCGTATCGATCGCGAGCGACGCCGTAGGCCTCCTGGGCGATCTCCGCCTTGTTGTTGAGAGCGGCGACCTGCTTCTGCACAGCGGCCGCCTGGGCGCGCTTGTCCTGGAGCTGTCCGGCGAAGGCGGGACCGACGCTCGCGAAGGTCACGAGCAGGGCAAGGCATGCTGCGGCAACGGGTCTGATGGGGAGTCTCAGCGTCGACACCTCGCTTGGATCTTCGATCCGCGGACGGCTGGGGCGCGTTCGGAGCTTCGGATTCTAACACAGGCGTTTCGAAGCGTTGTCGATACGTTACCTTTGATGCCGGAGACACAATGTCGACTCCCCGGCTCTTCGAGGCCACCGCAAGGGTCGTGCCGCCGGGAGCCGCACGGCGCATCTTGGGTACATCGAAGTCGTCGCATATGGCGTTCGAGGAAGGTGCCGTCGAGATGCGCAAGGCGGTCGTCGCAGCGGTGATCGTCATCGCGATAGTGCTTGCCGCGCTCGTCGCGGGGGTGGCGCTCAGCCGCGTGAACGCCCCCGCGGTGCTGCCGCCTCACCGGCCGCCTGGCTTCAACCCGGGTGGGCCGCGCGTGCCGGTTCAGCAGGGCACGACCCCGACAGCCGCGGTGATGAGGCCGCAGGCGTCCCGCATGGCTACCGGGCCCCGCGACCGCGTCCTGACGTGATCCGTCGTTCGCACCCATCGGGGACGTCCGATGCCGCGCTGTGACATCCAGGCAGCGCTCCTCGATATCCAGGGGACGCTACTGGATTCGAAGAACGTGGCGGTGCCCGGTGCCCCCGAGGCGGTCGCTGCGATCAAGGCGAGCGGCGTGCGCGTCCGCTACGTCACCAACATCGACTCGGTGGGCCCTCGCACCATCCTTCAACGCCTCTGCGCGGCGGGGATCCCCTCCGAGGAGCACGAAGTCTTCTCGCCTGTCGTCGCGCTTCGGCGCTACCTGGTGCGCCGAGGCTCTCCGCGCTGCATGTTCCTTCTGCCCGCCGAGCTCGAGGACCTGCTCGGCGACTTCTCGGTGTCGCCCGGGGCGAGGGCGGACATCGTGGTGGTGGGAGACATGCGGCGGGACTTCACCTACGAGGCGCTCAATGCCGCGCTGCGTCAGCTGCTGGCCGGTGCGGAACTGGTGGCCCTGAACAAGGGGAGGTACTACCTCGCTCCCGACGGTCCGGTCCTTGACACCGGCGCCTTCGCGGCCGCCCTCGAGCACGCGGCCGATCGGACGGCCTACGTGATCGGCAAGCCGTCGACGGAGTTGCTTCGGCTTGCGCTGCAGGACATGAGTGTGGAAGGGGCAGCGGCGGTGATGGTCGGTGACGACGCCGCGGCCGACGTCGGCGGCGGGCACGCCGTCGGTGCTCGCACGGTCCTCGTCCGTACCGGCAAGTTCAGCGACGAGGCGCTCGCGCGTGCGGATGTCCGTCCCGACATCGTGCTCGACAGCATCGCGCAGCTGCCCGACACCATGTGCGAGTGGGCGCGACGCGCCGGGGAACAAACACTGTCGACGGGCCGACCGGTCCGCCGGGACGCCCGCGAATGAGGAGTTGAATCCCAGATGATGTACCGATACGGACCCGGCTACGGCTACGGTGGCCCGATGATGGGCGGTGGGTTCGGGCTGTTCGGCGTCGCGGATTCAGATACTAAGTGCAACGCCCGACCCCCGGACGATGGGTGAGGCAATCTGGGACACTCCGGGTTCCTCTCCACCGCCAAGCAAAGGGGAACCGTTGCCGAAGTATCGCCAGATCACCTCGCATGAACGATAC
>CAIKZH010000146.1 GCA_903831865.1 uncultured Coriobacteriia bacterium
AGTTGACCTCGTCGGCAGGAGCCGGGTACTCCGTGGTGCAGTGCAGCAGGGTGACGCACGAGCGATCCAGGCCGCCACCTTCGAGCGCGTCCAGCGCGTCTGCTATCTCGCCGAGTGTCGCCATCCCCGTGGAGAGCAAGACGCTCTCGGCGTCGCGAGCGACTGCACGGAGGACGGGCAGGTCAGTGATCTCGCCCGAGGCCACCTTGAACTCGCGAACTCCCAGCCGGGCCAGCATCTCGACGCTACCCACATCGAACGCCGAGGACAGGAACTGCACACCGGCTTCCCGACACCGCTGGAGCAAAGCGACGTGCTCGGCCTCATCGAGATGAAGCGCGCTGAGCATCTCCAGCTGGCTGCCCGCGCCGGTCTGTCTGCCCTGGTACCCCGCCTTCTCGGCGTACGCGGTGGCCAGCGCCGTCGGGTCGAAACTCTGGAACTTGACCGCGTCGGCACCCGCCGCCGCCGCCGCGTCGATCATCGCAAGAGCGCGAGCGAGAGAGCCGTTGTGGTTGACCCCCGCCTCGGCGATGACACGGACGCGAGTCATCGGATGCCCAAGCGGTCAAGCGAATTCTGCAGCTCCTCGAGCTGTCCCACGTCGAGCCATGCGCGCTCCGGGATCGGATACACGCCGACGCGACCCCCGCCCTCGGTGGTCTTGGCGATCAGGT
Source organism: uncultured Coriobacteriia bacterium (assembly GCA_903831865.1). Taxonomy (GTDB): domain Bacteria; phylum Actinomycetota; class Coriobacteriia; order Anaerosomatales; family PALSA-660; genus PALSA-660. The sequence goes on from CAIKZH010000146.1 coordinate 678, forward strand.
CCGTGGCGTCAGTGGCCGTCTCGATGGAGATGCCCCGCACGACTTCCGGCTCGACAACGTAGATGCCTGTCGACGCCAGCAGGTCGAAGCGGGGCTTCTCGCGCAACTCCTCGAGACGACCGCCGGGACCGACCTCACACACGCCGTACGGCAAGACGACATGCTTCATCGATGCGACGATCGTTATCTGGTTGCCCGACTCGCGGTGATAGTCCACTAAATCCGCGAACTCGATGTCCACGATCGTGTCGCAATTCGCCAAGATGAACGTCTCTTGCAGGGATTCCGACATCAGCGCGAGGCTGCCTGCAGTCCCAAGCGGCCGGTCCTCGTCGAAGAACGCAACATCGTAGGGCAGCTCCTCATCGGAGAAGTACGCCCGAATCAGGCTAGCCTTGAAGTTCAGCGACACCAGGAACCTCGTGCACCCCTGATCCCAGAGCCGGTCCATGATGAACCGGAGTACCGGGTGCTCGCCGATGGGCATGAGCGGTTTGGGCAGGATGCGGGTGAAGGGCTCGAGGCGCGTCCCCTTGCCGCCGGCCATTATGGCGACAGGGACGTTCGCGGAGCGGTGCGGCGCTTCGAGCGAACCGAACACGTCGGCCCACCAGACGGCATCGACGACTCTCCCGTCGGGACCGAGGACCGGCATACAGTGCACGTGCTCGGCCGAAAGCCGGATGCGCAGGTCCTCGTCGGACAGGTCCTCTTCCACCGAGATCGGCGTCTGGTTCATCGCTTCGCCGACAGCAACGCCCAGTTCCCGGCCTGCGAGAATGTGGCGGCGCACGTCGCCGTCAGTGAGCACTCCCTCCAACACGCCGATCTCATCTGTCACGAAGAGGATCTTGCCGGCCGTCTCGTCGAGCACGCGAAGCGCCTCGACAAGCGGCATGTCGCGGGACACGACGATCCTGGACCATTCCGGATGCACTCCATCAGCTCCTAGCGAGAGACCGGATCGCGCC
>CAIKZH010000147.1 GCA_903831865.1 uncultured Coriobacteriia bacterium
CGCGGCTGCGCCCGGCGGGGGGGCGGCGGAGGCGGGCGGTCCTGCCGCCGCGCCCGGCGTCGCCGGCCCGGCGGCCCACCGCGTCGCCGGCGATCTCACCGAGACCGACCGCATCATGAACGATTCGTTCTGGGTGGGCGTCTATCCGGGGCTCAGCGAGAAGATGCTGGACTACGTGGCCGCGCGGATCTTCTCGGCGTGCGGCGGGGATCGTTGAGCGCCGGTGCGACTGCCTCCCATCGCTCAGCTTTGCCCTGCGTCTGCCGATGCGCGGAAGGGGACGCAGCGGACATGGCCGGCGACGACCTGTCTGTCGACCGCGTGCTGGGGGCAGGCTAAATACGCGTCTCGCCGAAGGTGGCCCCTGTCTTGCGAACGTCGCCCCACCGGATCGGCGCGTGACCACTTGCGAACGTAGGACGGAGACGGCGATGTTCAGCGACGAGAGACCTATCTTCATCTTTGAGATGGCCAACAACCACATGGGCGACGTGGAGCACGGCCTGAGGCTTATCGACGCCCTGCACGCGGCCGCGGCGCGGTTCCCCTTCCGCTTCGCGGTCAAGTTCCAGTATCGCGACCTCGACACGTTCATCCATCCGGCCTATCGCGGCCGCGACGACGTCAAGTACGTGAAGCGGTTCAGCGAGACAAGGCTCGACCCTGCCGACTTCCGGGCCATGTGGGAGCGGGTCAGCCAGCATGGCATGCTCACCGTGTGCACGCCGTTCGACGAGGTTTCGGTGCTGCGTGTCCAGGAAGAGGGATTTGACATCCTCAAGATCGCCAGCTGTTCGCTTACGGACTGGCCGTTGCTCGAGCGCATCGTAGCCACCGACCTTCCGATCATCGCGTCCACCGCCGGCGAGACGCTGGAGGACATCGATCGCGTAGCGCTCTTCCTCGAACACCGCGAGAAGGAGTTCGCCCTCATGCACTGTGTGGGCGAGTACCCGACGGCGTCGGAACATCTGGAGCTCAATCAGATCGACCTGCTCCGGGAACGGTATCCCACAGCGGCGGTCGGCTACTCCACGCACGAGTCTCCCGACGACACGGAGGCCGTGCGGCTCGCCGTGGCCAAGGGTGCCACGATCTTCGAGAAACATGTAGCGCTGACCACGGAGTCGTACACGGCCAATGCCTATTCGGCCACACCCCAACAGGTGGAGCGTTGGCTCGAAGCGGCGGATGCCGCCTACCGCATGTGCGGCGTGTGCGGACGCCGCCGGGATCTGCCTGCCAAGGAGATAGAGGACCTACGCGGCCTCAAGCGCGGCGTGTTCGCCTTCCGCGACCTCCCATCCGGCCACCGCGTCGAGCGTGACGACATCTTCCTCGCCATACCGTGCGCGGAGGATCAGATCGTCGCCAACGACCTCTCGAAGTACACCGTGTTCGTGACGACTGGCCCCGTGGGCCAGGGCGCGCCGCTGACAGAGAGCATCGTGGAACGGGACGACCAACGTGCCCGCATCCTCGAGATCGTGACCCAGGTCAGCGTGCTACTGCGCGGGTCGGGCATCGCCCTGCCCGATCGCCTCGACTTCGAGATCTCTCACCACTACGGCATCGAGCGCTTCGAGGAGTGGGGTGCGTGCATCATCAACATCGTGAACCGGGAGTACTGCAAGAAACTCCTCATCCTCGTTCCGGGGCAGCGCCACCCCTGTCACGCCCACAAGGTCAAGGAAGAGACCTTCCAGGTGCTGTGGGGCGACATGACGCTCACGCTCGCCGGCGCTGAGCGCTCCTACAGGGCGGGCGACGTCGCCGTCGTGGAGCGCGACGTCCCACACGCCTTCGCGACGAG
>CAIKZH010000148.1 GCA_903831865.1 uncultured Coriobacteriia bacterium
ACCACGAGAAGTAGCACAAGAATCGCGGGGTCGGGTCTAACGTCGCGCGACGCCCAAGCGACGCCTGTGGCGACCGCAGCCGCGATCAGAACTAGCGCTGCATACGCCGAGAAGCGGAGACTATGTCGCCGGACTGACGTCATATCTCCGCTTCTCTACTAAGCTCGGAATCGAGCAGCTTGGCCGAGTTAGAGACGCACCCATGCTCCGCCGGCGAGTGCCAGCGTGGCGAGGGACGCGAGAACAAGAAGAATGCGCTTCATGGGAAGACCTCCTGAGTCGCGTAAGTGTCATCACGAGACGTGTGGTCTTCTCCCATTCCGCTGCCAATGGAAGAACGCTGTCCGCTCCGCTGATTGAAACGCGTCCAGTGTCCGTTTCCGTACGTTCGGCCACGGTGCTGATCCCTGTTATGGGGTTGTCAAGAAGTTCAGCCGTCGGTTGATCGCGTCCAATGTCGCGCGAACGATCGACTCGTTCTCACCCTGTCTTGCGAAGGCCGACCCGGCGAGCGGCTGCTCACCTTGCGGCGTGACCAGGATCACGCAGCTCACCGCAACGCGCTCGCGCCCGAGAGTGACGAGCGCCACATCCTCGAGCGCAAAGCCGAAGTCCCCATGCACGTACTCGCCCACCGCGCTCAGCGTGGCCTGCGCTATCAGTCGTTGGCGACCTGTCGTCGACGCAGGACCCTCGGCGACGCCGCTGTAACTGTCACCGTCGAGTTGAAGTGAGACACGTGCCGACGCCCGCACGCCAGTCATCTCGGCGCTCACGGAAACGACCCGTGCCCGACCCTTCTCGCGCGGGTCGCGCGGCTCAGAGTCTCGGCCGAGCTGCGCTATGGAGACGGTGCGGTGGTCTATCGGGATGCCGAATTGGGCCATGATCGTCGACTCGATGTCGCGCACCAGCTGCTTCGGCGACTTGGTCGGCGACGCAAGGACATGGATCTCTTGGATCACCCCATCGTCCGACGAGACGACGCGAGCGGCGCGTATGTCCGCGACCTGCCCCAGCGCCTGCTCAATCTCTGCGATGAGCGGAGGATCGATGCTCTGGTCCATGCGGGAGTCCCCGTGTTCGACGTGTGGTGTGTGTGACCCCAGCGCTTGACGAAGCTCGGTCGGGCCGAGCCCCATTCACGGTACGCTGCGCCGAAGCGCAATGTCAAGGCGAGTGCGCCTCGTCGATCGACCGAGGCCACCTGCCCCATGTCGCCGCACGCACTCGCTGCGGCGATCCTCGAGGGCAGCGACGAGTTCTATGCGCCCAGGCGGCGCTTCACGCGCTCGGCTGCAGAAGTCCGTAGTCGCCGTCGCGACGACGGTAGAGAACGCTTAGAACACCCGTGTCCGTGGACGAGAAGAACAGGAACTCATGACCCAGAAGCTCGAGCTGTAGCTGGGCCTCCTCGTTCGACATGGGCTGCAATTCGATCGTCTTCGTCTTCACAATGGTGGGACCGGCCGGCTCCTCTTCCGGCTGCTCCTCGATGAGAGCCGACCCAGGAGGCGCACCGATCCTGCCGGCGTGCCGATCGACAACCTTCGACTTGAACTTACGCGCCTGGCGCTCGAGCTTCGCGGCCATCAGGTCGATGGCGGCCTTCATGTCACTGGAGGCTTCACGGGCGCGTATCACCGGCCCCTTCGTGAATACCGTGACCTCCGCGACCTGGTGCTTGTCGATCGAACGATTGCGCTCGTGGTACAACTCCACCTCGACGCTCTTGACCATTCCGTTCAGGATCTTGGCTACCTTGTTGACCTTCTCCTCCGCGTAATCGCGGAGCTCCGGTCCGACCTCCATGTGACGACCCTTGACGATAGTGTCCACTGCGTCGGCCTCCTTCCGGTGCCACCTCCAACATACCCTTGGGGGGAGCCCGCGACGCGAGTCACACCGAGTCTCCACAACAGACCCCGGCATTCGGACCGCGAACGACGCGATGGCCGCGCCCACCCGCTACCGCGGCGTGCCAGCCGGCTACCTGATGTGACCGAGGAAGTCCTTCGTCCGGTCAGACTTCGGGTTGTCGAAGACCTCCTGGGGCGTCCCTTGCTCGACGATGACGCCCCCGTCCATGAAGACGGCGCGACTCGCGACGTCACGTGCGAAGCCCATCTCATGGGTCACCACGAGCATGGTCATGCCGCCCTTGGCAAGGTCCTTCATCACATCGAGGACCCCGCGCACGAGCTCCGGGTCGAGTGCTGAAGTGACCTCGTCAAAGAGCATGACGTGCGGGTCCATCGCGAGGGCACGGGCTATAGCGACCCGCTGCTGCTGTCCACCTGAGAGTTGCGCGGGGTAGTAGTCGACGCGATCGCCCAGACCGACCTTCTCAAGCTGCTGGGCCGCTGTCTTCTCCGCCTCGGCCTTGCTCCGCTTCAGCACCTTCTGCTGCGCGAGCATCACGTTGCCCTTCGCAGTCAGATGCGGGAAGAGGTTGAAGCTCTGGAAGACCATCCCGATCTTCTCGCGGATCTCGTTGATGTTGGTCTTCGCGTCGGTGATCTCGGCGTCCTCGAAGAAGATGTGGCCGG
>CAIKZH010000149.1 GCA_903831865.1 uncultured Coriobacteriia bacterium
GGCAGGTCCCTCGCCCACGTCACGCCGCGGCTCTCCAGATCCGAGGTCGCGAACTCGAGCGGATGGCAGGTCACCGCCAGGCCCAGCAGTTCCATCTCCGCCCCGAGTCGGCGCACCGGCCCCCAGCCCGAGACGTGCGTCGTGTCCTCCGCTGGCCGTGCGCGCGAGGGCGCGATCACGAGCGCGCGCTCCCCCGCCGAACCCTCGCGCGCGAGCACCGTCTTCTGCTCGGGCAGGAGCGCGAGCAGCTCATCGCGCGTGGGAGGGCGACCCGCGTCCGTCGTGCCGAGTGCGTCCAGCGCGCCCACGCGGATGAGGCTCTCGGCAGCGTCGATCTCCGCGCGCGTCCGGCGCAGGAAGTCGGTGAGGTCGTCGAAGGGCCGCACCGCGCGCTCCTTCTCCATGATCCGCAGGAGCCGCTCGGTCATGTGGAGCAGGCCTTTCAGGCCCACGCGGATCGCCCGGCCGCCCTTCTCCACGGAGCAGTCAGCGCCCGAGGAGTTCACGTGCGGCGGCAGGACCTCGATGCCGTGACGGCGCGCGTCGTCGAGCACGAGGCGCTGGCTGTAGAAGCCCATCGGCTCGTTGTTGATGGTGGCGACGGCCAGCTCGGCCGGATAGTAGGTCTTCAGCCACGCGCTCGCATAGCTCACCACTGCGAAGCAGGCCGCATGCGCCTTGTTGAAGCCGTATGCGGCAAAACCCTGCAGTTGCCGGAATACTTCCTCGGCAGCCTCGGACGCACAGCCGAGCGCCACCGCGCGCCGGACGAACTCACCGTGAAGCGACTCCATCTCGGCGCGGCTGCGGTCCTTGGTCATCGCACGACGGAACGAGTCGGCCTCCGCGAGGGAGAAGCCAGCCACCCCTTGCGCCACCTGCAGCACCTGCTCCTGGTAGATGATCACGCCGTAGGTGTCGGCGAGTACCGGCCCCATCGCCGGATGCGGGACGACGACCTTCTCGATCCCGTGCCGCCGGCGGATGAAGGGCACGATCATCTCGGCTTCCAGCGGCCCTGGGCGGAAGAGCGAAATGGCCGCGATGATGTCCTCGAACGTCCGCTCCCGCAGGCGCATCGCGAGGTTGCGCTGACCCGAGCTCTCCAGCTGGAACATGCCGACGGTGTCAGCCGCCGCGATGGTCTCGTAGACGGCCGGGTCGTCGTGGGGGCAGCGTGAACGGCTCGGGGACGGCGGCCTCCCCCACCCGGTCGCGCGCGAGTTGCACCGCCTCCGAGATCGCCGAGTGCATGCGCAGACCCAGGATGTCCATCTTGACCAGGCCCAGCGCCTCGATGTCGTCCTTGTCGTACTGAGAGACCACCACGCCCTTGGCAGCCCACTGCAGCGGCATCCACGTCTCGATGGGCTCGCGCGTGATGATGAAGCCGCCGAGGTGCGTGCCCAGGTGCATCGAACAGCCGGAGAGCTCCTCGGTGATGTCCAGCAGCAGCTCGTGCCCGGGTGCTTTGAGCGGGTGGTTGCGGCACTCGGGGTAGGTGGCGAGCACCTCGCGGATCTTGCGCGCGGACACCCACGGCAGGTGACGCGACAGCTCGTCGACGCGCTTTGGGGGATGGCCGAGCGCTTTTGCGGCCGTGCGGACCGCGCCCTTGGCGGTCATCGTGCACACCGTGGCAACCATCGCGACGTGCTCGCTGCCGAACCTGCGGTAGATGTAGTCGATCACCTCGTCGCGCCGTGCGGAGTCGAAGTCCACGTCGATGTCGGGCATCTGGCGCCGGGCGGGGTTGAGGAAACGCTCGAAGAGCAGGCTGTAGGCGACCGGGTCGGCGTCGGTGATCCCAAGCGCGTAGGTGACGATGGAGTCGCCGGCGCTGCCCCGGCCCGAACACCGGATCCCCTGGCTCTTGGCGAACTCGACGATGTCGCGCACGACGAGGAAGTACTCCGGGAACCCCAGCTCCTCGATGATGGCGAGCTCGTGCTGCAGCCGCCGCACGGCCTCGGGCGTCAGTGGTTGGTAGCGCTCCTCCACGCCCCGCCACGCGAGCTTGGAGAGCAGCGAGTAGGCGGTCTCCCCCGCCGGCACCTCGGCCGCGGGGAAGTGGAAGCTGCCGAGCCCGAGGTCGAGCCGGCAGCGCCCGGCGATCTCGAGGGTGGCGTCGCAGGCGCGCGGGAAGGCAGCGAAGAGACCGCGCATCTCCGAGGCACTCTTCAGGTACAGCTCCGCGTTGGGGCGCTCCAACGGACCGGGCAGCGACGTGCGCGCGCCCACCGAGGAGAGCACGTCGTGGAGGCGGAAGTCGGCCCGGGTGAGGTAGTGGACGTCGTTGGTGGCGACCACGGGGAGCCCGAGCGTCTGGGCCATGCCGGCGAGCGCGGCCACATAGCGCGGTGCCTCGGGCGTCATGTCGTGCATGAGCTCCACGTAGAAGTCTCCGGGAGCGAAGCAGCGTGCCAGACGCTGCACGGCCTCCTTCGCACGCCACGGAAGCTCCGCGAGCATCGAGGCGCCTGCCTCGCCGCGCTGACACCCGGAGAGCCCGATCAGCCCCTCGCTCCTGCGCGCCAGGTCCGAGAGCGCGATCACCGAGCGAGGCACGACGCCGCCCTCCTCGCGCAGATGCGCGCGAGAGAGCAGGCGGCACAGGTTGCGGTAGCCGGCCATGTCCTTGACGAGCAGCGTCAGATGGAAGCCCGACGCCGAGGCGCGGCCGAGACCCGAGGGCGGCGGGATCTGCAGGCGCTCCTGCGGCGGCTGGTCGCACTCCTCGCCGATCACGCCGCACGTCTCGACCACGACCTCGCAGCCCAGGACCGGCTGCACCCCCGCCTTGAGCGCCGCCCGGTAGAACCTGATCGCACCGTAGAGTCCCTGATGGTCGGTGAGGGCCACCGCCGGCATCCCCAGGCGGCGCACGCGCTTCAGCAGGCCGTCGATGTACGCGGCGCCGTCCATGAAGCTGAAGTCGGAGTGCACGTGGAGATGCACGAAGCCGGACACGATCGGTCGCCTTCCGCTAGTCCACGATGCCGACCAGGAACCACTGCTCGCGCTCGCGGTCGAACGCGAGGTCCCACACGCCCCCGCGGGCGAGCACGCGGAAGCAACGACGGCTGACCGATCGGGAGCGGTCCCACCAGCGGCGCTCGACCGCCCACTGCATGACCACCGTGTCGACCCGGTGACGCACGCCCTTGTAGTGGAACGCCGCCGGTCCTCCCCGCTCACCGTTCCACTCGACCTCGACCGCGACCTCCGCGCGCTTGCCTGAGCCGTCGCCCGAGGGCAGGTCCGAAGCGCGACGGACCCATGGCGTGGAGAGCAGCTCGAGCACGACCGGCAGCACGCCCTTGGGCGCATCGAACAGGTCGACGGGCTGACCCGGCGGGCGGGCGTCGAATCGTTTGATGTGGTCGTTGCGGCCCACTGGCTCTCCCCTTGAAGGACACCGGAGGGCCGCGATCTCTCAGCGGCCCCACCTGCAATATATCGAACGTATGTTCGATATACAACGTGGCTCCGACATCCGGGCGAGCCCTGCGATGAACGGCCTCTCGGCCTCGACCGACGCGCATCCAGGGCCGCTCTCGAGCGTAGGGATCAGCCGCGAAAAGAAAGGCCCGGTCCTTGTGGGACCGGGCCGAGATCGAGATCGAGCGGCGGGAGCCGGCCTATCCTCCGCACCCGCACTGCCCGGGCGCGAGCACGTTGATGGGAGCGCCGTTGCCGCTCACCGTGCCGTCAGTCACAGATATGTAGAGCGGTCCGGTCAGGGGATACGACACGCTCACCTGCAGGATGCCGCCGGAGAAGCCGCTTGCGCTCGCCGGAGTCAGGACACCCGCCCCCGGCGTGCTCAGCATGACCGTGCCACTGTAGTTCGTGAACGTCTGACCGTTGGTATCGAGGGCGATGATCGTGACCGTGAACGGCTGGTCGGTCGTGGCTGAATCCGGCCCGACCACACTGAACGATCCCAGTACCGCCGGAGGCGGAGGCGGTCCGCCGGCCGTGACCACCGTCACCGAGCCGCTCGCCGCGGACACCGCACCGTCGGCGACCTTCACATGCATCGTGCCGCTCCCGGTGTAGGTGGCTTGCACGTTCGCGGACCCGCCCACGAACCCCGGCACGCTGCTCGGAGAGAAGCTGCCCGCGCCGTCTGTGGACAGGCTGACCGGATCGGCAAAGCCCGTGAAGACGCTGCCGTTGTCGTCGAAGGCCAGGACCGTCACGGTGAACGCCGTCCCGGAGGTCACCGTCAACGGGGCGCTCACCTGCAGAGAACCAAGACGCGCCGGCAGCACCGCCGCGACGGGGTCGCACTTCGCGCTCTCCGCACCGGTGCCGCCGTAGCAGCTCACCGTGTAGTAGTAGGTGTGGCCGTTCAGAGCGGTCGAGTCGATCGTGGAAGCCGACGCCGTGTCGGCGACCTGGGTCCAGGGACCCGTGGAGGACCCCGAACGGTAGAGGCGGTAGCCCGCCACGCCGCCGCCCACCACCGCGTTCCACGACAGCGAGCACGACCGGCTGCCGCACACCACGCCCAGGCCGCCCGGGACCGCGGGCGGGGGCACGACGCCCGGCGTGAGCGCGAAGACCGCGGCAGGCGCACCCGCGGGCAGCGAGCAGGAGTTGCCCGCGGCGTCGACCGCGGTCACGTAGTAAGAACACGCACTCGACCCGAGCATCGCGGCCGGCAGCGTGGCCTGAGCGGTGGAGCCCTGCATCGTCATCGGCACGTCCTGGAACGAGCCTCCGGCGGTCGACCTGACGTGCAGCACGGCGCTCACCGCCGAGGAATCCCGCACTGTGGCTGTGAGCGTGTACGGCGACCCGGACATGAACGTGCAGTCCGAGCACCCGCTGATCGCCGGGGGCGTTGTGTCCAGGAACGTGACGCACGGGATAGGCGCCGAAACGGTCCCGAACGCGTCGCGCACGCGGACCCGCACCGTCTTGGTGCCGTCGCTCGAGGACAGCGTGACCGGCACCTCGGACGCGAAGGGGACGAACGACGCCCCGGCGAACGAAGCGTCCTCCGAGACCTCCGTGTCCGTGACCCCATAGCCGTCGGAACTGGAGAGCGAGAGCATCATGCTGCGAGTGCCCGTGCAGGCGCCGCCCTCCAGGGCCGCGGTGAAGACCGGGACGGCTGTGTGAGGCGAGTAGACCTCGACGCCGTCCACATCGACCCTGGGACGCTTGGACGTCGCAAGCACGCTGACCTTGATGGTGTGCTTGCCCGCGGCGAGCGACGAGGAGAAGACGGCCTGCCGCACATAGGTCTTGCTCGCATACGTGTCGATCGTCTTGACTCGCTTGCCGTCGATGTAGATGTCGGCCTTGCCGCGTGCCTTGGCCTTGGTGACCAGAAGGACGACCGCAGTCCCTGTGAAGGTGTAGAAGGCCGTCTTCCCCTTGGCGGTCGCATAGTGCGTCGAGCCGAGATAGGCGCCGGACTGGCTCGCCTTCTTCCAGCCGGACGAGTAGGACATGCTCGCCTCGTCGACCGGCACCGACGTCCTGACCGGGGCGGAGAACGCGCCGACACCGCCCACACCGTCTGCGGCTCGAGCCCGGAAGAAGTACGTGTGGCCAGCGGTACCGGAGAACGCTTGTGACGTGAACGCGGTCCCCGTCAGCCACGGGACCCACGAGCCACTCGCGCCATCGGCGTACTGCACGTCGAAGGTGGCGGCGCCGCTCGCCGACCAGGAGACGGTGAACGCGTTGGTCGAGGAGACGGCGCCCGAGTACTGCGGAGATGAGACTGAGCAGGGCAGCATCGTCGAGCCGGCGGCGGTGACCGGCGCCAGGAGTGTGACAAGGGTGAGGGCCGCGAGAAGTGTGCATGCCCTCCATGCACCGCCGTTCAGGGATCTCACGCGCCTGGTGGGGGTTTCCATCGCGAGGCACCTTTCGCCACTGAGCAAGACCTCGTGCGCCTACGGACCGGCACATGATACTCCGGTGCTCTCCAGGCGTAGAGAGAAGGCCGCCGGACGGGCCCTGGAGGAGTGCCGGAGCAGTCGGCAGACGTAGCGGGACCGTAGCCCCGAAGGGTAGTCAGTGGAGCCGACGAAGGGATTCGAACCCTTGACCCCCGCATTACGAGTGCGGTGCTCTGGCCAGCTGAGCTACGTCGGCGCAAGACGGCAGTATATACAGGGCCTCGTCGTACGAACAAGGCCGCACAAACGAGTGACCCTTTCTAGGCCCCCGCGGCCGGAGCCGCGCCGCCACCACCGCCACGACGGCGGCGCCTCTTCCGATGTCCGGTCCCCGCCGGTCCGGGCTGACCCTCGGGACCGGGGGCGGCCGCGGCGTTCGGCGGCGCAAGCTGCCGCCTTCTCGCGGTCGGCTGGCTCTCGGTCGTCGCGGCCGCCGGCTTGTCGGAAGCGCCACCGGCGCTGCGACGCCGGCGCTTGCGGCGCGCCGGTTCCGCAGCCGGGGCCTCCTCGACTGGCGCGGGGGCGGCAGCAGCAGGCGCCGGACGTGACGCCTGCGCGGACGGCCCGGGACGGCGACCGCCCCGGCCGGCTCCGGGTGCGGGCGTGGTGAGCAGCGCGGCGCCGCCGAAGGAATCGAGCGTGCGTGCGAGCGCCTCCGCCTTCACCTTGCACGCGCACGGGCCCTCGCATCCGCAATCGAGATCGGCGAGCGCAACGGTCACGCGGCTGCCGTCCTCCTTGCGCATCGTCACGCGTTCACGAGGAGTGTCGAGTTCGACGACCTTGCCGAGCGTGCCGCCCATGTCGACGACCGCGCCCTTCTTCGGGGCCCGGCCCTTGAAGTCCCGATACGCCTCGTACTCATATCGGAGGCAGCACATGAGCCGCCCGCACACGCCCGAGATCTTCAGGGGGTTGAGCGGCAGGTCCTGCTCCTTGGCCATGCGGATGGTCACAGGCTGGAATTCGCCGCCGAGGCGCGCGCAGCACAGCTGCTCGCCGCAGTGCCCCAGCCCCCCGATGCACCGGGCCTCGTCGCGCACCCCGATCTGGCGCATGTCCACCCGGACGTGCAGCTCCGCCGCCAGGTCACGCACGAGATCGCGGAAGTCGACCCTCTCCTCGGCCACGAAGAAGAAGACGGCACGCGAGCCGTCGAGGGAGTACTCCACGCTCGTCGGCTTCATGTCCAGTTTGTGCTTCGCGATAAGTCGCCGGTACAGGGGCATCGCGTCGCGTTCCTTGGCGCGCAACTCACCTGCGCGATCGATGTCGTCGCTCGTGGCGATGCGCACTATCTTCGTCCCGGGATCGAACGACTCGCCCTCGGCAAGCTCGCGCGGCTCGGAGGAGATCGTCGCGATCTCCTCTCCGTGCTCGCTGCGCACGATGACGGCATCGCCGGCGGACAGGGCGCAATCGTCAGCGCCGAGCAGTCTCGGCGCGCAGTCTCTCAGGGTCACTCCCACGACTGTGGGCATGTACGGACCTCCAGTATCTCGAACAGCATGGCCTCGAGGGCCAGCTGGGGGCTCACATTATACGAGACGCGCCTTCGTGCCTGCGCGACCGCGCCCAGTGCACGGATCGTCCTCGCGAGATCCATCGCCCCGGCGGCTGCGGCCACGTCGTCCGCGGCGTCGCGGTTCACGATCTGGGCCGGAGCTCCTGCGAGGACCGCAAGCACATCGCGCAGCCAGCTCTCTATCACGCTCAGGAGCTCGCCGATCGACTCACGCTCACGGGCGGTGATCTCGCGCCGGTTCCGGGCTTCGAGCTCCTTCAGCGAACCGGAGGCCTTGCCCATGAACTCGAGGCGGTCCTTGAGCTCCGCCTCCTGCCGCTCCTTCAACTCGTCGAGAGGCGCACGCACCGAACGAAGCAGGTCGCGTGCCGAGACGAGCACGTCGAGTCCATCCATGGTCGGCAGGTCGCGCAGCGCCTGCAGCGTGCGCTCACGCGCTTCCCGGCGCGACGGCGAGCGCAGGAACTCCAGCGCGCGCGGCAGCACGCCCGCCGACGCGGCCAACGCGGCCCCCGCCTCCTCGACGCCGGCGCCCGTCCGCTCGGCCAGCAGCGCGACCGCGCGGGAGGGTGGGATCGTCACGAAGTGCACCACCTGGCACCTCGAGACGATCGTCGGCAGCACGGCGTCGAAGTCCTCGGCCAGCAGCACGAACGTCACGGTGGGGGGCGGCTCTTCGAGAGTCTTCAGGAAGGCGTTGGCGGCCGACTCGCCCAACGCGTCGGCACGCTCGATCACGTACACCTTGGCTCGCGCCTCCGCTGGCGCGAGCCACACGTCGGGGACGATCTCGTCGCGCATCTGCTCGACGAGGTAGCTTGCCGCGCCCGTGGGCTCGAACACCCGGACGTCAGGATGCGCACCGCGTTTCACCCTTGTGCAGGCGGAGCAGACGCCGCACCCCCCGTCGTCGCACACCAGCGCGCAGGCGAGCCGCAGCGCGGCACTGCGCTTGCCCGACCCGGACGGCCCCACGAACAGGTACGCGTGCGAGACGCTCTCGGACTCGACAGTGCCGCGGAGGAACTCCGCCACGCGCTCCTGCCCCACGAGGTCGTCGAACACACACGCTGTCATGCAGTGCGCGGCTTCCCGAGCCGCGCGCGCAACGGCGGGAGCGACGCCAGCGCGTCCCAGACCCTCCGCGCGACTTCTTCCGGCGCCCCGGTCCCCGCCACGGTGACCACGCGGTCCGGCTCGGCGACCGCGACCGTTCGGAAGCCCTCGGCCACGAGCGAGTGGAAGTCCCTCGACTCCAGTTCGATCCGGTCCGCGCCTCCTTGCGTGGCGCGCAGCAGACCCGCGTCGAGATCATGGACGAGCAGTACCGTCGCGTCCGGGACCAGGCCTGAGGTGGCCGTCAGGTTCAGCTCCCGGACCGTCTCCGGATCGAGTCCTCGGCCGTACGCCTGGTAGGCGGTGGTGGAGTCGAAGAAGCGGTCGCACACGACGGTCTCACCGCGCTCCAGCGCCGGCGCGATCACCTCGCCGACGAGTTGCGCGCGGCTCGCCTCGTAGAGCAGGAGCTCCGCGAGCGGCGACACGCGAGCCGCGGGGTCCAGCAGAAGCCCGCGGATGCGGTCACCGGCCGGCGTGCCGCCGGGCTCGCGCGTCTCGCAGACGTGGTGGCCCGCCTCGCGCAAGCGATCGGCGAGGAGCGTCGCCTGGGTGGACTTTCCCGCGCCCTCCCCGCCCTCGATGGTGATGAACAGCCCCCTCATCCGCGCCTCCACTCCGAACGCGCCTCGGCGTAGAGATCGCGGCCGGTGCTGTCGATCGCCACGGAGACGGGGAACCGCTCGAGGGTCATGCAGGTGAGCGCCTCCGTCCCGAGTTCCGGCCACGCGACCATCTCGATGGCTGTGACGCGGCGGGCGAGCAGCGCCGCGGCGCCTCCGACGGCCGCGAAGTAGACCGAGCCGGTCCTCGCGCAGGCCTCCACCACCCGCGGCGAGCGGGCGCCTTTGCCGATGGTCGCGACGATCCCGGCCTCCAGCAGTCGCGGCGTCCACTCATCCATGCGCTTGGCCGTCGTGGGTCCGACGGCTCCGGCCGGGCGACCCGCGGCCGGTGGCGTCGGTCCGGCATAGAACAGGGTGGCGCCGTCAAGGCCGTGTGGAAGGGCGCCGTCGCGCTCTAGCGCCTCCACGATGCGGACGTGCGTCGCGTCACGGGCGGTGAACACGGTCCCGGTGAGCACGACCTCATCGCCCACGCGAAGCGGAGCGATCGCCTCGCGAGAGGCAGGGAGGCGGATCTCACGCATCGGCCGCAGCCTCCGTCCCGCGTTTCCCTCTCCAGTCGACGGCGGCGTACGCATAGACGGACGTGGCCAGGACGATGACCGCCGCGCACACGAGTGTGACCCGAGGTCCGGTGAGGGACAGATGGAGTCCCGTGGCGGAGAGGTACTGGCCCGCCAGCCTGTTCACCAGATCGCCCAGCGGAGCGATCAGCAGCATCGACGCGAGCAGAGAGACTCTCAGGACGGACTCCAGCGCGGTGAACACGCGGCCTCGCAGCGCATCCTCGACGGTCTCGGAGACGAAGGTGTTGCCCGCCACGGTCACCTGCGCGACGAAGAACCCGGCCGCCACCGCGAAGATGCTGGCGATCGAGTAGACACTGCTCAGAGCGAAGCCCAGCAGCGACACGCCGAACAGCGCGACCGCACTCACGAAGAGCGCCTCCAGGGGGAGCCGCGCGGCGAGCTTCGGGACGATGATCGCCCCGAGGAACATGCCGAGCGCCAGGAAGGCCAGCATGAAGGTGGTCGACGCCTGCGTGTTCAACGCATCGAATGTGCGAAGGCTCGGGATCACGTGCTGGAGCTGCGAGAGCAGGGGGATCGGCCCGGACAGACTCTGGATGTAGACGAGGCCCACGGAGATGATCGCGCCCCCGCCCAGGATCGCGAAGCCGATGCTCACGAGGATCGCGCGGAGCTCACCGTGGCTGCGCAGCGTCTGGAACGACTCGCGGATGTCGCTGCCCAGCATGCTCAGTCGGAACGTCTCGGTCGTCGCCCGGGGCCTCGCCCGCACGTGGATGCTGAAGATGAGGAGCGCGGACACGGCGAACGAGATCGCGTCGAGCGCGACGCCCGCGCGCTCTCCCACGAGGTAGCCGTACACGGGCGCAGAGGCGAGCGCGGCCGACACCCACGGCACCCCGGCGGCCACGAACCCTCGCACCAGGCTCACGAAGACCGCCACGATGGCGCCGGAGAGCAGGAGGCCGATGAGCATCGAGGCCTGCTGCGTGGTGTAGGACAGCCCGTTGGCGGAGGCCAGATCGCGCTGGTCAACGAGTGCGGGGATGAGCGCGTTCTTCGCCGGTACGAACAGAAGGTTGCAGATCTCCATCAGGAAGACGATGAGGTAGATCAGCCAGAGCTGCCCGGTGAAGATCAGGCCGATGGCGAGCACACCGTTCGTGACATCGCAGGCGATCATGATGTGGCGGCGATCGAAGCGGTCGACGAGCACGCCGAGCACGGAGCCCAGCAGCAGCGACGGCGCGATCTTGGCGATCATGATGCCCGCGACCGCCATCGACGAGCCCGGCGCGAGCTTGCCCACGAGTCCGATGAGCAGGCCCACGATGAGCCAGTCGCCGATCCCGGAGATCGTCTGACCGATCCAGAGGTTGCGGAAGCCGGGCTTCACGAAGATGCGCCTGTAGCCGCCTGACGCTGCGAGCTCCACGGTCTCAACGGCCGCGGGCGCGCCGACCGAGATCTCGTCCTGCCCGTGCTTCGTCCGCGTCATGGAAGCTCCACGGTCGCGGACCGGACGGCGCAGCAGCCCAGGTTCACGGCCACCGGGAGCGCCGCGATGTGACAGGGGCCCGTGACCAGGTGCACTGCCAGAGCCGTGGTCGAGCCACCGAGTCCCGCAGGCCCGATGCCCGTGGCGTCGATCGCGTCGAGGAGCTCACGCTCGAAGGCGGCCGCGCGCGGGTCGGACGCCGGCGAGCCCACCCGGCGCAGGAGCGCCTTCTTGGCCATCGCCGCGACCGTGTCGAACGTGCCGCCGACGGCCACGCCGACGAGCAGCGGCGGACACGCGCCCGTCGCCCTCGCCTGGACGGTGTCGAGAACGAACTCGCGCACTCCCGCCAGCCCGGCGGACGGCGGCAGCATCGTCA
>CAIKZH010000150.1 GCA_903831865.1 uncultured Coriobacteriia bacterium
GCCTGCACCTGCAGGCCGACATCCGGCGGGTACCGGCACCCAGAGACCCTGGCGCCCGCATCCCGTCACGATGCCGAGAGTCAGGCACAGGGCGAGCAGGGCCGCGGCGCGTGCGTGTCCGGACACTCCTCATCCCTTCGACGACCGGCCATGACCCCGAGCACGATGACCGCGTGGCCAGTGTAGCGGTGCGCGCCGACAGTGGGGCCGGTCACCGGTGATGCGCCTGACGCCGCGGACAACAGTCTGGAGCAACGGGTACCCTGTGGGACAGAGCGCCGCCGCGCCTTGGCGTGTATGCCCGCTCACAGGGTCCGAAGTCCCAGGGCGTCTCCGAGGAGGTGACGATCGGAATGACGATCGAGAAAGACGGCGGCCGCGCGGGCTCGAAGGGCCTCAGCGACCTGGAGCGTCTTCGGGGGCTCACGTGCATCAAGTGGACCCGGTATCCCTCCGACGTGATCCCGGCCTGGGTGGCCGACATGGATCTCCCCCCGGCCCCGGTGACCGTGGATGCGGTCGATGCGCTCGTGCAGCGCGGCGATTTCGGCTACAACATGCTGGCGACCAGCCGGCTGCCCGAGGTGTTCTCGCAGTGGCAGAGCCGCCGGCACGATTGGGAGCCGGATGCCAGGTGCGTTCGTCTGTTCTGCGACGTGATGCAGGGCATGGCCGTGTCACTGTGGCTGGGTACCGAGCCCGGTGACGGCGTCGTGCTGCTCACTCCCACGTATCCGCCCTTCTTCAGCACGATCGAAGGGACCGGACGGCGTGTGGTCGAGTGCCCGCTCGACCCTGACGGGTGGCGGCTGGACCCCGAGCGCCTCGCCTCCGTCGTCGACGAGGGCACACGCGCGATCGTCTTCTGCAATCCGCACAATCCGACAGGCCGCGTGTTCGACGCGTCCGAGCTCACCGCGATCGCCTCGATCGCCGAGCGGCATGATCTTCTCGTGTTGAGCGACGAGATATGGGGCGACCTTGTCCATCCGGGCGCCGTCCACGTGCCCTTCGCGCTGGTGAGCGACGACGCCGCCCGGCGCACCGTCACTGTGACCGCGGCGAGCAAGGCCTTCAACGTGGCGGGTCTCCACTGCGCCGTGGCGCACGTCGGCCACGCTGCGCTGCGCAAGAAGATGAACGACCTCCCGCCGCACGTGCTGGGTGCCGTCGGCACTCCGGGCGCGGAGGCGACCCTCGCCGCCTGGACTCGCGGTGAGCCCTGGCTCGGCACGACGCGCCAGTACCTGACCGAGGCGCGCGACCATGTGGCGGCGCGACTGTCGACCGAACTCCCCCAGGTCGGCTTCACTGTGCCCGACGCCACCTATCTCGCCTGGCTCGACGTGCACGACTACTCGCTCGGCGAGGATCCTGCAGCGTGGCTGCTCGAGCACGCTCGAGTCGCGCTCTCGTCCGGCAACGACTTCGGCGTCCACGGCGAGGGCTTTGTCCGCATGAACATGGCGACCTCGATGGAGATACTCGATCTGATCATCGACCGGATGGTCGCGGCGCTGACCGATGCGCCGCGGGTCGCGAACCCGAGAGGCGGAGGGCGGACATGAGCGGTGGCCATCACGGATCCAGGTCGCACGCCGGAGGCTCGCGGAAGCTGGATCTGGCGACCTATGAGAAGGAACTCGGCAAGCTGCAGTTCGAACTGGTCAAGTTCCAGGAGTGGGTTCGCCAGGAGGGCCTGAAGGTCGTGGTGGTCTTCGAGGGACGCGACGCGGCAGGTAAGGGCGGCGTCATCAAGCGCATCACCGAGGTGCTCAATCCACGCGTCGTCAGGGTGGAGGCGCTGCCTGCGCCCACGGACCGGGAAGAGACGCAGTGGTACTTCCAGCGCTATGTCTCGCTGCTGCCGGCCGCGGGCGAGGTCGTCCTCTTCGACCGCTCCTGGTACAACCGTGCCGGTGTCGAGCGGGTCATGGGGTTCTGCACCGAGGAGCAGGTGAGCGAGTTCTTCCGCGACTGCCCCGACTTCGAGCGCATGCTGATCCGCTCAGGAGTCACCCTCGCGAAGTACTGGTTCTCGGTCTCCGACGAGGAACAGGACCGCCGTTTCCAGGCGCGCCTGGACGATCCGATGAAGCGCTGGAAGTTCTCGCAGATGGACCTGGACGGGCGTGACCGCTGGGAGGAGTACTCCCGCGCGAAGGACGAGATGTTCAAGTACACCGACACCAAGGACTCGCCGTGGTGGGTCGTCGATGGCGACGACA
>CAIKZH010000151.1 GCA_903831865.1 uncultured Coriobacteriia bacterium
AGGAGCTCGCCGCCGTCGCTGCCACTCTCAATAGCCGGCCCCGCAAGACCCTCAGCTGGAGAACGCCGGCAGAAGCATTCGATGACCTGCTACGCTCCGCAATACAAGCCAGCGTTGCGACGACCCCTTGAACCCGGGCAGGTCACCACGCCCTGGGGGTCGAGCCACACGACGCGGTCGCCGGAGATCTGCACCGAGTCGGACATGTCGCTGCCACCCGGCAACGCGGTGGGCGTGCTGTCGCCGGCCTTCCACGTGTAGACGGGATAGGTCGTCTCGTCCGACTGGTCGGCGTGGATCGCCTGCCACGCGATCCGGTCGCCAGATACTTCAGGCTGCGTGTTGTACAGGCCGTTGTGGGTGACTCGCGTCGGAGAGCTGTCGCCGGCCTTCCAGGTGTAGATCTGGTCATTGCCGGAGCCGGTGGGGTCGGCCTCCCAGACCAGGCGGTCGCCGGAGACCTGCACACCTGTGTTGTCGTATTTGGTGTTGGTCAGCTGCAGCGGGTCGTCCTGCCCGGTCTTCCACGTGTAGACCTGCCAGTAGTCGCCGTCGAAGTCCAGCCACGCGAGCCGGTCCCCTGAGATCGCGTAGCCCGTTGCGGGCTGCTGCGGAGAGAAGCCCGAGTCTGCGGGCGGAGCGAACTCGTCCATCATCGTGGGGTCGATCTGGCCCGGCGCCCAGGTGAGCACTCGCCACGCTCCGGTCTCTCCCAGGTCGTCCTCCCACAGCAGGCGGTCGCCGGAGATCGCCGGTGGACCCTGCTGAAAGCTCGGGTCGCCTATCGTGGTGGGCACGATCGGGACGATCGCCAAGGCTGGCAGCGCTGCCAGCAGCGTGACGGCGAAAGCCGCGAGAAGTGCCGGGAAGACACTGATCAGACGGCGCACGGACCCCCACCTCTTCCAGCTCAGGAACGACGGCTCTTGAGCTCCGCGGAGGCGGGCTCGAGTGCGCGCTGCGACCGCCCGGCCGCGCGCGGTGCTCCAGAACGTTGTGTCGGCCTGCGCTCGACGACTGTTGAGCACTTCGCGACGAACGCCGCGTGGAGCAGACGGGCGGGAGGTGGGGAGTCTGCTGGCGCGGGAGCGGACTCCCCGCGGCCACGGTGCGCCTGTCTTCCTCGGCCGACTCGCTCGCTGTGAGACTCGGGCCCGGTCACGCCCCCGTCGGCGCGAGAGCGCCGTCAGGTGGCTGCTCGCCCTTGGCGTACTGCGTCCAGTAGAGCTGCGCGTAGAGGCCGCCGGCCGCCAGCAACTCGGCATGCGGTCCGCTCTCCACGACACGGCCATCGTCGATCACGATGATGCGGTCCGCGCCGCGGATGGTCGAGAGGCGGTGCGCGATGACCAGCGACGTGCGGCCGGTCAGCGCGGCCTCGAGTGCGTGTTGCACCGCCTGCTCGGATTCCGAGTCGAGATGCGCGGTGGCCTCGTCGAGGACGACGATGTCCGGCGCCTTGAGCAGCAATCGTGCGATCGCCAGCCTCTGCTTCTCGCCACCGGAGAGCCGGTAGCCCCGCTCGCCCACAAGGGTGTCGAACCCATCCGGCAGGGACTCGATGAGCGGCATGATGCGCGCGGCCGTGGCGGCCGCGACGAGCTCCTCCTGAGTGGCGTCCGGTCGCGCATACAGAAGGTTCGCCCGCACGGTGTCGTGGAACATGTGTGCATCCTGGGTCACCACGCCCACCAGGTCGTGAAGCGAGTCGAGCGTGGCCTCGCGCACGTCGACACCGTTGATGCGGACCGCGCCGGCGCTCGCATCGTACAGACGGGGCACCAGGTGGCTGATGGTCGTCTTGCCCGCGCCCGATGGCCCCACGAGCGCCACAAGCTGACCCGGTTCCACGGTGAAGGAGATGTCGTGCAGCACCGTCGTCGAGACCGACCGCTCCTCGGCCGCGATCGACTCGAGAGACGCGAGCGATATCTCTTCGGCCGTCGGATAGGCGAAGGAGACGTGGTCGAACTCGATGCGCGCCGGGCCTCGCTCGAGGGGGACC
>CAIKZH010000152.1 GCA_903831865.1 uncultured Coriobacteriia bacterium
ATCAACCCGATCGCGATGGAAGAAGGTCTGCGTTTCGCCATCCGCGAGGGCGGCCGCACCGTCGGTTCCGGCCGCGTGGTGAAGATCATCAAGTAGGCACGGTCAGCGGCGTTTCAGTGAGGGGGCCGGGCGCCCATCAGGCGGCCGGAGCCCCCTCACTGGTCGCCGAAGCGGTTTGACACCCTTCGAAAGCCGGTGGTAGATTACCCTACCGTCGCCGGCCCGCCCCGCATGCGTGCCCGCGGGAGAAGGACCACCGGGAGGAAGCGACACGCGATGAGGACCCTCGTGACGCTGGCATGCACCGAGTGCAAGCGGCGGAACTACACGACAAAGAAGAACAAGCAGAACAACCCTGAGCGCATCGAGTACAAGAAGTATTGCAAATGGTGCCGCTGCCATACGGTCCACAGGGAGACGAGGTAGACTGCGGCGTGTCGGCCGTGTGCTCCCGCGCGGGGAGTCGGGTCATAGGCCAGTAGCTCCAATTGGTTAGAGCGCCGGTCTCCAAAACCGGATGTTGGGGGTTCGAGTCCCTCCTGGCCTGCCACCGACATCACTCGGGCCGTCGGTCCCAGACGGCGAGACCCGCATCGCGACGCGATACCGCGGCGATTCCTGCCGCATCAGAGAGGACGGTTGGACCAAGATGGCGCAAGCCAGCGCGAAGGCGTCGAAGACCGGGGTGTGGCAGCGCTTCCTGCGCTACCTCAACGACGTGCGCGCGGAGTTCCGGCGCGTCGTGTGGCCCACCCGCCAGGACGCGCTGAACTCGACGTGGATCGTCGTCGGGACGCTCTTCATCTTCATCGTCCTCGTCTTCGTTCTCGACTACGCGTCATCCGCTCTCACGACCGCGCTCGCGCGCGTCGGAGGCTGAGGTCGTGGCGAAGCGCTGGTACGTGATCCACACATACTCGGGCTACGAGAACAAGGTGAAGACCAACCTCGAGCACCGGATCGAATCGATGAGCATGGCCCACAAGATCTTCGACGTCTTCATCCCTAAGGAGACCGTCACGGAGATCAAGCAGGGTGGCAAGAAGGTCACCTCGGACAAGAAGGTCTTCCCCGGCTACATCCTCGTTGAGATGCAGCTCGATGATGACTCCTGGTACGTCGTTCGCAACACCCCCGGCGTCACGGGGTTCGTCGGGAGTCAGGGCAAGCCCGTGCCGCTCTCGCGCGACGAGGTCAAGCGCGTCCAGGGGAGCGGCGGCATCGCCGGGGCGAAGCCGAAGTCGTTCACGGAGCTCCACGAAGGGATGGCGGTCAAGGTCACGTCCGGTCCTCTCGCGGAGTTCGACGGCACTGTCTCCGAGGTGAACGCGGACCAGGGCAAGATCAGGGTCATGGTGTCGATCTTCGGGCGCGAGACGCCCGTCGAGCTCGGATTCGACCAGGTAGCCAAGCTTTGACATGAGCGGGCCGCCGGCGGGAGTGATGCCTCGCCGGGCTTCTCGGACTCGCGTTCGACCCAGGATGAAATGGACCGGTGTACGATCGCGTGCACCGCAACGAGGACGATAGAGGGAAGAAGATGGCGAAGAAGGTCGCAGGCTTCATCAAGCTCCAGATACCGGCGGGTCAGGCCAACCCGGCCCCCCCGGTCGGTCCGGCGCTCGGCCAGCACCAGGTGAACATCATGCAGTTCTGCCAGGCGTTCAACGCCCAGACGCAGGCGCAGATGGGCACGATCACGCCGGTCGAGATCACGGTCTACGAGGACCGCTCCTTCACCTTCATCACGAAGACGCCGCCGGCGGCCGTGCTGCTCAAGGCCGCCGCGGGCATCGAGAGCGGCTCGGGCGCGCCCAATCGCGTGAAGGTCGCGTCGGTGACGAGCGACCAGGTGAGGCAGATCGCCGAGACCAAGATGCCCGACCTCAACGCGAACGATGTCGAATCCGCGATGAGGATCATCGCGGGGACCGCTCGTTCGATGGGGATCACGGTCCAGGACTAGGAACGGCTCGACGCCGCGCCCCGATACGGCGCGCGGCTGGGACTGATGGCGTGGGAGGGCCGGGTAGGCCCGCTTACCACAGGAGGTGGCCGATGAGAGTCGGCAAGAAGCTCAAAGAGGCGCGCACCCAGGTCGACCCCGAAGCCCTCATGACCCCGCTCGCCGCGATCGCGCTGGCGCAGAAGGTCGCTCCCGCGAAGTTCGATGAGACCGTCGAGGTCCATTTCCGGATGGGCATCGACACCCGGCAGGCGGACCAGCAGGTCCGCGGCTCAGTGTCGCTGCCGAACGGGACGGGCAAGACCGTTCGCGTCGCCGTGTTCGCATCCGGCGACAAGGCGCGCGAGGCGGAGGCAGCCGGAGCGGATGTCGTCGGTGACGACGATCTTGTCGAGAAGATCAACGGCGGCTTCCTCGACTTCGACGCGACCGTCGCGACTCCCGACATGATGGCGAAGGTGGGCCGTCTCGGGCGCATCCTCGGGACGCGCGGCCTGATGCCGAACCCGAAGCTCGGTACCGTGACCAACGACGTGGGTCGAGTGGTCAAGGAGTTGAAGGCCGGCAAGGTCGAGTACCGCGCGGACAAGTTCGGCATCGCCCACGTGGGGATCGGCAAGGTCTCATTCGACACAGCCGATCTCGTCGAGAACTACGGCTCCGTGCTCGACGAGATACTTCGAGCGAAGCCGTCTTCGGCCAAGGGCAAGTACCTCAAGTCGATCACCGTGTCCACGACCATGGGGCCGGGGATCAAGGTCGACACCGCCCGGACGCGCAGCCTGCTCGACGAGTGAGCGCTCTTGTCCGTGCCCGGCCCGGGTGTTAGTCTGTGCGACGCACGTCTTGACAACGCGATACCGACTGATGCTGCCGAAGACAGCAGGCGCCCGGGTCAACGCCCGGGCCTAAGAGCGGGGAAGACCCGCTGCCCGCCGAGGTGGATGCCTACGGGACCTGGGATCATGGGTCCCGCGACGACGATACGTCACGTGGCCTCCGCCGGATCACCGGCGGAGGCCATTTTCGTGCCGCGCCCCGTTCAGCGGCGCGGCACTGACGCTCCTCCACCGGTCCGATCGGGATCGGAGCCGAAGCCGGGTCGCACGCGAAGGGAGGGAAGAACAGATGCCGAACGCCGAGAAACTTGAATCCGTTGCGGAGATCAAGGAGCGGTTCTCGCATTCCGGCACGGTCATACTTGCGGACTACCGCGGGCTGACCGTGAAGGAGATGCAGTCGCTCCGTGTGAAGCTTCGCGACGCGGGCGTGGAGATGAAGGTGTACAAGAACACCCTCACCCAGATCGCCATGCGGGAGCTCGCTCTGCCCGATCTGGGCGATCTGCTTGAAGGTCCGACCGCCTTCCTGTTCAGCAGCGGCGACCCTGTCGCGCCGTCCAAGACGCTCATGGACTTCGCCAAAGAGCACAAGACGCTCGAGGTGAAGGGCGGCTTCATCGAACGCAGCATCGCCGACGCGACCATGATCAAGGCACTCGCGGCTCTGCCGACCCGCGACGAACTGCTCTCGAAGCTCGCCGGCTCGCTGGCGATGCCGCTCGCCGGACTGGCTCGCGTACTCTCCGCTCCGGCCGCCGGTCTCGCACGAGTCCTGCAGGCCGTCGCCGACCAGAAGGCCGCATAGGCGACCTCACACCGACCGGTACAGACGGGTGTCGCCCAGCGCGCGCCCGATCCAGATGAAGAGGAGTCACCTGACATGGCACTCACGACTGAAGAGATCCTTGACGCGATCAAGGAGATGCCGGCGCTGCAGCTCTCCGAGCTGGTGAAGGGTATCGAGGACACGTTCGGCGTCTCCGCTGCCGCTCCTGTGGCTGTTGCCGCCGCCGGCGCCGCCGAGGCCGCCCCGGCCGAGGAGAAGGACAGCTTCGACGTCATGCTGAGCGACATCGGCGCGAACAAGATCTCCGTGATCAAGGTCGTGCGCGAGATCGTCTCAGGTCTGGGCCTCAAGGAGGCCAAGGACCTCGTCGAGTCCGATCCGGTCGCCGTCCTCCAGGGCGCGACCAAGGAGGACGCCGACAAGGCGAAGGCGAAGCTCGAAGAGGCTGGCGCTACCGCCGAACTCAAGTAGGTTCTTCGGCTCGACCCGCGAAGGGGCCGGGGGCGGGAACGCCTCCAGCCCCTTCGTCGGCACCGGCCGCACCGCGATCCGCGGTGCGGCAGCACCATCGGCGCAGCTGACATTTCGACGCGAGTGGGAATAGAAGCGGCGCTGGCCTTGACCCGCCGGAAGCGCTCACATAAACTGGCGGTTTGCCACCCCGTGCCTGTAAGCCCCACGACCGGAGGAGGAATCACCCTGGTGACCCGTGGAGCCACATCCCGCGTTGTCCAGGCTGGCCTTCGCCAGCGGCGCACCTTTGCGAAGATCCCAGAGGTGCTCGACGTCCCCAATCTTATCGCTCTGCAGCGGGACAGTTTCAAGTGGTTCCTCGAAGAGGGGCTCAAAGAGACCTTCCACGACATATCGCCGATCGAAGACTTCACAGGCAACCTCGCTGTTGAGTTCGGCGCGCACGAGTTCGGCGATCCCAAGTACTCCGTCGAGGAGTGCAAAGAGAAGGACATGTCCTACCAGGCGCCCCTGTTCGTCGACGTCTCGTTCGTCAACAGGGACACCGGTGAGATGAAGGAGCAGCAGGTCTTCATGGGCGACTTCCCGCTCATGACCGATCGCGGCACCTTCGTCATCAACGGGACAGAGCGGGTTGTGGTCTCACAACTCGTGCGTTCACCCGGCGTCTACTACTCCGAGGAGCGGGATAAGACCTCGGACAAGTCGATCTACACGACCAAGGTCATCCCGGCTCGAGGCGCGTGGCTGGAGCTCGAGACCGACCGGCGTGACGTCGTGTCGGTGAGAGTCGACCGCAAGCGCAAGCAGCCGGTCACGGTGCTCCTGAAGGCGCTGGGCATCGCTGAGACGCGCGAGGACATCCTCGAGCTGTTCGGCGACGCCGAGTGCATCAAGCGCACGCTCGAGAAGGACTACACCGAGAACCGCGAAGAGGCGCTGATCGAGATCTACAAGCGCCTCCGTCCCGGCGAACCTCCCACCGTGGAGTCCGCCCGGTCCCTTCTCGACGGGCTCTTCTTCAACCCGCAGCGCTACGACCTCGCGAAGGTCGGGCGCTACAAGGTGAACACGAAGCTCGACCTGAAGCTGCCGATCAGCCAGTCCACGCTCACCAGCGAGGACGTGCTCGCCGCCGTGCGCTACCTGGTCCACCTGTGGTCAGGCACTGACGGCTACGCGATCGACGACATCGACCATTTCGGGAACCGCCGCGTTCGCAGCGTCGGAGAACTCATCCAGAACCAGTTCCGGATCGGGCTCGCACGCATGGAGCGCGTGGTCCGTGAGCGGATGACGACGCAGGACGTCGAGCAGATCACGCCGCAGTCCCTGATCAACATCCGGCCGATCGTGGCCGCGATCAAGGAGTTCTTCGGGTCCAGCCAGCTGTCGCAGTTCATGGACCAGACGAATCCGCTCGCAGGTCTCACACACAAGCGCCGCCTCTCGGCCCTCGGGCCCGGCGGCCTGTCCCGCGAGCGCGCCGGCTTCGAGGTCCGCGACGTGCATCCGAGCCACTACGGTCGCATGTGTCCGATCGAGACTCCCGAGGGTCCGAACATCGGTCTCATCGGCTCGCTCGCCACGTTCGCCCGCATCAACCCCTACGGCTTCATCGAGACGCCCTACCGCCAGGTCAAGGGCGGCAAGGTCACGACGCAGATCGAGTACCTGACCGCCGACCAGGAGGACCGCTACGTCATCGCGCAGGCGAACGAGTTGTTCGATGCGAAGACGGGCATCTTCGAGCGACCTCGCGTGCTCTGCAGACTCAAGGGCGGCGACCCGGAAGAGGTCCATCCGGAGGACGTGCAGTACATGGACGTCTCCCCGAGGCAGATGGTGTCGGTCGCCACGGCGCTGATCCCGTTCCTCGAGCACGACGACGCGAACCGCGCGCTCATGGGCTCCAACATGCAGCGTCAGGCGGTGCCGCTCCTTCGCCCGAAGGCGCCGCTGATCGGCACCGGTATGGAGCACCGCTCGGTCGTGGACACCGGCGAGATCGTTCGCGCGAAGCGCCCGGGCGTCGTCGAGCGTGTCGACAGCCACATGGTCTCGGTGCGCGCCGATGACGGTGCACTCGATGAGTACCCCCTGCCGAAGTTCCAGCGCTCCAACCAGGGCACCTGCATCAACCACCGTCCGGTCGTGGAGATCGGCAGCACGGTCAACGTCGACGACGTCCTCGCCGACGGCCCTTCCACCGAGATGGGCGAGCTTGCTCTGGGCACCAACCTGCTCGTCGCCTTCATGCCGTGGGAGGGCTACAACTACGAGGACGCGATCATCCTCTCGGAGCGCATCGTGAAGGAGGACCTCCTCACCTCGATCCACATCGAGGAGTACGAGGTGGAGGCCCGTGACACGAAGCTCGGCCCCGAGGAGATCACGCGCGAGATCCCGAACGTCGCCGAAGACGTCCTCGGCAATCTCGATGAGGACGGCATCATCCGTGTCGGCGCCGAGGTCTTCCCGGGCGACGTCCTTGTGGGCAAGGTCACCCCGAAGGGGGAGACCGAGCTCACGGCGGAGGAGCGCCTGCTTCGTGCGATCTTCGGCGAGAAGGCGCGCGAGGTGCGCGACACCTCCCTCAAGGTGCCCCACGGCGAGACCGGGCGGGTCATCTCCGTCCAGAAGTTCAGTCGCGAGGCCGGCGACGACCTGTCGCCCGGCGTGAACGAGCTCGTTCGCGTCTACGTCGCGCAGAAGCGCAAGATCAACGAGGGCGACAAGCTCGCCGGTCGCCACGGCAACAAGGGTGTCATCTCCAAGATCCTGCCGGTCGAGGACATGCCGTTCCTCGCCGATGGGCGACCCGTCGACATCATCCTCAACCCTCTCGGCGTGCCGAGCCGGATGAACATCGGACAGCTGCTCGAGACGCACCTCGGCTGGGCCGCCTTTGTGGGCTGGTCTGACGATGAGAAGCAGAAGACCGCCGTCGACGGCAACATCTACTGCGCGACCCCGGTCTTCGACGGCGCCCGCGAGGCGGAGATCGAGGATGTACTCGAGGCCTCCGACCGCAACGTTCTCCTTCGCGCCAAGGACCGCTACGGCAACAAGGTCGCCCCGGAGATGGTCCCCAGTGTTCGGCGCACAGGCAAGGCCCGGCTCTACGACGGGCGCACCGGCGAGCCGTTCCGCGAAGACGTCACCGTCGGGCAGATCTACATCCTCAAGCTGCTCCATCTGGTCGACGACAAGATCCACGCCCGTTCCACCGGACCGTACTCGCTCATCACCCAGCAGCCTCTCGGCGGCAAGGCCCAGTTCGGTGGCCAGCGGTTCGGCGAGATGGAAGTCTGGGCGCTCTACGCCTATGGCGCCGCTTACGTCCTGCAGGAGATCCTGACGATCAAGTCGGACGACGTGGTCGGTCGAGTGAAGGCCTACGAGGCCATCGTCAAGGGCGAGAACATCCCGGAGCCGGGGATCCCCGAGTCCTTCAAGGTCCTCATGAGAGAGATGCAGTCGCTGTGCCTGGACGTCGAGATCGTCTCGGAGTCGGGCGAGCAGATCGAACTCAAGGAAGAGGAAGAGGACATCTTCAAGACGGCCGAGGAGCTCGGGCTCGACCTCACCGGGCTCGGCGAGACGCCGGGTCTTGAGGAAGAGCTTGCGGAGCTGCCGGAGCTCGAAGAGGAGGACCTCGTGGTGCCCGTGGACATCCTCACGGAACCGGAACCAGAGGCGAAGGAATAGCACCGGTCTCGCACGTCGCATGTGAATCGGCCCTGCCCGGGAGCGCGCGCCGGACGGGCTCGAGCCAAGGAGGAGTCCAAAGTTGCTCGACGTCGACGTCAACAACTTCGATCGGCTGAGGATAGGCCTCGCGTCTTCCGAGCGGATCCGTCAGTGGTCCCGCGGCGAGGTCAAGAAGCCTGAGACCATCAACTACCGCACGCTGAAGCCAGAGAAGGACGGGCTCTTCTGCGAGAGGATCTTCGGTCCTACCAAGGACTGGGAGTGCTATTGCGGGAAGTACAAGCGCGTCCGGTTCAAGGGGATCATCTGCGAGAGGTGCGGCGTCGAGGTCACTCGCGCCAAGGTGCGCCGCGAGCGGATGGGCCACATCGAACTCGCGGCTCCCGTGAGCCATATCTGGTACTTCAAGGGCGTGCCGAGCCGTCTGGGCTATCTGCTGGACATCGCCCCAAAGGATCTCGAGAAGGTCCTGTACTTCGCGAGCTACATCATCACCTCGGTGCACGACGAGGACCGCGAGACGGATCTCCAGCTCCTCAAGGACGAGTTGGACACCGACCTGGCGAACCTCGACGGTGAGAAGTCGGCCGAGGTGGCCGCCCTCGAGGAAGAGCGTGACCGCCGGATCGCGGTGCTGCGCGGAGAGGTCGAGCCCGATGTCGGCGAGGAGATGGACGAGGGCGTCCCGATCGCCGACCAGATCAAGCGCATCGAGACCGAGGTCAAGCGTGACATCAGCGACCTCGACGAGGAGTACGAGGACCGACGGGAGCTCATGCGGGAGGCCTACGAGGCCTTCCAGAAGCTGTCGCCCAAGGGTCTGATCTCCGACGAGACCCTCTATCGCGAGATGAAGACCCGCTACGGGAACTACTTCCGTGGCGGCATGGGCGCCGAAGCGATCAAGGACCTTCTGGAGCGCGTGGATCTCGAGGTCCTGGCAGAAGAGCTGCGCGAGCAGATCCGCGACGGCAAAGGTCAGAAGCGTCAGAAGGCCATCAAGAGGCTGAAGGTCGTCGCGGCGTTCAAGTCCTCCAAGAACCGTCCGGAGTGGATGATCCTCGAGGCGATCCCGGTCATACCGCCGGACCTGCGCCCGATGGTGCAGCTCGACGGAGGGCGTTTCGCCACGTCGGACCTGAACGACCTGTACCGACGGGTGATCAACCGCAACAACCGCCTCAAGCGGCTGCTCGACCTGGGCGCGCCCGAGATCATCGTGAACAACGAGAAGCGCATGCTCCAGGAGGCCGTGGACGCGCTCTTCGACAATGGCCGTCGCGGCCGCCCGGTGACGGGCCCCGGCAACCGCCCGCTCAAGTCGATGTCCGACATGCTCAAGGGCAAGCAGGGCCGGTTCCGTCAGAACCTGCTCGGCAAGCGCGTCGACTACTCGGGCCGCTCCGTGATCGTCGTCGGTCCCGAGCTCAAGCTGCACCAGTGCGGCCTGCCGAAGGTGATGGCGCTCGAGCTCTTCAAGCCGTTCGTGATGAAGCGGCTCGTGGACCTGGACCAGGCCCAGAACATCAAGAGCGCGAAGCGCATGGTCGATCGTCAGCGGCCCATCGTCTGGGACGTGCTCGAGGAGGTCATCGCCGACCATCCCGTCCTGCTCAACCGCGCACCGACGCTGCATCGTCTGGGGATCCAGGCCTTCGAGCCGGTGCTCGTGGAGGGCAAGGCCATCCGCCTGCACCCGCTCGTGTGTACGGCCTTCAACGCGGACTTCGACGGCGACCAGATGGCGGTGCACCTGCCGCTGTCCGCCGAGGCCCAGTCCGAGGCGCGCATCCTCATGCTTTCCGTCAACAACATCAAGTCGCCCGCACACGGACGTCCGCTCGCGACGCCGACGCAGGACATGGTCATGGGCGTCTACTACCTCACGGCCGATCGTGACGGCGTCGAGGGAGAGGGCATGGCGTTCTCCTCCGACAGGGAGGCCATCCTCGCCTACGACAACCGTGCGGTGGATCTGCAGGCGCGCATCCGGGTGCGGCTGGACCGCGAGGTCACCGAGGAGTACATCGACGAAGACGGCCGGGTGCAGTCGCGTGACCGCCACCTGGGCGAGCGGCTCGACACCACCGTCGGTCGCATCACGTTCAACAGGTCTCTGCCCGACGACTATCCCTACATCAACCGCGAGGTCGACAAGAAGGGCATCTCCCGCATCGTCGAGGACTGTTGCAGCCGCTACTCGACCACCGCGATGGCCCACGTCCTCGATGAGATCAAGCGTCTGGGCTTCCACTACGCCACGCGCGCCGGCATCACCGTCTCCGTCTACGACGTGGTCGTGCCGCCGGAGAAGCAGTCGCTGCTCGATGCGGGCGACGTCAAGGTCGCGGACATCGAGAAGCAGTACGACCGCGGGCTCATCACGCACGACGAGCGCCACCGTCAGATCGTGGATGTGTGGACCGCCACCACCGAGGAAGTCGGTGAGGCGATGGCCCGCAACTTCGACAAGTTCAACCCCGTCTACATGATGGCGTACTCGGGAGCCCGCGGTAACATCAAGCAGATCCGCCAGCTCGCCGGGATGCGCGGTCTCATGGCCAACCCCAAGGGCGAGATCCTCGACCGGCCCATCAAGGCCAACTTCCGGGAGGGCCTCTCGGTCCTCGAGTACTTCATCTCCACCCATGGCGCCCGCAAGGGTCTCGCCGACACCGCCCTCCGTACCGCGGACTCCGGCTACCTCACTCGACGCCTGGTCGATGTCGCTCAGGACGTCATCGTCCGTGAGGCGGACTGCGGGACGGACCAGGGCGTGTCCTTCCCGATCGTCGACCCCAAGATCCCCGATCGCGTCGACCACAATCTCGTCGGTCGCTGCCTGTTGCGTCCCGTGAAGGACCCCAAGAACCGCAAGACGCTCAAGGAGGCCGGCGACTACGTCGCCTCGGACGCCGAGTTGGAAGCGTGGCGCGACGCCGGGATCGTGGCGGTCGACGTCGGTGCTGTCATGACCTGTCGTGCGAAGTACGGCGTGTGCCAGCGCTGCTACGGCTGGGACCTTGCCTCGAGTCGGCCGGTCGACATCGGTACGGCCGTCGGGATCATCGCCGCCCAGTCCATCGGCGAGCCGGGCACCCAGCTCACCATGCGCACGTTCCACACCGGTGGCGTCGCCGGGGAGGACATCACCCACGGCCTGCCGCGTGTGCAGGAGCTCTTCGAAGCGCGGCGCCCCAAGGGCCAGGCGATCCTGTCCGAGATCTCGGGCACGCTGCACATCGAGGATGCCGACAAGGTCCGGAAGCTCGTTGTGACCGACGACAAGGAACACGAGAAGAGCTACACGATCTCGCGGCGCGCGCGTCTGCGGCCGGGGGTCGGCGACGGCATCCAGGTGATCGCCGGGCAGCAGTTGACCGAGGGCTCGGTCAACCCGCACGACCTTCTCATCCTTCGCGGCGAGACCGACGTGCTGCGCTACATCGTCGCCGAAGTGCAGGACGTGTACGCGTCACAGGGTGTCGACATCAACGACAAGCACATCGAAGTGATCGCGCGCCAGATGATGCGCAAGCTCACAGTGCTGGACGCGGGCGACACCGACTTCCTCCCGGGCCAGCTGGTCGACCGTTTCGTGTTCGCTGAAGAGAACGATCGCGTGACCACCGAAGGTTCGGAGCCGGCGATGGCCGAGGCTGTGCTTCTCGGTATCACGAAGGCGTCCCTGGCCACCGACTCGTATCTGTCAGCCGCTTCCTTCCAGGAGACGACCCGAGTGCTCACGGATGCGGCGATCGCGGGCAAAGAGGACAACCTGCTGGGACTCAAGGAGAACGTCATCATCGGGAAGCTCATCCCCGCGGCGACCGGCATGCGCCGGTATCGCTCGGTGCGGCTCACCTACAAGGGACAGTCCGCGGAGTGGAACTCGGAGGAGACCCGCGGAGCGCTGCCCGACTTCGCGCCGGAGGAACTCAAGGAGCTCGAGGCGATGCTCCCGTCGCCCAGCGACCTCGTGGAGCAGGGTGGTCTCACGCCTGAGCAGGCGACCTCCTTCTTCGAGGGGCTCGACACGTCCAACCTCGAGTTCTTCGATGTGGGCGCCGTCATGCCGGTCCTCGAAGAGGACGTGGCCGCTGACCTCGTGCTGCCCGAGGAGCGCCCCGACGAGATCATCGTCGCTGCCGAGGACGACGAGGACCGCTGTCTCGCCACGACAGGCACCGGTGCCCGCTGTCGCAACAAGGCGCTCGCCGGCAGTCGCTACTGCCGCACTCACGAAGGCCTGACGGCGACCGATGGCCTGTGCAAAGCTGTCATGAAGAACGGCAAGCCCTGCCCGAAGAAGGCGCGCGAAGGTTCCGACTACTGCGGCCAGCACGCGAAGCTCGCCGAGTAGGCGTCGATCAGATCGAAGCGAGGGGGCGGGCCGGCTCGGGCCGGCCCGCCCCCTCGCTCGTCCGCTGAAGGCGGACGGCTGCAAAGGCGGGAAGGTCCGGGTCCCGGCGAGATAGACACGCCCGGGGGCGTTGCCTCATTGACAGGCAGTCCGGGCCTTGGTAGAGTCCCACCTTGTGACTCAAGGCGGTCGCGTCGCACAGGCGTGTCCGTGGGAGGACCGCTTGCTGAGCGGGACTGCAGGAGCGAAGAAGGAGACGGAAGTTGCCGACGATCAACCAGCTGGTCCGCAAGGGCCGCGCGAAGGTGGCGGGGAAGAGCAAGACCCCGGCCCTGAAGGGCAATCCGCAGAAGCGCGGCGTCTGTACACGCGTCTACACGACCACGCCCAAGAAGCCGAACTCGGCGCTGCGCAAGGTCGCCCGCGTGCGTCTGACCAACGGGATCGAGGTCACGGCCTACATCCCGGGGATCGGGCACAACCTGCAGGAGCACTCGATCGTGCTCGTGCGTGGCGGTCGCGTGAAGGACCTTCCGGGAGTCCGCTACAAGATCATCAGGGCCGCGCTCGACTGTGCCGCGGTGAGCAACCGCATGCAGGCACGCAGTCGGTACGGCGCCAAGAAGCCCAAGTAGGACCAAGGACACCCTCGAGACGCGCGTCGCGATCCGCGGCGTGCGTTCCGTGCGGAGAGGAGAGGAAGAAGATGCCGAGGCGCGCACCTGCAGCCCGACGCGAGGTCCAGCCGGATTCTGTCTACAACAACCGGCTCGTGACGCAGCTCATCAACAAGGTCCTTTGGGACGGCAAGAAGTCCGTCGCCGAGCGCGCGGTCTACAGCGCGTTCGACATCATCGAGAGCAAGACCGCCTCGGACCCGCTCGCGACCTTCAAGAAGGCCATGGACAACGTCCGTCCGGCCCTCGAGGTGCGGCCCAAGCGAGTCGGCGGCGCGACGTACCAGGTGCCCATCGAAGTGAACTCTCGTCGCGCGACGACCCTTGCCATCAGGTGGATCGTCGGCTTCGCGCGCAAGCGCCGCGAGAAGACCATGGCCGAGCGCCTGGCGAGCGAGATCATGGACGCGGCCAACAGCACGGGCGCCTCCGTGAAGCGTCGCGAGGACCTCTTCAAGATGGCCGAGTCGAACCGGGCCTTCTCGCACTACCGCTGGTAAGCACGAGTCCCGTCACCACATCGAAGGACTGAGCAAGCACATCATGGCAAAGCGTTTCCCACTGGATAAGACGCGCAACATCGGCATCATGGCCCACATCGACGCGGGCAAGACGACGACGACCGAGCGCATCCTGTTCTACACAGGAAAGACGCACAAGATCGGCGAGGTGCACGAGGGCGCGGCCACCATGGACTGGATGGTCCAGGAACAGGAGCGCGGCATCACGATCACGTCCGCCGCGACGACCTGCTTCTGGAAGGATCACCGCATCCAGATCATCGACACGCCGGGCCACGTCGACTTCACGGTCGAGGTCGAGCGCAGTCTTCGCGTGCTCGACGGCGCCTGCGCGGTCTTCTGCGCGGTGGGCGGCGTCGAGCCCCAGTCCGAGACCGTGTGGCGCCAGGCGGACACCTACGGGGTGCCGCGGATCGCCTACATCAACAAGATGGACCGCACCGGCGCGGATTTCATGAACGTCGTGGCGATGATGAAGGACAGGCTGAACACGCGGGCCGCGCTCCTTCAGCTCCCCATCGGCGCCGAGGACAAGTTCACAGGCCTCGTCGACCTCATCGAGATGAACGCCGTCCACTTCAACGAGGACGACAAGGGCATCAACCCGACCGTCGGCGAGATCCCGGCCGACATGCGTGAAGAGGCCGAGCTCTACCGGGACGAGCTGCTCCAGATCGCCGCCGACTTCGACGACGATCTGATGGAGAAGGTCATGAACGAGGAGCCCGTCGGCGTCGATCAGCTCAAGGCGGCGCTTCGTCGCGGCTGTATCGAGTGCGGGATCACTCCCGTCACGTGCGGTGCCTCCTTCAAGAACAAGGGCGTGCAGCCCTTGCTCGACGCGATCCTCGACTACCTCCCCTCTCCGCTGGACGTCCCGCCCATCAAGGGCATCGACGTGCGCACCGGGGCCGAGGTCGAGCGTGCCCCGGATGACAACGCGCCCTTCTCGGCGCTCGCTTTCAAGGTCATGACCGACCCCTTCGTGGGCAAGCTGACCTACTTCCGCGTCTACTCCGGCACGATGAGCGCCGGCTCGTACGTGCTGAACTCCACGAAGGACTCGAAGGAGCGCGTCGGCAGGCTGCTGCAGATGCACGCGAACCATCGCGAGGACGTCGAGGAGGTCGGGGCGGGTGACATCGTCGCCGCCGTGGGTCTCAAGAGCACGACCACGGGCGACACCCTGTGCGCGACGACATCCTCGGTGCTGCTCGAGTCCATGGTGTTCCCCGATCCGGTCATCGACATCGCCATCGAGCCCAAGACGAAGGCCGAGCAGGACAAGCTCGGCATGGCGCTCGTCAAGCTCGCCGAGGAGGACCCGACCTTCCGCGTGCGCACCGACCAGGAGACCGGCCAGACGATCATCGCCGGCATGGGCGAACTGCACCTTGAGATCATCGTCGACAGGCTTCTGCGGGAGTTCAAGGTGGAGGCCAACGTCGGCAAGCCGCAGGTCGCGTACCGTGAGACCGCGGGCAAGGCCGTGACCGGCGTCGACGGGAAGTTCGTCCGGCAGACAGGCGGCCGCGGCCAGTACGGCCACGTGGTCCTCGACCTGGAACCGCAGCTTCCCGGCAGCGGCTACAAGTTCGAGAACAAGATCGTGGGAGGCGTGGTCCCCAAGGAGTACATCCCGGCCGTGGACAAGGGCATCCAGGACTGCCTCACTACCGGCGTTCTGGCGGGCTACCCCATCGTCGACGTCAAGGTGTCGCTCGTCGACGGTTCGTACCACGACGTCGACTCGAACGAGATGGCCTTCAAGATCGCCGCTTCCATGGGGTTCAAGGAGGCGCTGCGCCGCGCGGCGCCGAAGCTCCTCGAACCGATGATGGCGGTCGAAGTCGTCACCCCCGAGGACTTCGCGGGCGACGTCATGGGCAACCTGTCCAGCCGCCGCGGCCACATCGAGGGCATCGAGCCTCGAGGCAACACCCAGGTCATCCGCGCGAAGGTGCCGCTCTCCGACATGTTCGGCTACGCGACCGATCTCCGGTCGCGCACGCAGGGCCGCGCGCTGTACACGATGCAGTTCAAGGCGTACGAAGCGGTCCCGAAGGCCATCGCCGACGAGATCGTCTCCAAAGCACAGGGCGCTCCCGCTTAGGGGAGTGCCGAAGCAGGTCCGTCCCCGCACCACGGAGGGTGAACGAGTTGGCGAATCAGCAGAAGATACGCATCAGGCTCAAGGCGTACGACCACGAGATCGTGGACCAGTCCACGAAGAAGATCGTGGAGACCGCGCAGCGGACCGGGGCGCGGGTGTCCGGGCCGATCCCGCTGCCGACGCAGCGCAGCCTCTACTGCGTGATCCGTTCGCCGCACGTGAACAAGGACAGTCGTGAGCACTTCGAGATGAAGACGCACAAGCGCCTGATCGACATCCTCGAGCCGACCGCCAAGACGGTGGACTCGCTGATGCGTCTCGACCTGCCGGCGGGCGTCGACATCGAGATCAAGCTCTAGAGATACGTGGCACCTCCGGCGTCGAAGCCGGTGCACTACCGCTGAGTGGTCCTCTGGGCCGGTCCCGCGAAGGCGGGCACATGAGAAGCCCCATGACCGCGTGGATGAGGAAGCAGGAAGAGCAGATGGCAACGACGATACTCGGCCGCAAGCTGGGGATGAGCCAGGTCTGGAGTGAAGACGACCAGCTCGTTCCCGTGACGGTGATCGAGGCTGGCCCCTGCGTCGTGTCGCAGGTGAAGACGAGGAAGACGGACGGCTACGACGCCGTGCAGCTCGCCTTCGGCGACATGAAGCCCGCCAAGGCCAACAAGCCCTACGCGGGTCACTTCGCCAAGGCGCACGTGGACCCGAAGCGTTTCGTCCACGAGGCGCGCCTCGCCGCGGGTGAGTCGTTCAAGCGCGGTCAGAAGATCACCGTGGGCGTGTTCGACGTGGGCACGAAGGTCGATGTGGTGGGCACGAGCAAGGGCAAGGGGTTCGCCGGGGTCATGAAGCGCCACAACTACCACGGCGGTCCCGGCGGCCACGGCTCGCACTTCCACCGCGCCCCGGGTTCCGTGGGCATGTGCGCCACGCCCTCCCGTGTGCTGAAGGGGCTCGGGCTTCCGGGCCACATGGGCTCTGAGACCGTCACCGTCAAGAAGCTGGAGATCGTCAGGATCGACGCCGAGCAGAACCTGCTGCTTCTCAAAGGCGCAGTCCCTGGCGGCAAGAACGGCCTGCTCGTCATCCGCGCGAGCTAGCCGACCCGAAGGAGACGTACGAGAAGATGGCGACTGTCGAAGTCAAGGACATGAAGGGCGAGAAGGTGGGCACCGCCACGCTCTCCGCCACGGTGTTCGGGGTCACTCCGAATACGCATGCGGTGCACCTCGTCGTGCGCAGCCAGATGGCTGGACGCAGAGCCGGCACGCACAGCACGAAGACCCGCGGCAAGGTCTCCGGAGGCGGGGCGAAGCCGTTCCGTCAGAAGGGGACCGGTCGCGCCCGTGCCGGGTCCTCCCTCTCGCACCAGTGGACCGGCGGCGGAGTGGTCTTCGGACCGCACCCTCGTTCCTATGGGTTCCGCGTCCCGAACAAGGTCGTGAAGCTCGCCATGCGCAGCGTTCTTGCGGCCAAAGCCGCCGACGGCGACCTCTACGTCGTCGATGCGCTCTCGTTCGATGAGCCGTCGACGAAGAAGGCCGCTCTGGCTCTCAAGGCGCTCGGCGTCGCGGGCCGCGTGACAGTGGTGGTTCCCGACGATGATGCCGCGGCGATCAAGTCGTTCCGCAACATCGAACGCGTGCGGGTGATCACTGCCCGCGAGTCGAACACGTACGACCTGGTCGACAACGCCGCGCTCGTGCTCACGAAGCCGGCGCTCGAGTACCTCGAGGGGGTGCTGGCCTAGCATGGACGCCCGCAGTGTCATAGTCCGACCGATCATCTCCGAGAAGAGCTACGCGGGGATCGAGCACAACCGCTACACGTTCGAGGTCGACAAAGGCGCGAAGAAGCCGCAGATCGCAGATGCGGTCGCGGAGGTCTTCAACGTGACCGTGATCAAGGTGAACACCATGCACGTGCCCGGCAAGACGCGTCGTCTGCGTCACTCCGTCGGGGTCACGCGCTCGTGGAAGAAGGCCGTCGTCACCCTGAAAGAGGGGGACAAGATCGAGTTCTTCGAGGGCGGCAGGTAGGCCGCCCTCGCATGACGGCGTCGGCGCCGGAGCGGCCTTTCGTGTGTGATGGCCGCGCCCGGCACCGTGGAAGGTCCGGCGTCGGGGTTCCGCAGGTCGCGTGAAGAGCGCGACGACAGTGCCGGCGGGACCCGGCAATCGGACGCAAGAGAGGAGAGGGCATGGCACTGAAGAAGTACAAACCGACGTCACCGGGTCGACGCTTCCAGTCGGTCTCCGATTTCGCGGAGATCACCAAGAGCGAGCCGGAGAAGTCCCTGCTCGCCCCGATCCACAGGACCGGCGGCAGGAACAACAACGGGCGCATCACGACCCGGCACCAGGGCGGCGGACACAAGAGGCGCTACCGCGTCATCGACTTCAAGCGCACGAAGGATGGCGTCCCGGGCAAGGTCGCGGCTATCGAGTACGACCCCAACCGCTCGGCGCGCATCGCGCTGCTCCACTATGCGGACGGCGAGAAGCGCTACATCCTCGCGCCGCAGAAGCTGTCGGTCGGCGACATCGTCACGTCTGGTCCGGGCTCGGACATCAAGCCGGGCAACTGCCTCGTGCTGGGCGACATCCCGACGGGCACCGTGGTCCACGCCATCGAGATGCAGCCGGGCAAGGGTGCGGCGATGGCCCGCAGCGCGGGTACCTCGGCGCAGCTGATGGCCAAGGAAGGCACGCACGCGATCCTCCGCATGCCCTCCTCGGAGATGCGCATGGTCACTCTGACCTGTCGCGCGACGATCGGCGTCGTCGGTAACCCCGAGCACGAGGGGATCTCGATCGGCAAGGCGGGCCGCAACCGCTGGGCCGGGAAGCGCCCGAGCGTTCGCGGCACGGCGATGAACCCGGTCGACCACCCGCACGGCGGCGGCGAAGGCAAGAACAAGACCGCCGGCCGTCACCCTGTCACACCGTGGGGCGTTCCCACGAAGGGGCATCGCACGCGCAACAAGAAGAAGGCCTCGAGCAGTCTCATCATCCGTCGCCGCAAGAAGTAGCGACCGGTCGAGTCCTTCTCCTTCGAACGAGGATATGGAGCATCCAGATGAGCAGAAGTCTGAAGAAGGGGCCCTTCGTCCAGCCGAGGCTGCTGGCAAGGATCCGCCAGATGAACGAGGCCGGCGAGAAGAGGGTCATCAAGACCTGGTCGCGCGCCTCGACCATCTTCCCCGAGATGGTGGGACACACCATCGCGGTTCATGACGGGCGCAAGCACGTGCCGGTGTACGTGACCGAGTCGATGGTCGGTCACAAGCTGGGTGAGTTCTCGCCCACACGCACGTTCAAGGGTCATGCGGATGACAAGAAGAAGGGCCGGCGCTAGCCGCCCGCGTCGGATGACAACGTCAGGGCCGCGGCCGGACAGGCTGCGCCCCTAAGACGGCGAAAGGTCCCGTGAGCAGATGGAAGCAAGAGCAATCGCGAGGTATGTGCGGGTGAGCCCGCGCAAGGCACGCCTCGTCGTCGACCTCATACGCGGCAAGTCCGCGGCTGAAGCCGCGACGATCCTCCGCTTCACCGAGAAGGGCGTCGCGGAGGTCGTCGGCAAGGTGCTGGCGAGTGCGGTCGCGAACGCGCAGCACAACCTGAAGATCAGCCCCGAGACCCTCTTCGTGTCCGAGGCCTTCGTCAACGAGGGCCCCACCCTCAAGCGGATCCGCCCTCGGGCGATGGGTCGCGCGTTCAGGATCCGCAAGCGTTCGAGCCATATCACCGTCACCGTCAAGCAGCGAGAGGAGGCGTAAGCCCGTGGGCCAGAAGGTCTATCCAGTCGGTCCCCGCCTCGGCATCACCGAGGAGTGGCGTTCGCGTTGGTTCCAAGGCAAGGACTACGACAAGACCCTGGACGAGGACATCCGGATGCGCCGATTCCTCGTCAAGCGGCTGAAGCGTGCGGCGTTGTCCCGCATCGACATCGAGCGCATGGGTGACAAGGTCGTGGTCACGCTGTCCACCGCGCGGCCGGGCATCGTCATCGGCAAGAAGGGCGCCGAGGTCGACGTGCTTCGCAAGGAGCTCGAGAAGCTCACGGGGCGTCACGTCGCCGTGAACATCTCCGAGATCAAGAGGCCCGAGCTCGACGCGGTGTTGGTCGCGCAGAGTCTGGCCGAGCAGCTCGAGGCCCGCGTCGGGTTCCGCCGCGCGATGAAGAAGGCCGTCACCGCCGCGATGAAGGGTGGCGCGCTGGGCGTGCGCATCCAGTGCTCCGGCCGCTTGGGCGGCGCGGAGATGGGTCGCCGCGAGTGGTATCGCGAGGGGCGCGTGCCGTTGCACACCCTGCGGGCCAAGATCGACTACGGCGCCGCAGCTGCGCGCACGACGTTCGGCGCGTGCGGCGTGAAGGTGTGGGTCTACCGCGGCGACCTGATGCCGGGTCAGACCATCGCCTCGCTCTACGAGGCGGCCAACGAGCGTCCTTCCCGTCCGTCGGGCGATCGTCGCCCCCGGCGTAACGAGGGAGGTCGGCGCTAAGAGATGTTGCTACCGAAGAGAGTCAAGCATCGCAAGGTCCAGCGTGGCAGCAACTGGAAGGGCAAGGCCAAGGGCGGCAGCGAGGTCGTCTTCGGCGACTTCGGCCTGAAGGCGCTCGAGTCGGCCTGGATCACGAACCGCCAGATAGAGGCGGCCCGTGTCGCGATGACCCGCCACATGAAGCGTGGCGGCAAGGTGTGGATCACGATCTTCCCCGACAAGCCTGTGACGCAGAAGCCTGCCGAGACCCGCATGGGTTCCGGCAAGGGCAATCCTGAGAAGTGGGTCGCGGTGGTGAAGCCGGGGCGTGTGATGTTCGAGGTCGCCGGAGTCCCCGAGGAGGTCGCTCGTGAGTCCATGCGACTGGCGGCGCAGAAGCTGCCGATCAAGTGCAAATTCGTCACCCGAGCGGACGCCGGTGGTGAGTCCTAGATGAAGCCGAATGAGATCAGAGACATGGCCGACGCCGACCTGGAACAGAAGGTCAAGGACGCGCGCGTCGAGTTGTTCAACCTGAGGTTCCAGCTGGCCACGGGCCAGCTGGACAACCCCGGGCGTATCAAGAACGTGAAGCGCGACATCGCGCGCCTGCACACCGAGGTGCGCGCTCGCGAGATCGAGGCCGCGCGCAAGGCCGCGTCGTAGATGCGCGGGGAAGGGACTGTACAGATGACCGAGGAGCGCAACCGACGCAAAGTGCGGCAGGGGATCGTCGTCTCCGCAGCCGGCGACAAGACGTGCGTCGTCAAGGTGGAGGACCGCAAGCCGCATCCGATGTACGGAAAGATGATCACGCGCAGCACGAAGTACCACGCGCATGACGAGAACAACGAATGCGGTGTCGGCGACAAGGTCACGATCATGGAGACCCGACCGCTGTCGAAGTTGAAGCGCTGGCGTCTCGTCGAGGTCGTCGAGAAGGCGAAGTAGCACCTCC
Organism: uncultured Coriobacteriia bacterium; assembly: GCA_903831865.1. Taxonomy (GTDB): domain Bacteria; phylum Actinomycetota; class Coriobacteriia; order Anaerosomatales; family PALSA-660; genus PALSA-660. The sequence continues at coordinate 20,905 of CAIKZH010000152.1, forward strand.
GGTCCGAGCGCGGTCGTCCGCGCGCGGTCCGGTCCGTCCCGGAGGAAGACATGATCCAAGCAGAAAGTCGACTGAAGGTCGCTGACAACTCCGGCGCACGCCAGGTCCTGTGCATCAAGGTCCTCGGCGGTTCGAAGCGCCGGTACGCACGCGTCGGCGACGTGATCGTCGTCACCGTGAAGGAAGCGATCCCGAACGGCACAGTGAAGAAGGGCGAGGTCGTCAGGGCGGTCGTGGTCCGCACCGCCAAGGAGATCCGCCGGGCCGACGGCTCCTACATCAAGTTCGACGATAACGCCGCGGTCATCATCGACAACCAGGGCAATCCGCGCGGTACGCGCATCTTCGGGCCCGTCGCGCGCGAGCTGCGCGACAAGCGCTACATGAAGATCGTGTCGCTCGCGCCCGAGGTCCTCTAGGAGGCGAGCACCATGGCGAGTTCGATGCACGTACGGCGCGGCGACAAGGTGCGCGTCATCACAGGCAAGGAGCGGGGCCGCGAGGGCAAGGTGCTGAGAGCG
>CAIKZH010000153.1 GCA_903831865.1 uncultured Coriobacteriia bacterium
ACTGCGTTGAGGCCGGTCGTGGTGTCGGCGACGCCGGGGCAGTTGGGGCCGATCAGCATGCCGCCCGCGGCCCTGACTCTTGCCACTGCGGCGTCCTGGCGAGCGCAGCCAGCGGCTCCAAGTTCCCCGAGCCCCGCGGTGACCACCACCAGCGCCCGCGCGCCGACCGCGAGCGCGTCGTCGACGGCGGCCTCGAACCCACTCGCGGGCATCGCGAGGAAGACCAAGTCGACGGGGGCCGGCACCTCTCTGAGTGAAGTGAAGGCCGTGCGGCCCAGGATCTCGCCGCCCCTGCGGTTCACAAGGTGCACATCACGGCCGCCGGGCTGGCGCAGCAGGCGCGCGGCGAGGTCGCCCCCCCACTTCGTGGCGTCTGACGACGCGCCCACCACCGCCACCGAGCGCGGCGCGAACAATGGTGTCAGGTCGCGCGGGCCGGTCGAAGGCGTCGGTGCCGTGGTCGCCCGGTCATGCATCGGGGCGCGTCCTTCCGCAAGCTGAGGAGCCGAGCCCTCCTGCAAAGACGGCGGCGATCGTCTCGGACGGCCGCGCCGTCTCTGCGCGCGCGGTCCTCACCTGGCGATGCCCGCAGCGTCGCGCGCGCTCATCCCCGCTCGTCGTCCTCCGGGATCGGGAGTCCTCCGTCGGGTTTCACTTCCGAGTAGACGAGCATCGTCTCGATCTTGTCGACGCCGGGGACCGCGGCGATGTCGTACTTGACGAGCCTGCCGAGATGCTCCAGATCGCGCACTGCGACGTGGAGCAGATAGTCGAAGCGGCCGGCGATGTGGTAGCACGCACGCACGTCGGCGAGCGCCACGACCCCGCCCTCGAAAGCGCGGATGGACTCGGTGTCGTGATGGACGAGCTCGGCGGCGATGAAGGCCTGCAGACCGAGCCCCACGCCGGCCGGCGACACGAGCGCACGATAGCCCTGGATGAGGCCCTCCTGCTCGAGGCGCCGTACCCGCTCCGACATGGCTGACGGTGAGAGATCGAGCTTGTGCGCGAGGCGGGCATTGGTGAGGCGCCCGTCCAGCTGGAGTTCTATCAGGATCTGGCGGTCTAGCGCGTCCAAGGCGTCTCCTTCGCAGGAACGCGCCCATCATAGCGCACGTCGCCCCTGAGGCATGCCGAGCCCGGGGAGCCCATCGCGGCCGGCGGCGAGTCGCCGGTGCTCAAGCGGGGGTTCAGTGCTACCGGCGAGTCTCCCGCCCATATCGATGTTGCGCGGTATCCGTTCTTTGATTATCAATAAGTCCAGTAGGAAGCACGGCGATATCGTTGACTCGCCGCATATGCTACGGCTATGATTCTGGCGTCCAGCATCTGGAGGGCAAGTGGACGCACTCGATCGACGGATTCTCGCGGAACTGCAGAGAGACGCCAGCCTGACGAACGCTAAGCTGGCGGTGGCCCTCGATCTTTCGCCGTCCGCGATGTCCGAGCGGGTGCGGCGCCTGGAGCAGGACGGGCACATCTTGGGCTACCGCGCCATGATCAACCCCGCCAGCCTCGGTTTGGGCCTCCAGGCGTTCGTAGCCGCGGTGCTCAGTCATCACGAGACCGAGTCGATCGAGTCGTTCGAGAGCGGCATCGCGGAGATCGGCGCCGTACGCGCGTGCTATCACGTTGCAGGGCGCTTCGACTACCTGCTCCATGTGGCGCTCCGCGATCTCGAGCACCTCGGCCGGCTGATCAAGTACGACATCGCCGCCGTTCCCGGCGTCGACAAGGTCGAGACCATGCTCGTGTACGAGGAAGTGAAGACAGACGCCGGCTGGCCCGTGTCGCCCGAGCTCCCGGAGGAGCTGGTGCGGACGCATGACGCAGTACCGGCGCAGCCGTAGAACGCAAGGAGGAAGAAGTGGTGAAGAAGAAAGGTCTCTTCGACCTGCACGAGATGAAGCGCGCCGGCCAGAAGATCACCTGGCTCACCGCCTACGAC
>CAIKZH010000154.1 GCA_903831865.1 uncultured Coriobacteriia bacterium
AGGCGGACATGGACGCGATCGCCGACAGACTCAACTCACGACCGAGAAAGAGGCTCGGCTACAGGACACCGGAGGAATGCTATGCACTCTCGTAGACGGTCGGAGAGACGTCAGCGTTGCACTTCAAACTTGAACTCAGACTTCTTGACCCACACAGACACCTGAAGGCCGTCTTCGGACGGACCGGAGAGCAGGCCTGAGAGCACGAACGGCTTCGGCAGCTTCAGGCTCGCCGGACTTGCGCCGATGGTGAGCGCGGTCGAGATCGCCGGCGGATCCACCTGAGCGATGGTGAAGGTCACGACGTGGGCGCTCTCCTGATTGCCCGCATTGTCGAAGGACCAGTAGACCAATGTGTGAGTGCCGGTGCCATTGACCATCAAGGGCGAAGTGTAGGTCGCGGTGGGCTGGACACTGTCGAGCACGTAGAGCGTCTTGCCAAGTCCGGAGAGCGCGTCGCTTGCCGAGAGGGAGGCCGTCGCCGTCCCGTCATAGGACCCGCCGCTGAACACTCCTGCAACCGACGTCACCGGCGCCACTGAGTCGATCTGGACGGTGGCGGTCTTGGTGGCCTCCGCCTGGCCGAGCGAGTCTGTGGAACGGTAGCTCACCGTCGTGGTGCCCTGCGTGGAGACCGTGAAGGGCGCAGTGTAGGTGGTCACCGCGCCGGAGCCCAGCGCGTAGAAGGTCTGGACGGGCGCCGCACCGCCGGAGGGCGTGAGGGTGATGGTCTCGGTCGTGGTCGACCAGCCACCCTTGTTGCCCGAGATCGCGGTCACGGGGGTCGGCGGCACCACCGCGGCGGAGATGGAGAGGGTCGCGGTGCTGGCGCTCTCCACGTTGCCTGCGTTGTCCTTCGAGAAGTAGGCGATGCTGTGCGCACCGACGGACGAGACTGTGAACGGGATGGTGTAGGTCGTGACGCCGGCGCCGTCCAGGCTGTAGAAGCTGCCTGCCACGCCACTTCCAAGATCGAGCGCAGACTCACTCAGAGTGACTGGCGCGGAAGAGACGCGGCTCGCCGGGATTCCTGCAAGCGATGTGACCGGCGCCACCGAGTCGATCTGGACGGTGGCGGTCTTGGTGGCCTCCGCCTGGCCGAGCGAGTCGGTGGAACGGTAGCTCACCGTCGTCGTGCCCTGCGTGGAGACCGCGAAGGGCGCGGTGTAGGTGGTCACCGCACCGGAGCCCAGCGCGTAGAAGGTCTGGACGGGCGTCGCACCGCCGGAGGGCGTGAGAGTGATGGTCTCGGTGGTGGTCGACCAGCCGCTTCTGTTGCCCGAGATTGCGGTGACGGGAGCGGCGGTGGGGAGGGAGTACGTGCCGATAGTGCCTCCCTCGCCCACCGCCCAGCCGTGGTTCGCGTCGATGAAGCATACGCCAGCGAGCGCGCTCCCGATCTCTGCGTCCTGCTCGGTCCACGTGGCGCCACCGTTGACCGTCCTGAGGATCGTGGTGGCATCGGCGTCGTAGTCGTAGCCGACCGCCCAGCCGCTGCTGGCGTCGACGAAGCTCACTGAGTCGAGCTCTGCAGCCGTGCCGGACACCTGCTCGGTCCACGTGGCGCCGCCGTTGACCGTCTTGAGGATCGTGCCAGCGTCGCCGCCGAAGTCGTAGCCGACCGCCCAGCCGTCGTTCGCGTCCGTGAAGCTGACGGAGTCGAGCTGCGCGTACGTCCCGGAGTACTGCTGGGTCCAGTTGGCGCCGCCGTTGACCGTCTTGAGGATCGTGCCGCCGTCCCCGACCGCCCAGCCCGTGGTAGCGCTGACGAAGCGCACGCAGTACAGCCAGTCGGTGGTGCCCGAGACCTGCGGGACCCAGGTGACCCCACCGTCCGTGGTCTTGAGGATGGATCCCAGGCCGCTCCCGTAATCGAAGCCCACCGCCCAGCCCCTGTTGGAGTCGACGAAGCACACCGAGGAGAGCCACTGGTTCGTGGTGCCGGAGTTCTGTGCGCTCCACGTAGCACCGCCGTCGGTGGTCTTGACGATGGTGCCGCCGTCCCCGACCGCCCAGCCAGTGTTGGCGTCCACGAACTGGACGCAGGAGAGTCGCGTCGTGGCGCCGGAGTTCTGTGAGTTCCACGAGGCGCCGCCGTCGGTGGTCTTGACGATGGTGCCGCCGTCCCCGACCGCCCAGCCAGTGTTGGCGTCCACGAACTGCACTGACGAGAGCGAGCTGCCGTCCGGCAGTGGGTTCTGCCACGTCCAGGTGGGAACAGGAGCGGCAATCGCCATCGTCGGCAAGGCGAGTGAGACGACAAGGATCAAGGCCATCGAGACGTGGGCGAAGAGCCTACCCACACGTGACTCGATCGACCCCCTGCGAGACGCGCCGAGCGGGTGCATACGTGATACGAGCGACATGTGATCCCCTTCTCGCCGGACGGGCCATTCCGAGGCGCGAGCCCCTACAGGCCGGCCGTCACGGCGAAGTCGCCGTCGTAGTTGATGACGGCCCAAGCGGTCTTGGTATGCGTGTCCACGCCGAAGGTGCCGAGACCATAGGCGGAGTTCCACGGGCCGAAGACGAACTGCTTCGTGCCACCGAAGTTCCGGTTCACCGCGTTGACCCACACGCCGTTGACATCTCGGGTGCCGATACCGAAGTGACCTCGGTTGAGTACGGCTCCATGGGCCGCCAGCTGGTCGTAGCCCATCGAGAGCGCGAACGTATCACCCTTCTCGGTCCGATCAGCGTTCGGCAACAGCCCGGTGAGTGTCTCGTCCCACAAGGACAGGCTGTCCGCTATCCCCCACAGCGTGAGGATGTAGCTGGCGACTGCCGAGTCATTGCGACCGGTCCCCGGGGTCGACCAGCCGGTGTTCACGGTCTTGGTCAGCGGACGGGCCGACGCGTCCGTCATCACACCCTGGTTCGTACCGGACAGGATACGGGCGCCCATGCCGTTGTAGCTGTCCTGGACCGCGGTGTACGTGCCGCCCTCGGCGACCAGGAACTCACGGCCGTTGAGGCTGTAGCCGAATGTCTCGCGCTTGTAGAAGGCGGTCAGCGTGGGACTGTTGACGAGCTTGGACTCGTTGCCGATCGGATCGCCGTAGTCCATGCCGAGCCCAGAGGAGTAGAAGTCCACGGTCACGCGCGGGCCGTCGACGGTGAAGATGTAGTAGCCGAAGGTGTCGAGCTCCTGGGCCGCGCTGATCTCGCGCATCGGCACGTCGTAGTGGTTGTCGTTGGACGGCTTGGCCGGGTAGTAGAACTTGTAGCTGTCGGAGGAGCAGATCATCTGCTTGACCGACGTGCTGCCGTCCGGGCTCGTGATGACGGACCGGTGATGCATGTGGTCGTGGCCGCCGAAGTAGTAGCGCACGCCGCTGGAGTGCAGACTGCCGATAAAGGCGTTACGCGCTGTCGGGTTCTGCGAGGGATCGGTTCCGAACAGGCAGTCGACGTGGTTCTGCCCGATCAGGTTCTTGTGACCGAGGACGAAGGCGTGGGACTGCGCCGCCCTGCCCGAGAGCTGCTGATCGATCCAGGGCTGCTGGTCGATGATGTTGCTGTTGACGTCACCGTCGAGCCGGCCATTGTAGCCGGTGCCGTCGGCCCGCACGAACTGGTCGAGCATCACGAAGCGCACGTTGTTGAAGTCGAACGAGTAGCTGAGACCACTCAGGGGCTGCGAGGGGCTGCTGAAGTTCTGTGCGCCGAACACGTTGGCGCCGTAGCCGCGGGACTGCGGATAGAGGTTCACGAACTCGTTGGCCGCCGTGACGCTGCCTTCGTGGTTGCCGCGCAGCGGATAGAAGCCGATGCCGTTATCGTAAAGCGTCTGGGCCGCGTTCGCCCGGACCGGCATGTTGCGAAGGCCGGCCAGTCCGTTGCTGGCGTTGTCTTCCACGTCGATCAGGTCGCCGACCTGGATGACGAAGTCGACGCCGCGATTCACGAACTCCGTGTTGAGCAGGTTGACGATGCCGAGAGCGCAAGTGCCCGGATTCTGACCGTCGGCGTTCTTGCCCCACTGCGTGTCGGCCATGAGGCCGAACTTCCATGGCTTGCTCCTGCCGTGCTGTAGGCCGGACGCCATCGCCGCGAGGGGGCTCAGAAACGGCCCCGCGGCACCGATCGCCAGCCCTGCAGCGCCAATCGCGCCCGTCGTGATGAACTCCCTGCGATCCACAACGCCTCCTTCTGCTGTCTGCTTGGTCACACACAGGCGGAGTGTCGAGCCTCGACCCGACCAAGTGGTTGCAGCAGCGCAAAGAAGGCGGAAGAGATGAGTTACGGGACTGTCTTCCCAGGGTTAAGTCCGCAGTTCGCGCACAGGTCGCGGTGCGCGCCGACCGCTGGATGCTGCGCCCAACGCGCGATTTCCGCGTCCTTACTTTCTTCTAACAGCCCTCTCGCCCCAGCGCGCCGATAGATGCAGTGCATGCATAAGACGCCCGGCTGGACCGCTCAAACGCCCCGCGCCCATCGCACCTACGGCCCTCAAGTCCGAGACGCAACTCCTTCACACGCTTCTTGCACCGATGTCACTCGACCTTAGGTATCGTGATCCCCCCGAAGAGAGCGAGGCGCCGAATGCAGCCCAAGGACGATGGCACGAGGACGGGCATGCTGCCGGCCGACGACTGCTGGCGCGCAGTGGCAGAGGCTGTCGACTTCGCGTTCCAGCCGATCGTCAACGTGCACACGGGAACGTGCTACGGCTATGAGGCGCTGCTTCGCGACTGGCAGGAGGCGGGGTTCTCCTCGATCCAGGCGGTGTTCGACGCCGCACACGAGGACCTGGCCCTCTACCGCCTCGACCTTATGCTGCGCGAGAAGGCCGTCGAGAAGTTCGCTTCTATCCCGCACCACGCTCGAAGCAGGCTCTTCTACAACCTGGACAACCGGGTGCTCGACATGCCCGACTACGCGCCGGGCAACACATCGGTCATCCTGGCTGCCCACGGGGTGGCGTCCGAGTCCCTGTGCTTCGAGATCTCCGAGCGCCTCGAGGTCAAGAACCAGCCGCAGACGCAGAAGGTGCTCACCTCGTATCGGCACGACTCCCACCTGATCGCGCTCGACGACTACGGAGTCGGCTTCTCCGGACTGCAGCTGCTCTACCACTCAGAGCCCGACTTCATCAAGATCGACCGCTTCTTCATCGAGGGGATAGCGCGCAACGTCAAGAAGCGCCTGTTCGTCTCCAACGTCATCAACATGGCGCACATGCTGGGCATCACGGTAATAGCCGAGGGAGTCGAGACCCCCCAGGAGTTTTGCGCGTGCCGCGACATGGGGTGCGATCTGATCCAGGGCTACCTCATCCAGCGACCCACCACGCAGATCGACGAGCTCAGCGCGACCTACCCGCTCGTCGGCGAGCTCAACAGCGCGGATCGCAGGCGCTCGCCGACCGACGAACACATCGTTGCGGACTGGATCGAGCGTGTGGAGCCGGTATCGGTCGCCTCTCCGATGGCGGAGGTCTGTCGACGCTTCAACTGTGAGAAGGATCGGACGTCGCTTCCGATCATCAATCGGAAGATGGAGCCGGTGGGCATCGTGAGGGAGTCGGACGTGCGCCAGTACACGTACGCGCGCTACGGACTCGAGTTGTTGATGAACCCGGCACTTCGAGGGACGTTACGCAATCTCGTGACGCCGTGTATGGCGGTCGAGATGTCCACAAGCGTCGAGAGGATCCTTCAGCAGTTCACGCTCGGACCGCAGGCCGAGGGTATGGTCGTCACCACCGACGGGCGCTACGTGGGCTATCTGTCCGCAGCGAACCTGATCGGCGCTATGAACGAGAAGAACATCCAGGTGGCTCGCGACGAGAACCCGCTGACCCGCCTGCCCGGAAACTCGAGCATCCATCAGTACCTCCAGCAGGCGCTGGCCGACGAGGACTTCGCCCACGCCTTCGCCTACTTCGACTTCGACTTCTTCAAGGTCTTCAATGATGCGAACGGCTTCCGGGTGGGAGATCGGGCGATCGTCATGTTCGCCGACCTGTTGCGCCACTCGCTGGCGGGAGGGGAACACTTCGTCGGGCACGTGGGTGGAGATGACTTCTTCGCGGGATTCCGGCTCTGCGACGACGTCTCGCTCGCCCGAGTCCGGGAGCTGACGCGTGGCGTGATCGAGAGGTTCAACCGTGATGCGATGAGCTTCTACGACGCCGAGGCGCAACACCGAGGCTGGATCGAGGGAACCGGCAGGGACGGCGTGCGACGACAGTTCCCCCTTCTGAGAGTGAGTGCCGCCATCATCCACCTCCCGTGCCCTCATCCGGAGTACTCGCTGGAGGAGCTCGGAAGCGCGATGGCACGCGCGAAGGAGACCGCGAAGGACGCTCGCGATCACTTCTACCAGACGTCACTGCGGGACGGCGATCAGGCTCGCTGAGCCTGGCGTGGGTGCGACGGTCTTCGAAGCCGAGGCACAGCTCATTATCGGCATGGTGGATCTCGGGTCTCGACTTGCGAGTTCAGGGAGTCTCCGTCGTCCCGCCGTCTCGCTCGCGGAGGAAACTGGTCGCTCTCGTCATGCGGAGGGCGTGAAAGGGAGCAGGTGCCCGACTCGGAGGAGCACCTGCTCCCTTTCTCCACAACGAGCCTGGGCGGACGGGCGAGAACCCCCAGGTCCCGTGGTCACGTCTAGGTTGCAGCCGCAGCCGACACGCGGCGGGCGTCGTCGCAGTGTGCCGGACTAGACCGTTGCCAGTTCTCTCTCGTCGCTGACGTCTTCCTGGTCCTCCGCACGCTGCGCAGCGTGCCTCGCGCCCCGATCTTCCGCCAGGTCATCGATGCGTTCGGCGGCCTCGACATCAAGATGCTCGTCATCCTCATCGGCGGCCTCCTCGATCTCGTCGACGTCGGCATCGACGAAGAACGCGTCGAGGATGGTGGCTGCCGCGCTCGCAGCGCGGGCGGAACCGATCACCGGAGCCAGTGCGATCAGGATGCTCCGTAGCTCTTCAGGATCCAGGATGCCGCTCGCCGTATCCACGTTCATCTCGTAGGAGACCGGCGGCGCGTCCATCGCGATGAGTGCAGCGACGCGAAGCATCGTGTAGATCTTCTCGTCTAGGCCTGAACTCTCCAGGGTGTCGAGTTCCAAATCAGTGAGACTTTCCAGCACAAGGCCCTCTCCATCTGCGATCGCGCTCAGCGTCTCTGTCGTGTCGGACATCTTCTGCGAACCCCCGTCTCGTCGATGAGCCCGGACTCCTGCTGGCCCGGAAGCGGGCTCGCACCCGCCTACGCCCTTTCTATCGCGGTATCCCCCTTGGAAGGTTGGGTCGATGTTGCTTTCGACATGGCTGAGTAAGGGTTGTGTGAACGGCGTCAAGGACAGGCCGACTGCTCTCGGGAAATCCCGCGCGCTTCGTCTCAGCAGCATGGGTACCGGCCGTCTCCTGTTGCAGCGTTGTCAGATCTCATTGCTGCGGACTCGCCTGCGCTCGCCATGCTCTTTGGCTGTGCCGGACGAGTACCTGATCGGAATGGCGCCGGTCGCGCCTTTGCCGAGGCCCCACGCCTTTCCTTCGGGTCTTCCAGATTCGGCGAGGGCGACGTCGGTCACTCACGCCGGACACAAGGCCGCACTGCCCGTTGTCTCGAAGTTGCTCGCTCTGCTTGGGCAGATTGGGACGGTCACTCGAGCAAGAGCCACACATCGTCCCCTAGGGCTGACTTCCGACGTCCCACGGCGTTCATGGGGGCCACGGCGCGCGGGCCCCGCCGGCAGCGGGCGGCAGAAGTACGTCGAGTCGGACGGGCAGGATCTCGATGTCGATCGGCGTGTCGCCGGCGTACTCACCGTCGGCGACGGCCGACTGCGCTGTGTCGGTCTCCACGCGGACGCGGCGGCCCGAACCGACGCGTGGCGTTGGGGGAGTGCTGGGCTGCATCGGGCGGCGGGGATTCTCCAAAAGATCAGTCAGACCGGCCCTCAACGCGTCACCGCCGTACAGGAAGACGTCGAGAACACCGTCGGTCATGGAGATACCCTCCGCTAGGACGCCGAACCCGCCGAACCCCGCGCCGTTGGCGACTATGCAAGTCACAGCATTCTGCTCGATGACCTCGCCGTCCCCCGATCCCGGCGGCGCCGGATCGACCAGGTCAACGCCGACTACGAGCGCCGCCCCGGCGCGCCTCTACTTCAGACGGATGCTCACCGTTGTCGGCGAGGTCGAGGAGAGGTAGCCGGGCCACGCGGACATGACGGCCTTGAACTTGTAGACACCCTTCGTCATGCCCTTCTTGAAGGTGTACTTGTACTGCCACGCCGCTCCACTGCCGAGCGCGTAGACCGTGCGATTCGACGAGTAGGTCCAGCGGCTCGAGCCGGGCTTCATCACGTAGACCACCATGTTCTGGCCTATGCAAGCCGCGGGCCCCACCGTGCCGGAGAGGATCGGCGTCCTGCCGATGGCGGTGGTCGTGGCGGTCGCTCTGATAGTGATCGATGTGGACTGCGCCACAGCCGCGGCAACGGTGAAGGTCACGACGTGGGCGCTCTCCGCATTCCCGTCGCCGTCCACAGACCAGTAGCTGACAGTGTGAGGCCCGACAGCCGCCAGCGCGACCGGCCCCATGTACATCGTGGCTGGCGCGCCGTCGAGGGAGTAGAAGGTGGTCGCGACGCCGGTTCCACCCGGGTTGTCTGCTGCCGCGAAGGTGAACATCGCGGGCGACGAGTACGCGCCTCCACCGGACACACCGACGATCGCCGTGACCGGAGGTGTCGTGTCGGTGGCGACGCTCGAGATCGTCAGGATGGTGCCGGACTCGCCGACTGCCCAAACGGAGTTCGAGCCCCGCGCGAAGATGCCCAGAAGGGTGTTGCCGGTGCCGGAGGCCCGCGCCATCCAGTGCGCGCCTCCATCCGATGTGGAGATGATGGTACCCATGTCACCGACCGCCCAGGCGTGCGTGGCGTCACTGAAGGCCACGGACCGGATGTCCATCATCGCGCAGGACGACCTGACCATCGTGGATGGCGACTGCGCGACGTCCGACGACTGGGCGGTCCAGTGCGCACCGCCATCGGTCGTGCCACGGATGTGACCCATGGTGCCCACCGCGCAGCCGTGCATGGCATCCGCGAAGGCGACTCCCAGAAACTCACAGTGAGTGCCCTCGATCCCCGAGTCCTGCTGTGTCCAGTGCACGCCCCCGTCAGAGGTCGCGAGGAAGACACCCCAGTCACCGACCGCCCAGCCGTGGGCGGCGTCAACGAAGGCGGTCGATGTCAGCCACTCGCCGGTGCCCGAAGTCTGCGCGGCCCAGTGTGCTCCGCCGTCCGTGGTCGAGATGATCGTGCCGCCCTGACCCATCGCCCAACCGTGGGTGGCGTCAGGGAACGCGACGCAACTCAGGGCTTCTGGCGTGCCGGAAGATTGCGCGGCCCAGTGTGCCCCGCCGTCCGTGGTCGAGATGATCGTGCCGCCCGTTCCCACTGCCCAGCCGTGGGTGGCGTCAGGGAACGCGACCGACTCGAGAGTCGCCGAGGGCGTGCCCGATGACTGCGGCGTCCACGTCCCGCCGCCATCGGCCGTGTGCAGGATCGTCCCCGAGTAGCCGACCGCCCAGCCGTCGTTCGCATCGGCGAAAGAGACGGCACACAGATCGGCCTTGGTACCGGACGTCTGCGGCACCCATGCAATGGACGCACACGCCACACTTGGCGCGATCCCCAGTCCTCCAAGCACCAGCCCCACCAGGGCGCACATGAGCCTCACGCGAGTACCGCGAACCGAGTCAGCCATCGCTGCATCCCCCGAAAGTCGCTAAAGCTGTCTTTATGGTACCAGACAGCCCGACTCGCGGGACTGTGGCCACCGCGCTCACACGTCGGCGCAGAGGTGCCCGTCTCCGCCGTCCTGCTTGACCCGATACATCGCCTCGTCGGCACGCCGGACCAGCGAGTCACCGTCGTCACCATGCTGGAAGAGTGCGATGCCGATGCTCATCGTGACCGCGAATGTCGCCTCGTCGTGGCGCTGCGGGACGCGGACGCCGTCGAGCATCTTGCGGGCGACCGTCGACGCATGGTCAGCCGTACGGACGTCCGGCAGCAGCACCACGATCTCGTCGCCACCGAAACGCGCCACCGTATCGGCCCTGCGCACGGTGCGACCGACAGTCGCGGCGCTGAAGCGCAGCACCTCGTCTCCCACGGCATGTCCCCACGTGTCGTTGACCGCCTTGAAGCGGTCGAGATCGCAGAAGAGCACGGCCGGAGTGGGTCCTCCTCGTTCCGCTTGTGCGATCGCGACGTGCAGCCTGTCGGTGAAGAGGAGGCGGTTGGGGAGTCCCGTCAGGACGTCGTGGGTCGCGAGATGCTGCGCGAGGTCACGCGCCATTCTGCCTTCGCTGAGATCGCGGAAGTCCTCGATGATCCCGACGACCTCGCCCTCGACGATCAGGGGCCGCGCGGTGATCGCCGTGGAGACGGTGGACCCGTCGGGCAACACCCTCTCGGTCTCCCAAGTGAACCTCTCCGCACCGCCGAGGACCCGGTGCAGGGCGACCTGTGTGAAGAGCACGATGTCCCGGACGCGCTCGGGGTCGGCCGGAGCGCCGTCGCCGTCGATCTGCTCGCCCTGGGCGACCCGCACAGTCTCGTCCAAACGCTCCACCTCCCCTCGCATCGCTTCGCGCCAGCATACGCTGTCGCGGCCTGTCGCGGCCTGTCGCGACCCGACGACGTCGCCGAGCGGGGCTGCTGAGAAGGTGGCTTCCACATCTGGTCCAGATGTCGCACTGGATTCGACCTGCGGGCTCGATACGCAGCCCGGTTCCGGATCGGTCTAGCCGTGTCCATGGACGCTGCAGGATACCGTCACGGTCTTCGCATCAAAGCGATACACGCCACCGGACGGACACTTGACGCCGAGCTTCTCCACGACGATGCCGATGGGAGGGTACTCGCCCGAGTCCGCGTAGAACAGGTCGAACATATCCCTGATCTTCGTCTGGTTGGCAAAGCACTCCTGCTTCGCCATGGCGGCGCTGAGGCCCTGAGGACCGCAGCCCGTGAGGGCGAGCAACGTGACCCCCAACCCCGCGCCCGCCATCCGCAGGAAATCGCGCCGGTCCATGGCTGTCACTCCCTTGTGGAAACTGTGTTGTGTCATGAATCACGTATCGGCACCGGTCCGGCGATGCACGAGCCCCGAGGACGGACGGTCGCGGGCCCTCGGGTCTACGACGCCCTCCGCGGCCCAGCGCCACCGTCGGCGTGCTCGCCATCCTCCGGCTTGGGAATACGCCCCAGTGGGGAACGCGGGATCACGCGGCGGCTGCGGGGACACTGTGAGCCCCATCAGCGAAGAGGAGAGGTCTCGATGAAGAAGGTCGCCGCACTCTGCGGGTCGTTCCGCCACGGCAGCTACAATCAGGCGCTTCTCGATGCGGCGATCGAGCGGGCGCCGGACGGACTCGTGATCGAGCAGGTGGACATCCGGGGCTTCCCCTTCTTCAGCCAGGACCTCGAGGCGGAGCCTCCGACCGCGATCCGTGCTGCCAAGGCGTCCATCCAGACCGCGGACTGCGTCCTGCTCGTCTCGCCCGAGTACGACTACGGCGTGCCGGGCTACCTCAAGAACGCGGTCGACTGGCTCGGTCGCCCATTCGGCGACCGCACGCTTGTCGGCCGGCCCATGGCGCTGCTGGGCGCCAGCTCAGGGTACATGGGCACGATCCGAGGCCAGCTCCATTGGCGCCAGAGCTGGTACTTCTTCCGCGCTCCGGTCTTCTCGGAGGCCGAGCTCACGGTCTCCTACGCTGCCGACGCTTTCGACCAGGAGGGCCGACTCGTCAGCGAGACCTATATCGCGAACCTGGATCACTATCTCGCCACGCTGCTCGACTGGCTCCAGCGGGACTGCTCCCCGCCGAGATAGCCGCGCTACCCGGCGGGCGGCCCGGAGACCGTGGTGCTACCCTGCAACGCGAGTTCGCGAGATATCGCTCGCACGTGTTTCATCGATCGGGAGGGTGCATGACTGAGAACGTTGTGTCGACAGTCGATCTGAAGAAGTACTTCACGTCGCGCAAGGGCGTCGTGAAGGCGGTGGACGGAGTGAACCTGAGCGTGGCCGCGGGACAGGTCTTCGGCTTTCTCGGGCCCAACGGAGCAGGCAAGACGACCACGCTCCGGATGCTCAACACTCTCCTGGTCCCGGACTCCGGGCAGGCGCTCGTCGCAGGATTCGACGTGCTGAAGGACCCGGGGGCGGTGCGCTGCCGCATCGGCTACGTGGGCCAGAGCGGCGGATCGGACCGGCCCGCGACCGGGCGCGAGGACCTCGTGCTCCAGGGCCGTCTGTACGGCATGTCCAAAGCTGAGGCGTCGAGCCGGGCGGCCGAGCTCATCGACCTGCTCGACCTCACCGACTTCGCCGACCGGATCGTCTACACCTACTCCGGCGGGCAGCGGCGACGTCTCGACGTGGCCCTCGGCATCATGCACCGGCCGCAGGTCCTGTTCCTCGACGAGCCCACCACCGGCCTCGACCCCCAGAACCGGGCCAACCTCTGGAAGCAGATCGGCAAGTTGAAGGCCACGGGGACGACCATCTTCCTCACGACGCACTACCTCGAGGAGGCCGACATCCTTTCCGACTACCTCGCGATCATGGACTACGGACACATCGTGGCCGAGGGCACCCCGCAGCAACTCAAGCGTCAGGTCTCTCTCGACACGATCCGCGTCACTCTTGGGGATCCGGCGCAGAACCCTGCCGCCGCCCAGGTGCTCGAGGGCCTGAAGGTCGTCAAGTCCTCGGTGCTCGAGCAGGACTGCCTCCGGATCTCGGTGGACAACGGGGAGGCAGCGCTGCCGCAGGTCATGAAGGCGCTCGACGGGAAGGACATCGCCATCAGCAACATCTCGCTGTCGACCGCCTCTCTCGACGACGTCTTCCTTGAGAAGACCGGCCGCTCGTTGCGAGACACCGAGGCGGAAGGGGGCGACCGATGAAGGTACTCGTCGACATCAGACTGATGTTCGTGCGCAAGATGAAGGAGACGCTGAGGAACCCGATCTACATCCTCAGCAGCCTGCTCACGCCGATCCTGTACCTCGCATTGTTCGCACCCCTGCTGAAGAACCTGATCCCGAACACGACCAATGTGCTCAACGTGTTCGTGCCGGGGCTGCTGGTGATCATCGCGTTCCTTGGGGGACTGTTCGTCGGCTACAACATGATCGACGAGGTGCGCAACGGCGTCGTCGAGCGGTTCCGCGTCACGCCCACGAGCCGGTTCGCACTGCTCGCCGGACGCGTGCTGCGCGACATGGTCAACATCCTCGTGATCGTCACGGTCTTCGTGCTGATCTCGCTGCCGTTCGGCTTCCGGCCGGACCTCGGAGGATTCTTCGTGTTCGTCCCGCTGCTGTGCATGATGATCATCACGACGTCGTCGTTCGGCAACGCGCTGGGGTTGATCCTGCGCGACGAGGACCGCCTCTCGCCCATCGTCCAGGGGATCAACCTCCCGGTCCTGCTGCTCTCCGGGATGCTGCTCCCAATGGAACTCGCTCCCAC
Source organism: uncultured Coriobacteriia bacterium (assembly GCA_903831865.1). Taxonomy (GTDB): domain Bacteria; phylum Actinomycetota; class Coriobacteriia; order Anaerosomatales; family PALSA-660; genus PALSA-660. The sequence continues at coordinate 13,520 of CAIKZH010000154.1, forward strand.
GTGGCTGCAGGTCATCGCCCATTTCAACCCGGCGTACTACGTGGTCGAGGCGGGCCGGCTTCTCGTTGCGGGTCACATCACCGACATCAAGGTCGGCGAGGCGTATCTGTTCATGGTGCCGCTGACCATCCTTGTCGTCACCTGGGCCACCCGCGCGTTCAGGAACGCGATCGCGTAGGCGCTGCTCGACGGAGCTCTTCGCCGACGGCGTGGGCCCTGGGGCGCGAACGGAGGGCCGGCTGAGATCAGCCGGCCCTCCGAGATCCGCGAGCCCGTTTCAACGGATCCACCCCGATGGCCGCCTACTTGACTGTCACCTTCACCGTATTGGACTGCGTCGCGAGGTGGTCGGTGTCCCCAGCGAAGGTGACGTAGAAGGAGTAGACGCCCCTCGCCTTGGGCGAATAGCGGTACCACCAGCTGGCGCCAGTACCCGAGGCTCCGTACGCGATGCGGTTCGATGAATACGACCAGCGCGACGACCCCGGCTTCCGCACGTGCACGACGCAGCCGTTACCGTTGACACCGCCGCTGAGCGTACCCGAGAGCACGAAGGGCTTCGGGAGCCGCACAGAGGTCGGGCTGGCCGAGATGCTGATGCTGCAGGCCTGCTTCACGATCTGCGTCACGGTGAAGGCCACCGACTGAGGCGCTTCACTGTTACCCGCATTGTCGAGCGCCCAGAACTCGAGCGTATGGCTTCCGGCTGTCCCGACGATCAGATCCGTGCCATACGCCTCAGCCGCCGCCCCGTCGAGACTGTACTGCACCGCGTTCACGCCCGACCCGGCGTCCTGGGCCGACAGGGAGAGGTGCAGAGGGCCGGTGTAGGATGCGCCGTCGCTGGCGCCGCTCAGAGCGGTCACGGGCGCGATCGAGTCGATCATGATCGTCGCGGTCTTGGTCGCCTCGGACTGGCCCAGCGAGTCCGTGCTGCGATAGGAGATGGTGGTCCGGCCTTCCGCCGAGACGGCCACGGGCACCGAGTACGGCCCGAGAGCGCCACCGTTGAGCGCGTAGTAGGTCGAGAAGGGTGCTGAGGAGCCGCCGGCCGCAAGCGAGAAGGTGACGGGGGTCTGCGACCATCCCGACGGGATCCCGGAGATCGTGGTGACCGGCCGCCCGGAGGGCGGCATGACCGCCGTGACCATCTGGTAGCCCGCGCCGCTCTGCGACTGCCACACGAGACGCTCGCCGGAGACGACCGGATCGATGTTGATGCCGCCATCGGTAGTGACCTGGACAGGCGACGGGTCGCCCGCCTCCCACGTGTAGATCTCGCTCGCGCCACCATGGAGCCAGTCCGAAGCCTGCCACACGACACGATCTCCGGAGACCTGCGGGAACTCGTTGTCCCCGCCGGCAGTCTGGAGGAGGGTCGGAGTCGCGTCGCCTGACTTCCACGTGTAGACATCCTCATAACCACTCGGGTCGCTGCCTGCGGACCACGTGACGCGGCCACCGGAGACGGCGGGCGCACCACAGCTCCACGCGTCACCGTAGTGAGTGAGATGCACCGCGGAGGTCGCCGGGGTCCAGGGTGAAATCAAGCGGTCGTCGCAACACCTCGAGAGCGAGGAGTTGCGATGGATCGAGGAAGACGACGACAAGCCGATCGAGCTCTACGTCCACCCATGCGCTCGCCGGGCCGACCTCCCGGCTGGCGCCGGGAGCAT
>CAIKZH010000155.1 GCA_903831865.1 uncultured Coriobacteriia bacterium
CTCTTCCGATCTGGCGCACGGCGGCACTCCGCGTGGCGCCTCTGGGCTATGCTTGACCACGACGTGGCCAGACGCTCGTCGTCTGGTCTTCGCGAAGGGGACCGGGACGCTATGGACACAGGATCGCTGGCGCGGCTCGCGCTCACCATCGCCGGAGGCGGGATCGCCGCCGCGGTGCTGGTCACGCGCACTCCCGCTCGGCCTCCCTCCGCCCCGCCACCCGGTGTCACCGCAGTGCTGGGGGCCCTGCCCGGCGGCAACTGTGGTGCGTGCGGCAACTCCTCCTGCTTCGCGACCGCGGAGGCGATCGCCGCCGGGCGCGAAGCAGCCGACACATGTGTGGCCGGCGGTCAGGTGACGGCCCGTGCAGTCGCGGTCGCGCTTGCCCGCGTCCATGGGTCGGCTCCGGGTATCCGGTAGCCGGCTGGCGCTCTCCCTCGTACTCGTTGTCTGCGCTCATCTCCCTGTCGCATCGGCCGCGGTCGGACTCCGACCGGCGCGAAGGGTGGTGTGCGGTGGCTCCACGCATGTTGACCAGGGCCGATCGTCCGCGTGATGCGATGCTCGCGGGCCGGGCCGATCTGGTCTCCGACGAGGCCCTTGTCGGACTCGTCATCGGGGGCGGGCGCCGCGACGCCGGGCGCGCGGTGATGGAGTCGCTCCCTCGTCCGGACGCCCTGTGGCGGGCGACCGCGGAGGACCTCGTGGAGCTTCCGGGTGTCGGCGTGGCGGGTGCGGCGCGTCTCCTCGCGTGTCTCGAGCTCTCGCGCCGTGCGGCCGCCTGGCCCGCCTCGGAGCGGCCCACCGTGACGACGCCACAGGATGTGGTGAAGCTGTGCGCCACCCAGCTGCGCGGCCTTGACCGGGAGCACTTCTGGGCGCTGGCCCTGTCTACCAAGAACCAGCTGCTGAGGATGGTCGAGGTGTCGGTCGGATCGCTGAACGCCTCGATCGTCCATCCACGCGAGCTGTTCAGGGAGGCCGTACGCATCTCGGCCGCGTCTGTGGTGGTCGTCCACAATCACCCGAGCGGCGACCCGAACCCCTCGGGGGCCGACATCCAGCTCACTCGGCGGCTGGCGAAGGCCGGTGAAGTGTTGGGGATCGAGCTGCTGGACCACGTCGTCATAGGCGACGGCGGCGCGCACGCGTCTCTGCGCGACATGGGCGTCCTCTAGGGGCGTTTCGGACGCCGCCGTCCGGCTGTCTCGGCACCGTTGCGACAGCTCCCGAAAGGTCCTCGCTCATCGAGGATCGTGCGGGCCCTGTGGTAGACTGAGGGGCGCTTCGGACAGCATCGTCACGCTCTTGGCACGGTTCGCGCGATACCTGCCAGCGGCGTTCAGCTATTCCTCCCGGGTACCGCCGCGCCCGCGAAAGGACCGCCTTGTCGCTCATCGACGTCTTCTTCAACTCATGGTCTTCGGACATGGCCGTCGACCTCGGCACCGCGAACACGCTCGTGTCGGTGCGCGGCCGCGGCATCGTGCTGATCGAGCCTTCGGTGGTCGCGGTGGAGAAGGACACGAAGCGCGTGCTCGCGGTGGGCATCGAGGCGAAGCGGATGCTCGGGCGCACCCCCGGCTCGATCGTGGCCATACGTCCTTTGAAGGACGGTGTCATCGCCGACTTCGAGGTGACCGAGGCGATGCTGCGCTATTTCATCAACAAGACGCGGGTGACCAGATTCCCGTGGCAGCCCAAGCCTCGAGTCGTCGTCTGCGTGCCTTCGGGCGTGACCGAGGTGGAGAAGCGGGCCGTGTTCGAGGCGACCATGCAGGCGGGCGCCCGCCAGGCCTACCTGATCGAGGAGCCGATGGCGGCGGCGATCGGCGCCGCCCTCCCCATCCAGGACCCGACCGGCAACATGGTCGTCGACATCGGCGGCGGCACGACCGAAGTGGCCGTGATCTCGCTGGGCGGCATCGTGGTTGCTCAGTCGATCCGCATCGGCGGAGACGAGTTCGACGAGGCGATCGTGGCGTACCTCAAGCGCGAGTACAACATCCTCATCGGCGACCGCACGGCCGAGGAGATCAAGTTCGAGATCGGCAGCGCGTACCCGCTGGCCGAGGAGTTGGACGTCGAGGTGCGCGGACGGGACCTGCAGGGCGGTCTGCCGCGGACCCTTCAGATCTCCAGCGAGGAGATCCGGCTCGCGGTGGAAGAGCCCACGTCCGCCATCATCAACGCGATCAAGAGCACTCTTGAGGAGACCCCGCCGGAGCTGGCGGGCGACGTGATGGAGTTCGGGATCGTGCTGACCGGCGGCGGAGCACTGTTGAAGGGGCTCGACGAGCGGGTCAAGGTCGAGACGGGCATCCCGGCCCATGTCTCGGAGAACGCACTCATCAACGTCGTCCTCGGGTCCGCCCTGGCCCTCGAGGAGATCGACGTCCTCAAGAAGGTCCTCACCGTCTCGCGCTAGCCGGCGGATGGTCGAGGGGTTCGGATGCTGACGTGAAACGACTCGAGATCGATGCGCCGCGTGGCACGGGAAGGCCCGTGGTGCTCGTCGTCGCCATCATCGTGGCCCTTGCGATCACGACTCTGTGGTTCCGCGAGGGGACGAACGGACCCGTCCACACCGCGCGTCGCGCGGTCATGCTGGTGAGCGAGCCGTTCGCGGCGGTCGGCACCTTCGTGACGAGCCCGCTCCGGGCGGCCGGTCAGTGGCTGGGCAGCGCCACGGTGAGCCGGACGGACTACGCGTCCCTGAAGGCGGAGAACGTCAAGCTGAGGGTGCAGCTCGCGCAGACCACCGAAGAGCTGCTGCAGTCGCGCCGCACCGGCCCGCTGACGGCCTGGGCCTCGCAGAACCCCGGCATGAAGAAGGTCGGCGCCACGATAATCGCGCGCCCGACGGACTCGTGGGACGGTACGGTCCTCATCGGACGCGGCACGAGCAGCGGGGTGCGGATAGGCGACCCGGTCATCGCTGCGGGTGGGCTGCTCGGGCAGGTGGTCGAGGTGACGGCGTTCGACGCCCAGGTGCGGCTCATCACCGCTCAGGACAGCGGCGTCTCGGTGATCGTGCAGAGGGATCGGGCCCCGGGCATCGTGAAGGGCGCCGTCGATCGCAGTCTGTCCCTGGACTTCGTCGACAAGTCCAAGACGCCGAAGGTGGGCGACATGCTGCTCACGTCGGGGCTCGGTCGGGTGTTCCCGGCTGACCTGATCGTGGGACAGGTGACAGGCGTCTCTTCGTCTCGCACGGACCTGTTCCCTGAGGTATCCGTGGCGTCACTGATCGATCTCGACGACGTCGAAGAGGTCCTCGTGCTCACCGGGACCGTGCCGACCGCCTCGGGCCAGGGAGGTGGCGGCGAGTGAACAAGTTCATCCCGGCGGCGATCGCGCTCGCGGCGGCCGCGGTGCTGCAGATCGCGCTGGCTCCCTATCTCGCGATCTTCGGGGTCGTGCCCAAGTTCCTCTTCGTCGTGGTGGTCGTGATCGCGCTGACGGAAGGGTCGGTCGCCGGGTGTGTCGCCGGCTTCAGCGCCGGTCTGTTGCTCGATCTGCTCGGCGCCGGAGTCGTCGGCCCGTACGCGCTGGTGATGTGCGTCGTGGGCTACCTCGCAGGCATGCTGCAGGCGAACCTGTTCGCTGAGGGGTGGCTGCTTCCGGTCACCACGGTGTTCGTGGCGAGTCTGGGTACGGAGATCTCGTACGGCGTCATCCTGTCTGTCATCGGGCTGAGCGGGTCGTTCTGGCACTCTCTCTTCACCGTGATGCTGCCAGGGGCCGTCTACAACACGGCTCTTGCCCTTGTGACCTATCCCTGGTTGGCCCGTCTGTTGCGTGCTGACCGAGGGGTCAAGTCGCTCGGGCGCTTGGCGTGACCGAGAGCCGCGCGCACGCCGACCTCGCCCTCACGCCGCAACCGCTGACCCCGCTCGCGCGGCGTCCCGTGAGTCGCGCCGATGCAGACGGGAGGTCCGAATGGCAGCTCCGATGAGTCCGGTCCGCGAGCGGTTGACGGGCCGCTTCGCCGTGTTGGGCGTCGCACTGCTCGTCGTGCTCGGTGCGCTGCTCGTGCAGGCCTGGAACCTGCAGGTGCTCAACGGCGCGCAGTACGCCGGGGCGGCGGCGAGCAACCGGACACGCACCGTCTCCCTGCCTGCGGCGCGAGGCAACATCCTCGACGACAAGGGCCGTCCTCTGGTCACGAACCGCGCCGTCATGGAGGTCACTGCCCTGCCCGCCGTGGCCCAGGACACCACGCTCGAGGCCAGGATCTCGTCCGTCATCGGGGTCTCAGTGCCGGAGATCCAGAAGAAGATGACCAGCTACAAGGCCGAGAGGCTCGCGCCGCGTGTTCTGAAGGTGGACGTGCCGATGACCACGGCGGCCTACATCTACGAGCACCAGGCCGAGTTCCCCGGCGTTGCCGTCGAGCCGGCGGCGGTGAGGGTGTATCCGAACAAGTCGCTCGCCGCACAGGTGCTCGGCTACACCGGTGAGATCTCCGACGTCCAGATGAAGTCCGGCTCGTTCCCGGGCGCGGAACTCGGCGACATCGTCGGCAAGAGCGGCGTGGAGGAGTACTACGACCACGCCCTCGAAGGCGTGAAGGGCTTCAACACCTATGAGGTGAACGCCGCGGGACAGCCCACCATGACGATCTCACACGGAGAGCCACGCGCGGGCAGCGACGTCGAGCTCACGATCGACACCAACGTCCAGAAGGTCACGGAGAAGTCGCTTGCGGACGCGATAGCATCCGCACACGCGGCGGGGTTCACGAAGGCGAGCGCGGGCGCGGCGGTCGTCCTCGATGTGAAGACCGGCGGCATCGTCGCGATGGCGAGCGCGCCCACCTACGACCCGTCCCAGTTCCTGAACGGCATCAGCGACGCGGAGTGGGCAAGCCTCACTGCGACGTCGGCCGAATACCCTCTGAACAATCGCGCCATCATGTCCGCCTACGCGCCGGGCTCCACCTTCAAGGCTGTCGTCGCCATGGGCGCGCTGCAGACGGGTGTGATCCGCACGAGCACCATGTTCGACTGCGTCGGCATCTGGAGGGATCTCGGCACCGTGAAGAAGAACTGGACCACCGTGGACCAGGGCTGGCACTCGGTGGTCTGGGCGATAGAGCAGTCGAGCGACACCTTCTTCTACAATGTGGGCAAGGCCTTCTGGCTCGCCAAGGGAGAGAAGCTGCAGGCGTTCGCCCGCAGTGTCGGGTTCGGCGCCAAGCTCGGCGTCGACCTGCCGGGCGAGGTGCCGGGACGCGTGCCTGACGCGGCATGGAAGAAGGCGTACAACGCCGGCTACCCTGACTACCAGGCGTGGGTCGGCGGCGACACCGTGAACATGGCCATCGGGCAGGGCGACCTGCTCGTGACTCCGCTGCAGCTCGCCGACTACTACGCCACGCTCGCCAACGGCGGGCACCCGCTGAAGCCCCATGTGCTGAAGGCGGTGCTCGACAGCCAGGGCAAGCCGGCGATCGTCGCCACCGCGACTCCGCTCTCGGACCCGGGGCTCTCCGCAGCCAACCTCGCCACGCTGCGACGCGCGCTGGTGGGGGTCACGACGGTCGGCACGGGAGCCAGCGCGTTCAGCGGCTTCCCGGTCGAGGTGGCGGGCAAGACGGGAACCGCGCAGTACGGCATCAAGAAGGACGACTACGCATGGTTCGCCTGTTACGCGCCCGCCAACAAACCGCGCTACGCGGTGGTCGTCGTGGTCGAACAGGGCGGGCACGGTGGCTCCATCGCCGCGCCGGCGGCGCGGCAGATCATGAGCGCGCTCTTCAACGTGCCGTGGCATCCCATCA
>CAIKZH010000156.1 GCA_903831865.1 uncultured Coriobacteriia bacterium
CTCGCCGCCGTCGCTGCCACTCTCAATAGCCGGCCCCGCAAGACCCTCAGCTGGAGAACGCCGGCAGAAGCATTCGATGACCTGCTACGCTCCGCAATACAAGCCAGCGTTGCGACGACCCCTTGAACCCGGGCAGTACACGTCCTACGAATACACCGAGCGTCTGAAGAGGGCGGGCATCGCTCCAAGCAGGGGACGGACCGGCACCGCTTTGGACAACGCGATGGCAGAAAGCGTAATGGCCACCCTCAAGCGGGAGCTGATCAAGCGCTACACATGGAGGACCCGGCTCGACCTCGAGCTCGCCATCGTGACCTACATCGGCTGGTACAACGCCCGACGCCGGCATCGCTCGCTGAAGGCGACGACGGGAGGTCAGACACGGCGGCAGACACCCCTGGAGGTGCTCGAGCACTACAATCAGCAAACCGCCCGGGAGACCGCGGCATCCACATAATCGAGCCGACGTGGAACCCGGGGCGTTTCAGCCCCGACCATCCTGCGCCTGCCGTCCTAGGCTTGCTGATCGCCGGAGCGCTATCGCTGGCGGTCAGTCTCTTCTTCGGCGTGCTCGTATTCGACTCCCGCTCGCGGATTGCCAAGCAGGCGGTCGTGATGTGGGATGCGTCGAAGCACCAGACTCTCGGCGTGCTCGCAGAGGGCAAAGGCGACGAAACCGCCACGCAAGCTGCCTTTCTCTCCAACATAGGCACTATCGCTGAGACACTCCGTACGACCGCCTCAGACTACGAAGCGGAGTTCGAAAAGATGTCCGGCCGGGTCACCAAGCAGGTGGGCTTTCTGCTGGCAGCGGTTGGGCTCGTTCTCGTGACGGTCTTCGTCGCGTACTGGTCGACGGACACCGCTACCGTCATACGGCGGCAGTCAGGTCAAGCTCCTGTCTCGGTCCAAGCGACAGTAACCGAGGGCATCCAGAGGCCAGCCTCAGTGATCGCCACCACGACCGTCACCACGACAACGCCATAGCCCTGTGCGTGTCGCGGTCATGTTGAACAGGGACATCGAGCAGAACGCCAGAAGGTAGACTGACCTGAGAGGGCGTGCGCGTCTGTTCATGCCCAGCGCGTTCGGCGTACTGGGAGGTGTGCCATGGCATCGAGCGACATCGAGCGGCGGGTCACGCTCATCTGTCCGGTGTGCGGCGGCGATCAGTTCGAGTCAGACGAGCACGACGACGCCGTGCCGGTCACCTGCGCGGCCTGCGGTCGCAAGTTCTCGCGAGATGAACTCACTCAGGCGAACCACGAGCGTATCGAGGCTGAGATTCACAAGATGGGTGAGCAGGCTCTCGAGGACGCCGCCAAAGACCTCAGGAAGCTGGGCTTCAAGTGAGGGACTTCTCGTTCGGCGTCGGCGACGTGATTGCGGCATTGGCGCTGGTCTTGTCCATTGTTGCGACGGTCACGACGATGCGTTTCAACCGCAGGCAGAAGTCGCTGATCGCCAGCCAAGATCTCCTCAACAGACGGCTTCTTGAGCGTGAGGAGAGCGACTCGGAAGCGGCTCGCCGAGCTGACTTGGGCGCGAACCTCGCCAAGGTGACTGATTCTAGGTGGCGGCTCAAGGTCTTCAATAGAGGGCGCTCGGCTGCTCGGAACATCACGGTCTCGACCGACGGTGACTTGCTGCTCCAAGACGACATTGACTCCAAGTTCCCGCTCGAGATCCTGGAGCCGCAGCAGGGCGTCGAGCTTCTCGCCAGAGTCCACTTGGGTTCAGCTAGCAAGCACGCCATCACGCTCAACTGGGATGACGACGCCCAAGAAGCCAACACGAAGACGGTGTACGTGACCGTGTAGTACTCCGAGTTTGAAGTGCAACGGCGCGGCTCTTGACGCACCGGGCGAGGTAACGGGTCGCGATCATCCTGGCCTCTTCTCGCCGACCCTGCCTGCCAGGCGCCCTTCTTCGCGCCCGATAATGGGCGTTTCGCGATGGCGAGACCCTTCGGTCGGTGTGACGAAACCCTGACAGCCCGGCCTTACCCTGGGACATGGGCGGACGTCAACCGCCATGCTGTGCGCCCGCCGACGCAGGCAGTGGTCGCGCTACGACGCGACGGGGGGACCCTCCAGCATCTCGGCCCCGATCTCAAACGCGCGCCTGATGCGGGGCCGCTGGAAGAAGTAGACCGGTACGGTGACACCGGCGAGGAGCAGGACCCCCATAGCCCAGGCGAAGGGCGGCAGGCCGACCAGCCCCGAGACTCGATAGCCCTGCGGCACGGGACGGCGAAGCGACATCGCATCCATCAGCACCGCCGCACCCCACACGCCCAGGACAACAACGACGATGATCCATTCGGTGTTGACCACGGCTGCGACCAAGATGGCGGTCGCGAAGTAGGCCAGCAGCATACCGATCGCCGCCCAGCCATTCCCGCGACCGTAGTCCGGCTTGTCCATCGCTTGTTGATCTCCTCGGAGACAGAACCCGATCGCCCCGGACTCGGAAAGGCTACTTCTTGGTGAGGTAGACCTCGCCATTGGCCGTTGAGACTTCGATGTTCTTCAGCCCGAGGTGTCCGATGGCCTTCTTCACGCTCACGGACGCAGATGCCTTCGCGCCCTCGATCTTGGCGATCTTCACGTCGCTGCTGGCGAACTCCTCGACGAGCTCGACGTAGACACCTCTGCGCTGAGCCTTCGGGATCTCATGGACCGCCACGAGGATCGGCTTGGTTCTCTTGCCTCTGGGCATGTCAGGACCTCCTTGATCGGCATGCTCGATACGGTATCGGGATCCCCACGGCGTGACTCGTGGAGCCCGCCAAGGATAGCGCGGCGGGCACATCGCTTCGGGCTGTGACTCACGGTGGAGTCGAGCGGAGCCTAGCAGGGCGTGGCGTCTGGAGTGGCAAGCTGCGGCATCAGGCCGTACTCGGTGAGCCAGTAGGTGACGCCATCGATGACGGTCGGGAAGTAGCGAAGCCCATCTTGCTCGCCACCGACAACCACTTCCGGCTGGCTGCCGTTGACTACCTTCGCCAGGAAGAAAGCCTTGGCGGTCTCGTCGATGTCACTGATGGGGTCCACGGAAGCATCGTACCGCGAGACTCGCGTCGCATCAGACGGCAGACGCCGCGCGCCTACCTGCTGCTCAACAGCAGGAGGTCCTTCGGCCTCCATACGTTCTCTACATCCGGGACGCGCGGCCACCGCGGGCCCCGGGCATGATGTGGATACGGCCACGGACACAGCCGTTCATATCTCCTCCCCTCCCTGCAGGTCCTTTCCGGGACGCCCCTCCCGAGACGGGCCGACGCCGAACCCGAGGCGTTTCATTATGTCCCCGCGAATCGAGCTAGGGTGGTGCCTACGGAAGACCCCAAAGCGAGCGGAATCGGGAACCGATCTGAGCCTGTAGGGCCTGGCTCTTCTGCTCGAGGCGCTCCCGCTCCCGACCCACAGCCGATTGGAGACTCATGCAAACCGAGATGAGGACGCGAGTATCGGCGGTGATGCCATCGTGGGCCTTCACGCTCTCAGCATCGCCGAAGTCAACCTTCGGAACGGGAAGATCCGCCACGACAGCACTCCCCCGGCTGAAATAGCCACCTCGGAACGGACTCCCTCTCTTGCGAAGAAAGAACTCGGCGGTGGGTTGATTCAGCAGCGCCAGAATGAACTCAAGCGAGTAGCCTCCCCTCGGACTGGCGATAGCGACCTCACCCGCAGTTCCGCCAGAGGCAAAGCCGACCCCCTGCAAGTCAATCCCGTACTTGTCCCCAAGCTGGTTGACGGAGTAGATGATCTTGTTTGGTCGAAAGGCGGTCGCCAATGCCTGGTGACGACCATATCGATAGAACTCCCCCTCGGCGGGGGGCGGAGAAACGCTGCGCTGCTCGAGGCGTGTTCGATATGCCGATAGGTAGAGCCATGCCCCAGGAAACTCGGCCTGCAACCGCTCGGGGGGAATCGGGACCGCCTCGCCGTTGTCTCCGTATTCATACGGGAAGATGACAAGGGCATCAGGTTCCACAGGCAAGTAGGAGTGGATACGAGCGGCCGAGTCCATCAGATAGGGTCTGACTAGCGCTTCCTCGACATTCCAAGTCCGGCCATCCCGCTCGAACACGATTGAGCCGCCCAAGGATGTCCACTTCGATATCGGGAACACGTCCTCAGCGCTGGTCTGTATGCCGTTCACAACGTCCGCGATGTCGCCGAGTCTTTCCGAACCCGAGTGGAGAACCGATAGCATGAGCCGCTCCTCGGGTGTCGAAGGAAGCACCCAAGCCTTCCCGCCAAGGTCACGAATCAAGTCGTTGTCGAGCGCCATTCCCTTGTCGCTCGGACTCGCAAGCCAAGTCACGTAGTCATCAACCCGCCGGTAGCAGACCAAGGCCCGGGGCGTTTGGGAAAGGACCAAGCAGCAGACATAGGTCGATCGGTTGTGGAACAACAGCTCATTTCCGAAGTCGACTATTTCCGCAACTACGCCCTTGCGCGCCAGAAGTTGGCGGATCTTCATCCCTGACTCGATGGTCATCCACTTATTCGGCACAACCATTCCCAAAAGGCCCCCCTCCCTGAGCACGGAGAGTCCCTTCTCGATGAAGACGAAGTACTTGTCGAATTGTCGATAGGGTGTCGAGTAGGTCGACCTGTAGTAGTCGAACTCCCCCAGGCACCTCGTCTTCATCTCCTCCGTCTTCATGTACGGTGGGTTGCCCACGACGGCGTCGAAGTTCTCGGCCAGGCTCGTGGCCTGCCAGTCGAGCGGTCGAACGAGGTCCATGCTGGGCTCATCTTTGTAGTCCGGGCCGACAACCGAGTTACCCCAGACCACGTTGGTATCGAGGTTCGGAAGGATCTTTCGGCCTGGAGGGAGAGTCCCGTGTCTCTCATCCTCGAGGAGTTTCACCAGCAGACTGAACCTGGCCACCTCGACCGCCGTGTAGTCGATATCAACACCGTAGAGACATGCCTTCAGCAGTTCGCACTTCACGGCGAAGCGGAGCCGATAGTCGTTCTCAGGCCGACGGTAGACTGCGACTGAGTCGCCCACACGCTTGAAATAGGCAATTGAAGCGTCAACAAGCTCGTCGAAAGCGCGAAGGAGGAATCGGCCCGAGCCGACGGCGATGTCTACGATGCGAAGTGCCTTGATGTCGTCATACGAGAGTCCCCCTTCGGGGATGAGCCCAGAGACTGCCCTCCGAACAATCTCATCCACCAGAGGCTGGGGTGTGGTGACAATCTCCCTGCCCTCGTAAGCAGGCTTGTCCTCCAGGACGATGGGCCCAGCTGGTCCGCCAGCAAGACGCTTGACCAAGAAGTACTCGTATACCTGGCCCAGGAAGTTCGCATCCAGCACGCTGAAGCTGTATGGCGCCCTAGGAAGGTAGAGCTCCTCAACGATCTCGAGGAATACGGAAGAGGCCAGCGCGTATTGAGTCTGGATCGGGTCGCGGCCGACATCGAAGAGCCCGGTATTGTATCGATCGTCCATTCCCTCAAAGAACCGCCGGATTTCCACCAGATCCTGGCCCTCGGCCACCGAGCGAAGTCTTCCCTCCCCCTCGATTCCGCGATCTTCACACATCCGAACGAAGACCACTCGGTTGATAACCTTCTGGGCCAAGTCATTCACTTCGTCGGCGTGGAGATGTGCATATCTGGCCCATAGGTCCTCAGCAATCTTGAGGCGCCAGTCGTTCAGTCGATCCATGAACATCTTGTCAATGGGGATAGCATCTCCGGCAGCTGCGCCGAACTTGGTATCAAGAGAACCCTGGGCCACAGCCTCCCTTCCGAAGAGCGCGAGAAGCTCATCGAACCTCGACACGAGGTCCTCGCAAGGTATCTCCATGAGCAGACCGACGTTCGCATCGTCGGTCACTTCTGGAGCGGCGTGAGTGTCGTAGACCCTGAAGTCTCGGAAGTTGGTCAATACCGAAACTGGCAGACCGCCGGTCCAACCGTAGCTACGGACCTGAAAGGCGCTCTCGCGACTTGTTCGGATGTCAACAGACGGCTTCTTCGCCTCGACGAAGAACCTGCGTACGGATTCAATCCGAAACGTGTAGTCAGGCCTCTTGGCTGACGTCTCAGTGGGCTGCGACTCCTCCCGGACGACGTCCTTGAGGCTGTTTGGTGCGCCGTGCCCGTTCTCCATGTCCCAGTCGAGGGCCTTGAACAAGGGATCAATGAACTCCACCCGGGCCTCAGTCTCCGTGTAGCCCAAAGCGGTCGAACAGTATCGATCCTGCTCCGCAAGAAACACCGCCACGCGATCTGCCACCACTTGTTTCGCTGTCTCCACGTTCCCCCCGAGTGGCCTACTGCTCGACACCCGTCCGCAGTCTCCTGTGCCGCAATCGGCTCCACGCTTGGTGAATGACTTCGCGTTCATGTTGTCCAAGACCTACCGCCCGCAGCACCACTTCGTCCTGCTCGACCAGTATTTGGTCCGCTTCCTCGTGTGAGCGTATCCGTCTGTCGAGATCCGCCAAGCGTCCGGCCCGCGGCTCCACGGCGGGGATGACAAGTCGCTCTATCTCAGACGGGACCAGTTCCAGGACCCCCCCACCGTAGTGCCTGCCTTCGAGCTCCGCCGTCAGTGCGGTCAGACTGTTCACGAATGAGTAGACGAGCGCCTCGAGAGACGGCGCTTCGGCCTTCGGCTTGATTCGATAGGCTGTGTCGGTCGTGTAGGCCCCCGCGGTGTTCAGGATGAGGCGGGGGAACACGCTTGACCGCTTCAGCATACCGATTGGCGTCGCATAGACAGACGGGACCGAGTACCACGGTTCTCGAATCCTGCACTTGTAGCGCTGCGGCAGCCCCTGCGCCTCACCGCGGGCAATGTACGCCTTCGGGCCCTCCGCAAGACTCTCGCTGGGTTGCGTCCCGAGGGCAACGAAGTTCGCCGGGAGCCCTCGTGCCCGATTAGCTTCGTGCATGGAATCGTCGTAGATGACTCCAGGGCAGTGTTCGCTCCGTCCGAACATCGGCGCAGTGAACTCCCCGAGGCCGTACTGGCTAACGACACTGTCGTTGACCAAGAAGAACGCATTCGCACCCGTGACGATTCCTACGTCGACGGTCGCAACATCCCTGAACGCACGCACTCCTGGAAGTTCGATGGCGCTGTCCAAGACCCGGAGTTCATCTGGCGACAAGAGAACCCTCATCCACTTTCCGCGCAGGACATCCCCGGACAGATACTGGGCATCTCTGAAGACTGGCACAGGGTCCCTGTCCAAGAACGCGTTGTCTGACATAGGGAGCACGCAGACGCCTTCGGATGCCTCGCCGTCGGTGCGCTTCTTTTCGAGAAGCAGGAGCACCGTCCCTTGTAGGGACTTGTCGAACAGCAGTTGTGCAGGGTCGATGACCAGAATCCTCTGGCATTGAGCAACTAAGAACTCGCGCAGCGACCCAGCGTGCAGGATATGGAGAATCTCGGCCGGGATGACCATTGCAAGCCGGCCACCGGCCTCGAGGAGTCCAACGCTGGCAATCACGAACGGCACCCAAGCGTTCGTGTGGCGGGTAAACCGAAGGCTCTGGCGAGCGAAGATCTGCTCCGAGAGCACTTGGTCTCTTGGTTCGAGGTACTGGTATCGGACATAGGGGGGATTGCCGAGAATGCCACCGAACGTTGCCCCGGCAGACATAGCGTCAAGACTCCACTCGAGGAAGTCGGCCGTCAGAACATCAGCATTCGCTGCCCAGCCATCGACTGCACGGCGTGACTTAGCCGCTTCCTCCGGCAGCCGCTCCACTCCCAGGAAGTCCACATCCTGACGGCCCAGTTCGCGGACTGCCGTGATGAACGCCCCGTCTCCACAACTCGGCTCCAGCAGCGAGGAGGGCCGCGCGCTCAAGACCCACCGCGCTAGGAAGCGAGCTATCACGTGAGGCGTGTAGTAGCCGCCCCGCAGCTTGGTCGTCGATTCCTCTGCCTTGAATCTCGTGGCCGATCTCCCTGTCAGATGAGCGCACACTCAGGTCAGTTTGGGCAAGGCTCACCGCGGAGCCGTCCGGGACTCGAACGCGACCCAAGTTCCTGCAGTCCGCCGATGGTTGGGCGGGTCCTGACCTTGACCTGCCCCCGATCGCTGGTCCACTTCCTATGATAGAGCGGGCGCGGGCTTTCGTCGTGTCGAGCCGCGCACGACCCATAGCTGGATCGCGGCGTCGAGAAGATGCTTGTCCGGGTCGTACTTCGAGGTCGACGTCACCTCGTTGATCGCGAACGTGCCGTCGAACAGGCGCTCCAAGACGTCCACCCGCACTCTCACACCGCCGTGAGTGAAGGCAGCCTCGTGCACGACACTTGCACCCGCAGAAAGGGCCCCTCGGTTGCCGCGAGAGCGGTGTCGTGCTGGGTCGGGTCCTCACTTATGCGGCCCGGTGCCTGTCCTGCGACCTGCAGGCGTCGGTCCCATCGTTGGCGGGCGTACTGTCCAGTCTCGTGTCCGGCGGCGAGAAGCGCCTTCATGAACTCGTCGAACTCGGCCCGAGGAGCGTCGGTGCGCACGTCGAGCCAGACGTAGAGCGGGCACTGCATGCCATGCACGAGCCGGGTCTTCGACAACGAGGCCGAGGGCGCTAGGGACTTGACGGCAAGGTCGCTCTTCATCGTGGCGCTTCCTTCGGCTTCTGAGCTCACACCGCTGGTCCTTCGTCGATCTGAGAACCAGTCTACTCACGAGCCCTGACGCACACCCCTCGGTCGGCTATTCACGAGTCCCAGGACCGTCAAGGCAGACCGGGGGCAGGTCCGCCGAGCCGTGTCTGCCGCTATCTGTCGGGGAACGCATGAGTGAGGGGGCTTGTCCCTAGGCGTTCGCCTGTGCAAGAGACCTGCGAAAGGGGTCACCAATGTCCGAGAACGCACTTTCCGAACCTTGGCTCGGCCTAATGGAGCGGCTCGACTCCGATGTGGCCGACGTGCGCTACTGGGCGGTCTCCGAGGCCGGGAGTCGCGCCGTGGTCGGGCAGGTACTGCCCCGAGCTGTGAAGGACAAGCTCGTCGACCTGCTCAGCAATCCGTCGGGGGACGTGCGCGCCGATGCATGCTGGGCACTGGGGCAAGGCGGGGCCACCTGGGCGGTCGCCGACATCGAGGATCGGTTGCGCGACGAAGAGGAAACGCCGGGCGTCAAGGCTCGTGCCGTCGAGGCCCTGCGCGAACTCAAGGCCACCGGCTCCGCGAAGCTGGTGCTCCCGCTGCTGCACTCACCTGAGGCGGACCTGCAAACGGCAGTGATACAGGCCGTTGGCTTTTTCGGGGTCAGCGAGGCGGTCCCCGAGCTGATCACCTTGATGTACTCGGAGAATGGTTGGATCTCCGACAACGCGGTGGATGCCCTGGCGGCGATCGGCGGGTCTGACGCCGAGTCGGCTGTCTCCGAGTTCCGAGCGAAGATTGGAGACGAGTAGTGTCCCGCCTCGTGCGCATCGTGGCGAGAACGGCTGTGTGACCGCGCGAACGATCGCAGGCGGAGGCGTCCGGCGCTCTCGATGTCAGGCCCCTGTGCGTATACTCTCCTCAGCAACTTGCCGCCATCGAGGGCGGCACGCGGGATTTGAAGAGCAGCTTGCAGCCGCGTAACCAACTGCTAAAGCGCCACGGGTGCACCCGTGGCACGCCTCTTCCGAAAGGAGAGGGCCATGAAGAGTACCCACTCCGTACTGATTCCTTGCCCCGTCTGCTCAGGAACGCAGCTCACCCACGGGCTCGGCAATCCCGTCCTCGATCCGCCCTACGCGCCGTTCGGCGCGGTTTGGGGCTGCGCCGAGGGCTCACCGATCGGTGTCCTTCGCACACGCGGCCACGACTGGCGCTTCGACAAGTGGAGCGTGGACGGACCGGTGCTGTGGCGCTGCCGGATGTGCAACGCCGTCGCCAAGATGGTGTCGCGCGAGTCGTTTCGTGCGTCCGCGACCAAGCCTCACGCGGTAATCATGGCAAAGGTCACCGCCAACCGGCTCGCGAGCGGGCAGACGCCGATCGCGCCCTGCGATGTGTGCGGCGGCCTGGGTGCGGTGCTGGCTCCAACTGACGGCGAGATGTCGGGCGATGGGAGCGATCCGCGGTGCCCCATCTGCTGCAAGAGCGACCGCATTGTGCTCGTCGTGCCCGCCGACGAGAACCTGGACGTCGAGACGCTGGAGCGCGCCGCGTTCGGTGAAGTCGTCCTTGCCCGGGACATCGATCCCTCGACGCACTACTGCGGCCGCTGCGACCTCCGGTTCCTTGTCTTGCCCTGCTCCCCGGAGGCGGGACTGCGATGAAGCGACGCACCTTCACCCTGCTCGATAGCATGCCTGTGCAGGAGCGCGACCGCGTCCTCGAGGCGCTGGCGAGCGAGGGCCCGCAGCTTTCCGAGCTGCTGCTCGAAATTGCGCTGCGTGCCCGAAAGGCGGGCAGGTCTGATCTGGCCTACGACCTCTACCACGAGGTGCTGTCGCAAGAGGGTGCGCGTCACCGTCGCAGCGGGCGGCTTGTGGCGGCGGCCTATCGCGCTCTATACGAGATCGCCATCCAGAACAAGGACCACAAGCAGGCCCTTCGCTACGCGGGCCTCATGGGCGAGACCACAAGTGATGGCCGTACGCGCCGCGCCGCGCGGCGCATCGTCGAGAGACTGCAGCGCCTGTGCGAGGAGCCGACCTCTCATGGGATCGCCCACACCGCTGCCGACGAGGTCCTGTTGCGAGGAGGCGAGCCGCCGGGATACGTCGGCAACGCGCTTGTCGAGCTGCAGCCGCAGCAGCCTGAGCTGCGCCTTTGTGACGTGGGCGGCCTGGCCGCAGCCAAGCGGGCGATCCATCGCTACGGCATTCTTCCCATGCAGGACCCATCACTCGCAGAGCACTTCGGCATGCGAGCGGGCGGCGGCATCCTGCTATACGGACCTCCGGGGTGCGGCAAGACGCTGCTCGCCCAAGCTGCCGCCGGCGAGATGGGCGTGCCGCTTCTCGTAGTCAAGAACAGCGAGGTGCTGCATCCGCTGTTCGGAATGGCGGAGCGCAATGTCTCGCGCGCGTTCGAGGTGGCGCGCGCCAGCGCGCCCTGTGTGCTGATGTTCGACGAGATCGACGGCATCGTGCCGCCGCGAACCCGTGACTCGCACGCCGAGCACCGCAGCGTCGTGAGTGCCTTTCTTGTCGAGATGGACGGCACCGAGCGAAACGACGGGGTCCTCGTGGTCGCGACGACCAACGCGCCCGAGCTGGTCGACGGCGCACTGAAGCGCCCGGGCCGTTTCAGCCGAGAGATCCTTGTGGGACGTCCTGACCCTGCCGCTCGTGAGGCGATCTGGCGACTGAGGCTCGCCGGCCACCCCTTCGCCGAGGACATCGACCTGGCGCAGCTCGTGGAGCTGTCCGAGGGGCTGACGGGAGCAGACATCGCCGGTGCGGTGCTGGATGCGGTGGAGGCCGCTTGGGTGCAGAGCGCCGAGGAGAAGGCCGTCCGCGAACCGGGCATGCTGGACTTGCTCATCGGCCTGCAGCGCGCACGAACCGAAGGCCGCGCCAAGAACCGCATCGACGCGATCATCTCCGAGCGGCTGGGAAGGGAGCTGGAGTAGAGGTACGTTCGCGTCACCGCCGCAAGACCGGCATCGGGCGCTGCGGGGATCGCGGAAGTGCCTCCCCTTCGGACGCGAGGGCCAGTAGCCGCGGAGCCCGTCTCGCAGCGACCGCTAGGCCAGTCGTGTCACAGCGAAGTGAGTATCTCCTGCGATCAGCTCAGTCGATCGCCGCCAGCGCTTGCTTCGCGTCCTCGATGTGGTCGCGCAGAATCTCCACCTGACGCTCCAGATCCTTGCGCGCAATGTCCATCTCCGCAACGATCTTGCGGCCGGTGTTCTCGATCGTCTGACCCCAAGTTCGCACGTCGTCGGTCTTCTCAGCACGCTTGGCCACCGACTCGATCGCCTTCTCCATCGCGTCGAAGTCGACATCGGTCGTGGGGAGACTCGCACGCTTGCCCTCGAAGACAAGGGCCTTCGCAAGCGTGATGGCAGCGTCCAGCCACAGGTCGGTCGAGGGGTCGTCGGCGTCCCACACGACGACGATGTCTCGCCCGCAGCGCCGAAGGGTCTCAACGCCGGCGGGTGCAGTACGCGCCGAGAAGATGAACACACCGACCTGCGCGCCGCGGTTTCTCCGACCCTTCTCGATCTCCTCGAGGGCGCCGGCGAGGGTGTAGCTGCGGTCCTCCTTCGCCTCGAAGACGATCTTCTCGCCCCCGCAGGCACTGTCGGAGGAGAGCTCCATGACGCAGTCACCAACCTTGCAGTTCTTGATGACGCCGGTGGTGGCGCCCGTGGCCGAGGCGATGTCGCCCGCACTCGACGCTTGGTTGATGACGTACTCGACCACCGCGTCTTCGAACGCCAGCCCGTGTGTCGTCCCCCGCGCTTCGGCGTCCTTGCGCACCGCGATCTCAAGAAGTGTCTTCTCGACTTGCTCCCGGAACTCGGCGTTCGCCTTCTCGTGTTCGTCGAGTGTGCCGTTGAGCTGGCGCAGCAGTCTAGAGAGTCCCGAGTTCTCGTCGTCGAGGGAGAACTCCTTGCGCAGCGTGTCCTGCGAGTCGCGTACGTGCGCGACGAGCCGGGAGAGCGGGGAGCTAGCGTCGTCGAGGCTGAACGCGCCGAGGATCTGCTGGCCATTCTTGCTCAGGTCGGCATCGATCGCCTCGCGCAGCTGCGCGACCAAGCCGTCGGCCTGCTTGGGATCAAGGGTCTTCATGATCCGGCTCTCGGGCCCGACCATCGCGGTCATGGCGTCGGTGACCTCGCGCTCGATTTCGTTGGTAAGCTGTTTGCCCTCGTCCTTGATCGCCTGGCGGTCGATGAACCCCGATGCCTGTCGCAGGGCCAGCACCCCTATGCGCAGCGCGGTCGCCGCCTTCGTTGGACGCTCTGCATCCTCGAACTCGCTCAGCCAGGCGAGGACCTCAGGGTCGTCGATGGTCAGGGTAATCTCCATCGGCTCATTCGACATGGCTTCTCTCCTCTCGTGAATCCCTGCTCCTCCGGATCATGGACCTCGCCGCCGACCGCCATCGAGGACCCTGTAGTCCGGGCCACAATTCGCTCGAACATGAGTCCATGTCCGAGCAGCGTGCCCATCATAGTCGGCAGCGCGCCACGCAGGCGTCGGCCCCGCCCCAACCGCGAGCGCAGATTCACGCCCCAGGGACCCGAACCCACTTCGACGGAACAGGACCGTGCGCGCGTCAGTCGTTCCGCTGCGACGGCCTCGCCCTCTCGATCAATGACGAGGGAGAAGCTGTCACCCCTCGCCGAGGACGCCGACCTGATCGCGAGCGCGATCCTCGCGGTGGCGAAGCAGTACGAGGACAGCGAGGTGCAAGGGTCCGCCCACCTCAAGGTGACCATGCCCGACGACTCGCGCAAGCAGCTTAGAGTGGTCGTCGCTCAGGACCCCAGGATCGTGCGCCCGAAGGACCTGCTGAGCGACATCGAGTTCGTGGCCTACCAAGCGAACCGGTTCGGGGGTCGTCATGGTGCAGCCACTGGAGGACGGTCCCGCGCTGATTCGCAAGATGGGCTGCTAGCCCGACCCGCTCGCTCTCGCAGCGCACACCAGATTGAGGGGAACTCGCAGATGGTCGCTCGGAACACGGCACTGAACGCCCGGCAGCTCGAGGTCCTGCGCTGGATATCGGATGGCTGCCCGCAGGGCGTCATGCAGGACTTCACCTACAAGCTCACCGCTGTGGCTCTGAGAAGCCGGCGCCTGGTGACGCTGACCAAGAGAGGGGGCTGGGCGGCGACTGTAACCGACGCCGGGCTCCACTATCTCGAACACGGGTGCTACCCGGAGGCACCCCTACCCAAGTCAGGGCCGGGCGGGAAGCCTTCTCAGCCGAAGGTCAAGCCGACAGACAAGCTCAAACCGAGCAATCCGGCACCACCCTCAAGGCAGGCCAAACCGGCGGCCACGCCGACTAGGCGACCGGAAGCGTCCAAGAAGCAGCGACCGACCACAGAAGCCCAGACGGTCGTGGTGCCCGCTCGCCTCATTCACCCGCACGCCGTGGTTGCCCAGCTGCGTGATGACCCCTATCGACTGGACCTGTCGGGAACAGTCCGCAACCGAGCGCTGCGCATCATCCAGGGGCTGGCGGCCACGGCGGAGCAGGAAGGCTGGCGCGTCGAGCCAGTGGCCTCGCGGCGAGACGACTACGAGCGCACGACATGGGAGTCGGGCAGCGACTTCGTCATCTGCACCGATGAATGCAGAGTCGGCATCAGGTTCGTCCAGGAGAAGCAGCGCAGCCCGCATGTGCCCACCAAGCACGAGCTTGCGGAGCGGTCGAGGTACGCCTGGGCATTCGTCCCGAAGTACGACTACACGCTCATCGACAGACTCCGTCTGGAGTTCAAGTCCGCCTACTGTCCCGGCCAACGCAGCAACTGGGCCGACCGCGTCCGCTGGTCTCTGGAAGACAAGCTGCCGCAGGTCATCGAGGGAGTCGCCGCGCGAAGCGAGTACGCAATGCAGCAGCGAATCATCCGAGAGGAGCGTGAAGTCGAGTTCGCGAGGCAGAGGGAGCTCGCCGAAGCCAGGGCACGCGATCAGCTTAGGGAGAACCACCGAGCCGAGGCGCTTCTGCAACAGTGCGCGAACTGGCACCTGGCCTGCGAGCTGCGGACATACCTGGACGCCGCGACGCAGCAGATCGAGGTGACGGCTGACCCTGATGAGGCGCAGGCCACCGGGGAGTGGCTTGAATGGGGACGTCGATACGCTGAGGACCTCGATCCGCTGAACTCGCCAATCGCGGCACCGCCGGACTCTGAACCCTCGGCCGAGGAGCTGAGGGCGTTCCTTCGCGGCTAGGACACCGCCCTGCATGGTCTGTGCCCGGACTACCCTAGTTATCTGGGTCGCCGCCGATCGTTCTCCCGGATTGGCTTGCGGTGGTCATAGGGGGATAGAAGCCTCCGCAGGTGGAAACGAGATTAATGTGTTCGCTGCCTTGCGACACCTCGACGATGTCCTGACGGAAGACGATGAAGCCGCTAGCAGCGCCCGAGACGTAGGGGGAACAGGTGGACGACGCGGTGGACACTGTTGAGGTCGCGATTCTCACGCGGCTGCTCGAGGGGTCCGGGCTCTCGCCCGCGGCCCTGAACGAACGCGTGACCGGCAGCCCTGGCAGCGTCGAGCAGTCAGTTGAGAGGCTCGTCGGCCGCGGAGTGATTCGGCGTTCCGTCGGAGGCAACCTGTTCGTGCCCCGAGACCAGCGGCCCGGCGTCGGACGGTTGTTGGGGATCGAGCCAGCGACACCCGCGGACGTGATCGAAGTCGTTCCCGAAGCCCCGCCGCGCGACCGTCCCGAGTTCTTCAACGATGTCTTCGACCATGCGACGTACATGTACAAGCTCGAAGACTCCATCTCTGGTGCCCGTTCCGCATACGAGAACACCGTGCGCAAGATGCGCGTCGGCGATCTGATTCTGGGCTACCTGATGGATCCCTACAGCGAGTGGGTCTGCATCCTTCGGGTGGCCAAGGCGCCCTACCGAACGTCTGAGGAACTCCACGTCTTCAAGGACCTGCCGTGGAAAGTATGCGGAGAGTTCATCGCCGCGCTCAATCCTGGCGACGGGATACCGAGGCTCGAGGCTGCAGACGAGGCTCGGGCGCTGGGAGGCAAGGCCGCTCCGTATCGCGACTCCCCGAAACGGGTGAACCCCGTCGCGGCCGGGGTCATCATCAGGGGAATCCTCGAATCGCAGCGGCATCATGGGAGCGCGGTCGAAGTCACCGATCCGGGACCGGGATTCCTTGAGATGTTCACGGGCGCGCGAGCGTGAGGGTCAGTCAGGTCACCTGCGTTGGGAGGTGTCTTGGCAGCCGCTGGCGAACCAGCAGCGTTCTGGCCGATCCCGCGGGCGTCCTCCAGCGCGTCTTCAGCCAGAGCCATCGCGGTGTGCGTCCGGAAGCGGCCCTCTCCCCATACACCAGGACGCCCTGCGGACTCCGAGCGAAGATGCCAGCATCGCGGCAGACCGACTTCACGGATCCGATCAGTGCACTGAGCCCTTCACCTTGGGGGCCCCCGTTGCGAAGGAGCCGGCAGCGACGGCACTGGCCGCTAGCACCGTCTGATGGAACCGCATGGGATCATTATGGATGCCAACAAGGGGTCTGATTGCGGCCGCTAGCAGCCCCCGCGTCTCGCAGAAAGCGCGCGCACACGACCTCAATGTCGCCCGTGATTGTGAGTACTAGGCTCAAGTAGAGTCTCCACATGGTGGCCAAGCACGAGGTCTTTGGACGACGTGGTCGGCGCGGTCGTCTACTGTGTTGGTCAGACCGCTCACAGCCCGCTCGCCTGACCGCCGCACCTCTCGAGAGAGTCTTCCACATGGAGAGCCCTTGGGGCACCTTGCCGGAGAAGCCGCCCTACGTCCTCGGTTGCGACGCCTGCTATGTGGATGCGTTCAATGCTAAGGCTGATCACGATCACCGGCTACAGTTGGACTTGCTGCCCGAGCCGTTTCTCGGCCGCGTCGACGCCCCCATCGTGCTCCTCGGTCTGAATCCAGGCTTCACCGCCAAGGATGTCCCTGCGGAGCACTCATCGGACTACGTCTCGCGCTGGCACAGCAACCTAATCCACGCCCCCGCGCGCTACCCGTTCTACTTGCTGGACCCTTCGTTGGACGCACCCGGACGGAAGTGGTGGGAGCAGAGACTCGGCCAGCTCGTGAAGGCCACGAGTCAACGCGGTGTGGCGAATTCCGTCCTGTGCGTCGAGTACTTCCCGTACCACTCGCGCAAGTACCAAGCGCACGCGGTGCTGCCATCACAGACGTACGGTTTCGAACTAGTCCGGTCGGCACTGGATCGTGGCGCACTCGTGATCGCCATGCGCGGCCTGCCGTTGTGGAAGGCCGCAGTCCCTGAGCTTGAGGCCCGCTCCCATGCTATGCGCAGCCCTCAGAACCCGACGTTCACGAGGCGCAACTGTCCGGATGCCTTCGACCAGGCGGTCGAGATGGTAAGCGCGGGAAACTGGTCGCCGGCCTGACTGGCAACAGCGACGGCGGACAGCGGCAGGCCGCAAGACGACAAGGGGTTGTGCCTGATCATGACAACCGAAATCAACGTCCGCTCGCTGGACTTCAGTCTCCTGCCTTTGTCGGGATCTCGGGGACGCTTGCCTGTCTGCGACCACTCTCCGGCATCGATGTCAGACCCCCCTACTATGCTGACCTTGCGACACGGCTGTGTCGCAGAAGGGTCAGGCGAGGGAAATGGACAGCACCATCACTGCACTGCTCCGAGGGATACGGCTCGGAGACCCGGTCGGGACGCACGGGCTCACGTTCGTGCCGGTCTTCTGCAAGGTCCCACCGGGACCGGACTACCTCACGTTGGCGGAAGCCGTGGAAGCGGACTCGCTGGTCGTGACGGAGATGGACGCGGGCGCCACTGTGCCCGCGCTTGAGGCACACAACGTGAGCGCGCGGCCCGTGCTGATCCTGGACGGCGAGGAGCTGTTGGGCGCCAAGCAGAACCGCGTCCTGAACACGACGGTGCTCATCGCTGCGGGCAGCAGCTACAAGTTGCCGGTGACGTGTGTGGAGCAGGGCCGCTGGAACATGGTGTCGGCGCGCTTCGCTGCGTCGGGACACCACGCGACCCGCAACATCCGTGCGATCAACCACCGCGCCGTGGCCGAGAGCCTGCGCGCCGCGGGCGGCTACGAAGGAGCCCAGGGCAAGGTCTGGCAAGAGGTGAGGTCTCTTCACGCCAGGCACGGCGTCATCTCGCGGACCGAGGCGATGTACGACGCCTACGAGAGTCGCGCGGCCGAGGTCGGCGAGCTGATCGGCGGAATCACGCCACTGGAGGGTCAGAACGGCCTCCTCGCGCTGCTGGGCGGTGAGGTCCTCGGGCTCGACGTGGTCTCCAGACCGAGCGCCTACGCTCGAGTCCACGACAAGCTCGCGCGCAGCTACGCAGTGGACGTGACGGCCGCCAAGGCAGTCTCTCATACGCTCGATCTGGCCGCTGCGAAGCAGTTCGTCGCGTCGCTCAGCGAGATGGTCGGCACGGAGCACGACTCACCGGGGATGGGCCGCTCACACCGCTACACGTCGGAGTCCATCGTCGGCTCGGCGCTGACCTATCGCCGGGTGCCGGTGCACGCCGCGTTCTTCGCAGCGAAGCCGGGCGGCGATCGCTAGGCCGAGAGTAGGGGCCCACACAAGGTTCGGCCTGCGCACCGAGACCGCTTGAGCGGCCTCGGTGCGCAGGCCACACGCACAACGCCAGACGTTGGAGATGAGGACTGCGTTGGCGAGGGACTCCGAGGTCTTCGACGGAGCGGGACCGGAGGTTGCCGCGGCAGCCGCTTTGGCGCGCCGCGGTCATGCCGGACAGACGGACAAGGCCGGGGCTCCGTAGTGCGAGCACAGCCAGAGAGTCGCAGGGAAGCTTGAGGATGATGCGGCCAGAACGGTCGCGCTGCTGTCGATGAGCCGATCCACTCGAGGGGGAAGCTCTGACCGAAGAAGCCGTCAGGTTGGTGTCGCCCACAGCTCCCCGCCGGCCGCTGGTCGCGCATGTGCCGCACGCTTCGACCGCCATCCCTTCGCGCGCGAGGCGCAGCATCGTCTTGAGCGAGCACGACCTGCGAACGGAAGTCGTGCGGCTGACCGACTGGCACGTGGATGAGCTCTTCTCATGGATTCCGGAGATCGGCGGCGCGCTGTTCGCAAGTGCGCTCTCGCGTCTGGTGTTCGATCCTGAGCGGTTCGCGGATGACGACGAGGAGCCGATGGCCGATGCGGGCCAGGGCGTCGTCTACACGAAGACCACCGACGGAGAGCAGCTCGCGCAGATCAGCATCAAGGAGCGAGAGCGCAGGATCCGGGATCTCTACAACCCCTACCACGAGGCGCTCGCGGCTCTTGTGCCCTCGATGCTCCAACAGTTCGGCACCGCGCTCATCTTGGACTGCCACTCCTTCGCCACGGTCCCGCTGCCGAGCGAGATCGACCAGAGTCCTGACAGGCCGGACATCTGCATCGGGACGAGCCCGTATCACACGCCGGCTGAGCTCTCGGCCGGACTCGTTGCCGCCTTCGAGTCGGAGGGCCTGACCGTGGAACTCGATCGTCCGTTCCCGGGCACGCTCGTCCCGCGCCGGTTCCTCGGCACGGACTCTCGCGTGCGCTCGGTCATGATCGAGGTCCGGCGGGGCTTGTACTGCGATGAGTCGAGTGGCGAGCGCGGCCCGGGCTTCGAGTCCACACGCAGTGCACTGCAGAGGGCGGTGACCGCCGGCATCGCCCCAACCCTGAGCACCGTGTGAGGCGACGTGGCGAGGCGCACGCCGCACGCCTCGGGTTTCGGGCCGAGTGACGCGATGACCAGGGCGCCGGAGTAGGATGGCTGCGGGTGTGGCGGCAGGCACTTGGGGGGCCGATGTCTGACGGGTCGAGTTCGGATCAGGGCGGGACGGGCAACGGCGGCGACGACGTGCGAGTCACTCCCGCGCAGAGGGTTGCCAGCAATTGCGCGGGGCAGCCTGAAGCGGAGCCGTTGCTTGCCGGTTCTGAAGGCGCCGCGGAGGAGGCCGGTGCCCAATCGATTTCGCAGGATCCGTCCGCGTCAGATCTCTCTGTCGGGCGCTCGCCCGACCAGCCCCGCTGGGGTCGTGTTGGGCGACGCTGGAGGACCCTCGCGGTGGTGGCCGCTGTTCTCCTGATCGTCACGGCGGGGGCCGCGGCGCTCAGACTGTCCAGAGGGGACGCTCGTGGCACCGTCGTCAGCCTGACCCGCGGCACTCCGATCCCGGGTGCCTCGATCCAGAGCCCCTCTGGGTCCGTGGTCTCCGATCGGTTCGGACGATTCGCCGTTCCGGGCCTTCCCGTGGGAAGCAACGCCGTGACGGTGGCCGTTCCCGGTTTCGAGCCCTTCACGGCAACGCTGACCGTGTCGTCCGTCAACACGATCAGGAATCGGATCATCCTTCGCGACGCAACGCTGAAGGGCGCGCTGGCCGAAGTTGCCGCAGAGCCCCAAACCGTCACATCGGCGACCGTCCAGGTGGGCCCGGCCACTGCGACCGTCGGTCCGGACGGCGAGTTCGAGATCAAGGGCCTGCGCCCAGGCTTGGTGGTCGTGCGAGCCTCCGGGCCCGGCCACGAACTGACCGAGACGACGCTCACGCTCTCCCCCGGCGGGAATGAAGCCACCGCGGCAATCTGGCTCACACCCGCGGAAACGTACCGTCGCTACTCCGAGACATTGGCGTTCGGGCACTGGGCCATTGCCTACTCGTATCTGCATCCCGATGCACGCAGGACCCTCTCCCTGAGCGCGTTCACCAAGCTTGGACAGCAAGGCGGAACGACGATCTCGGTGACCATTGGCAAGACGAGGATGGTCGCACACTGGCGGTCTCCGTACACCAAGAGGAGATACGACAACGTCGCGCTGGTCGACCGAACGCTCATCTACCAGGTGTTGGGGACTCGGTACACCGACAACTACTCGCAGCATTGGGTGAATCTCGGCGGCCTCTGGTTCTTCGTCCTCTCCGGCTAGCGCGTCCGGAGCGGAAGGCCATCGTTCCGTCTAGGCACACTCCGGGCACACTCTAGGCACACAACGCCACGCAGGGCACCGGAGCGCCCTTGTACCAGATGAAATGAACACCGGCCACGACCTGCACAGGAGGCAACTGGACGACGCACGCCGACAAGCGCCGCCACGGCCATGGCCGGATTCCTAAACCATGTGCCGCAGGTTCGAATCCTGCCGGGGGCACCACGCCTGACCTGCTGTTTCTCCGGAATCAGGCTCCGGATTCGAGGCCCGAGACGCCCCTTCAGGCACACTCCGGGCACACAACACGCTGCATCTAAACGGCGCTGGACGCCTCCTTGCGCAGTTCAGCGCGCGCAACAGCACGAGCATCGGCGACCTTCCTGAGCGTGTCGCCGTCCAAGGGCAGAGCGCGCCTGCTCGAAAGCCGACTTCGGCTCGCGGAAGACGAGGCCTGTGCTCGGCTCCTGCAGCGTGCGATCGACATTGAGAACCTTCTCTCCGTCCGAGTCCCGCGTTGGCCGCGAGCAGGAGCGTCGCATAGACGCCGGGCAGTCGCTCGCCGACCTGAAGGCGCTGAGGTAGGCGAAGACGCTCCAAGCAGGCGTACTCTGTGCATGTGGCGCACACACGCGGTCCGAAGTGAATCGCAGTCGACCTGCATGGCCACTGCCAGTGACGACTTCGCGGCGGCTGGGGGGTGAAGACGCGTGGACGGCAAGTTCCGGGTCCCCATGACGCTGATGCTGCTCGGCTCGATCTCCTGCATCGTCCTGACAGTCGGGTTCGTCCTTGGGGGCGCGTTGGCCTCGATGCCCGCTGGGATCCTCGCCGTCATCTTCGCTGCGGCCGGGGGTCTCATCCTGGCGTCCGGTGTGAGTTGACTTCGCCTCTGCGGACCGGCCGTCGGCCAGGTCGTGCGGTTCGGTCTCCTCGTGCTCTTCGCTGTGATCGTCTTCTGGCGGATCGGCCCCGCCCCGGCGTCAGCGCTCGCCGTCGAGGCGCTCGTCGCCGGCATTCTGGCGATCGCCGCGTTTCGCACGCGGGAGGCATGTTCCTGACCGAGGTGTCGAGCGGACGACGCAGGCTGGTGCCCACGTGAGCGCGTGCCATCCTGCTCAGGCGCAACGCGGCGGACAGGTGGAGCGAGAGGCGGGCGGGTGTTCGACTGCTGACGAGCCGCCGCCCCGCAGGGCGGTTCAGGGTACGTTCCTTCTCATCGACCGCAGAGACAGGAGCCTCTCGTGCCCGCGAACGCTGTCGACACCTATCTGACCGGCGTGCCCGAAGAGAAGCGTGCGGTGCTCGAAACGGTGCGTGAGCGCATCCGAGCCATCGTTCCGGATGCCGAGGAGACCATCAGTTACGGCCTCCCAGCGTTCCGAGTCGAGGGCAAGGTCGTCATCGGCTTCAAGGCGAACAGGGATGACTACTCGATCTACCCGTTCAGCGGAGGGGCGGCGGAACGCTTCCCTGAGGAGCTGACGGGACGAACCGTCACATCAGGCTCGATCCACTTCACCCCCGAGGATCCGATCTCCGATGACCTGCTCCGGCGCATCATCGAGTGGCGGATCCAGGCGAACCGCGAGCGAACCGGTCACTGAGGGGGTCAACCTGACAGCCGCACGCTAGACTGACCTGAAGCCGTCGGGGCCGCAGGTCGCGCCCCGGACGGTTGGCGCGCTTCGGGGAGCACCCGGCCAGGGAGGTGCGGAATGGCTCTCATCCTTCAGTCCATCGCTGGCTTCGCATTCCTGATGTTCGTCATGGGAGCGGCACTGTTCCTGTCAGCCGGTTCGTTCGCCTTCTGGCAGGCTTGGCTGTACCTCGCCGTCTTCGGCGGTTGCACCATCCTGATCACGATCTACCTTGCGCTGTACGACCGGGACCTGCTCGCGGGCCGTGTGCAGGTGGGACCTGTGGCGGAGACGAGACCGGCGCAGAAGGTCATCCAGTCGCTGGCGAGTCTGTTCTTCGTCGCCGTGTACGTCGTCTCGGGTCTGGACCGCCGTTTCGCGTGGTCCCATGTCCTGGCCGCGGTCAGCGTCGTCTGCGAGCTCATGGTGGCCGTGGGCTTCCTCGTCGTGTTCCTCACGTTCCGCGAAAATCGCTACACGCGCTCGACGATCGAGGTCTCCGCAGGCCAGACGCTCGTGTCCACCGGGCCCTACCGTTGGGTGCGCCACCCCATGTATTCCGGCGCGCTCCTCCTGCTTCTGTTCACGCCACCGGCACTCGGCTCGATGGTCGCCGTGCCGCTGGTCCTCCCGCTGGCGGCGGTCCTCGTCGCGCGGATCGGGGATGAGGAGCACGTTCTCTCGGACACGCTCGAGGGCTATCGGGATTACCGGGAGACGGTCCGCTACCGCCTCATCCCCTTCGTCTGGTAGACGCCGGGGCGCCCAACAATGGCGTCCGGACACACAACTCTTCGCCTTATGCCGGAGCCGAGCATGCTGTCGCGGTCCTCGGTGGTGACGAACTGGATGACGGAAGCCCCCGGCGATCGCGCGGCCAGGACCCGGGACGAGAACCCCGCGAGCCGTCTTCCCTCCGCTCGCGGCGCGGTGCCGGAGTGCGCCAAGGGTATCTTCTGCTGTGGTTCGTGGCGATGGATGCAGTGACGGGATCGGGCCGTCTTCGCAGGAGGAGAACCGATGAGACGCTATGTGAGTTCCCGCAGGCTTGTGATCGGCGCGGCGCTCGTCGCCTCTCTTGCTCTGGCAGGGTGTGGAGCGCCGACGACGCCGGCATCCCGATCGACCACGCCGGGCAGCGCACCGAAGACTGGCTCGAGCAGCCCCGCGACTGCGCCGTCCGCGCCAGCGGCGGTGAGCTCTATGAACGTGATCACGCAGGCAGAGGCCAGTGCTGCGCTCGGGCAGACGGTGAGAGCGGCGGTGCCCGGAAAGGCCACGGTGGAGGGCGGCGTCGCCGCCGTCTTCTACGGACCTTCCGTTGCCGTGGGGACCAACCCCGACGTGCCGGTGCCGAACAGTGTGCGGGTCGTCCTCGTCACGGGACCGAGGGCGCAGTTCTACTTCAACGACTACCGCAGCAAGGTCCACGCGGTGTCACTTTCAGGTCTCGGCGATAAGGCCTACTACGACGGCTATGCGTCGGTGAGCGTCTTGAAGGGCGATGCCTACATCCGGATCGCCGTCGCGGGCCCGAAGGGGATATCCGAGACGGCCGAGAAGATGCTGGCCGCCGATGCTCTGCCCAGGATGCCATAGGCGAAGATGGCGGCTGGGGCGCCGCACGAGAGCGTAGCGCTTCCGCAGTCCGCTGAAAGCGCCCGTCAGACCCCTCGCTCGGGTGCGGGCGCGCCAGAGCCGCTGCTGCCCGCTTTGCCCCTGGTCTCGGATAGCCGCCGAATGGCAGCCGTCACGTCATCTGCGTGACCTTCGATCGCGACCGCGGGCCAGACCGCGGCCACCTTCCCGGCCGGGTCGATCAGGAACGTGCTCCGCTTGGCGACGATCCCGAGAACCCCGCGCGCGCCGTAGTCTTCGATGACCTTCTTCGCCGTGTCGGGGACCATCGGGAAGGTCAGAGAGAATGCGTCGATGAACGACTGCTGCCTCTCGGCCGGATCTGCGCTCACGCCCACCACGAGGGCGTTCAGCGACTCCAGTTCGGCCACGTGGGCCTGGAAGTCCGCTGCCTCGTGACATCAACCGGGTGTATTGGCCCGAACGTAGAAGAACACGACCACCCACTTGCCGCGCTGCTTTGAGAGGACGAATCGACCGCCTCCGGTCGTGTCAGCGTCGATCTCAGGTGCCGGGGCCCCGACGCTCGGCATCGGTGGGTGCGTTGGCATGACGGTCTCCTCGGTGTGGGGGCGGATCGACACGGATTATGCCCGCGGGGGCTGCGCATCAGTGGACGCCGGCGCGCTCCTGCCGGCCGTCGACCCGGGCGCCGACCTCCCGAACACGACACAGAGAAGCGCGCCGACGACTGAGAGCGTCAGCCACACGATGGAGATGACCGTGACCTCGAACCGGTACTCGAGGTTCAGGCCGAAGAACGCGGACATGCCGACGAACAAGACGATGACGAGCGCCGAGGAGACGAAGAGCACCCAGCGGGTGGCGCGCTCAAGACGCGACGAACCGAGCGCCAGTGCCAGGAACAGGAAGGCGACCCCCGCCACGAGGAAGCCGAGCTCCTCAAGTGCGATGAACACGCCGTGCGGGTTGTACTGCGACAGGATCGCCAGACCGTCGACCTCACCCCTGACCAGAGCGGGCTGCACCGTGCGCAGCTGGATGAAGTAGTC
This sequence comes from uncultured Coriobacteriia bacterium, assembly GCA_903831865.1. Lineage (GTDB taxonomy): Bacteria > Actinomycetota > Coriobacteriia > Anaerosomatales > PALSA-660 > PALSA-660. The sequence continues at coordinate 24,880 of CAIKZH010000156.1, forward strand.
GGTCGCGATGACGACGAAGGAAGCCGTCGCCAGACTCGATCCGATGGTGCCGAAGAGCCGCTCTCCCGCCTCCCGGCGCTCCCGAACGCAGGCCGCCAGCACAACGAACGACAGCATCATCAGAAGTGCCGGATACATCCAGAGGAAGTCGCCGGGGACGAAGCGCGCTGCCGCCGAGTAGGGATAGGCGATCGCCACGCCCGGGGCCACGAACGGTCCGGTCCGGGGTGGCGTCGCGGCGGCGACTGCGAACGACACCGCGGCAAGGGCGGCGGTTGCGGCGGCAGACCACGCGCCGACGCGGCGCACGACGGTCTCGTGGGACATCTCACTCGTCTGATCGCTCATCCATACCCCCGGTTGTGCCAGGCGTTTCCGGACTGAGCGACAAGCATGGCGCAGTCCGCCTTGAAGCGGCTTTTCGGCGGGACGGATCCGACACCACGATGCCGACTACAGTCCCGTCGAGTTGCCCATCACCAAGAGAACGGCTCCGATGAACGGCGCGGCGATGGCTCCGAGCAAGCCCCAGGAGGCCGCCTCAACCGCAGTGGAGCCACGCTGATAGCGCCAAAGGAACACGCCCGACCAAGCGGCAACGGCCCACGGCACAGCGGCGACCTCGAACACCGTGGTGGACGACCAGTCAGGGGAGAAGGTCGATACCGCGGTGATCGTCACCAGCGCGATCGCGACTGCCCCGACGAAGACGACCATCGGTGAGACCTTGCCAAGATGGCGTCCTTGGCGCTCTCGGATCGCGACAAGAACCGCCGCCACCGGCAGCGCCAGGACGGACAAGGCCAGGATCGCGGACACTGCATAGCCAAGCCACACCTCTGGATCCAATGCGCGGCACTCCTCTCATCCCCGCGGGCTGCGCCGGTACCAACCGAGACGCTGCTCTGCCGAACGTTCGGCGAATCACCGACCGACCGTGTGCTTGGAGAGAGCGTAGCGCTTCCTCAGCCCGCTGGCTCCTCCGGCACTCGTTTCCGAGCCAGCAGCCTTGACGCGCCGGGCGTCATCGCCAGTTGCGGCCGGCGCCTGCCATTTGCATACTAAGCGTCTGTATGCTAAGTTTTCGCATACGAAACCCACCGCCGCGCTGGCCTACCACGGCGCGAAGGAAGCAGAGACCCACGTGAACTCGGACTCGCATCACCTGCATGACTTGCAAGGTCACCCGCGCGGACCGCACGGCCACCCGCACCCGCCGATGCTTGACGAGGACTTCGACGACGTGGACCCACTGTCTTCGAAGGTCCTGTCGGCGCTGCGCAAGATGATGCACGTCAACCGCCAGATCCTCCTGCGCGTGATGGCCGCCGAACAGGGCGGTCGTCCGGGGCGCGCGGGCGTGTTGCGCGTGCTGACGAAGCACGAGGGGATCAGCCAGCGCGAGCTTGCGGACCTGCTGCACCTCTCTCCGCCGACGGTCACGACGATGCTGCAGAAGATGGAGCAGGACTCACTGATCGAGCGGTGGACCGACGAGACGGACCAGCGGCTGACGCGCATCCAGCTCACCGAAGAGGGCCGCCGGCAATCCGACCGGCTGAGCGCGGGCTTCGCGCAGTACGTCGCCTGCACGATCGGTTCGATGCACGAGGCCGACCGGACAGAGCTGGCTCGCCTGCTCGACATCCTTGCCGACAACACCGCTGCGGCGCTCAAGAAGCTCAACGAGCCCGCCGGCTGAACCTCACTCCTCGACCGCGACCCGCTTAAAGGACACAACCGATGACTGCTCTTCTCAAGACCTACCTGCGCCCCTACTGGAAGCAGCTGATACTCGTGATGGGACTGCTCATGGTGCAGGCCATCGCGAACCTCTACCTGCCGAGTCTGAACGCCAACATCATCAACAACGGCGTGGTGAGGGGCGACACCGCCTACATCATGTCGACCGGCGGGTTCATGCTCGTCGTGACCCTCGTCCTCGGCATCGTGTCCATCATCGGGATCTACTGGGGCTCGAAGACGGCCATGGCCTTCGGCCGTGACGTCCGTGGCGCCATCTTCACCAAGGTGCAGACCTTCTCGCAGAAGGAGGTCAACCACTTCGGCGCGCCGTCGCTCATCACGCGCAACACCAACGACGTGCAACAGGTGCAGATGGTCCTGGTCTTCGCGCTCAACATGATCCTGTCGGCGCCGATCATGGCCGTCGGTGGCATCATCATGGCCCTGCGCGAGGACGTCCCGCTGTCCGGGATCATCGTCGTGGTCGTGCCCGTGATGGCCGTCCTCGTCGGGCTCATCATCTCCCGGGCCGTGCCTCTGTTCCAGATCATGCAGAAGCGCGTCGACCGCGTGAACCAGGTCGTGCGCGAGAAGCTGTCGGGCATCCGCGTGATCCGCGCGTTCGTGCGCACCGAGCACGAGGCGAAGCGGTTCGACGTCGCCAACCACGACCTCACCAACACGGCGCTGACCGTCAACCGCATCTTCGCCCTGCTGATGCCGGCCCTGACGCTCATCCTGTACACATCCACCGTGGCGGTCCTGTGGTTCGGCGGTGTGCGTGTCAGCAGCGGCGCCATGCCGATCGGCAACCTGACCGCGTTCCTCACCTACATCATGCAGATCCTGCTCGCCGTCATGATGGCCACCATCATGTTCGTGCTCGTGCCACGTGCCGCCGTGTCCGCCGGCCGCGTCCAGGAGGTCCTCGAGACCGAGCCGAGCGTGAACGACCCGCAGGAGCCGGCTGCGGCCTCCGACCTGCACGGCTTCGTCGAGTTCCGCGACGTCGAGTTCCGCTATCCGGGGGCCGAGGAGCCGGTCCTGCACCACATCTCCTTCACGAGCGGACCCGGTGAGACCACTGCCATCATCGGCTCGACCGGCAGCGGCAAGACCACGCTCGTCAACCTCGTCCCGCGGCTGTACGACGCCACCGGAGGCACGATCCTCGTCGACGGAGTCGACATCCGCGACATGCGCCGTGACGACCTGTGGCAGAAGATCGGGTTCGTCCCACAGCGTGCGTTCCTGTTCAGCGGCACCATCGCCAGCAACCTGCGATACGGCGACGAGGAGGCCAACGATGATCGACTCTGGCACGCCCTCGACGTGGCTCAGGGTCGCGAATTCGTGGACGAGCTGGAAGAGGGGCTCGACTACCCCATCGCTCAGGGAGGCACGAACGTCTCCGGCGGGCAGCGACAGCGCCTCGCCATCGCCCGCGCGCTCGTGAAGCGCCCGGAGGTGTACGTCTTCGACGACTCCTTCTCGGCTCTCGACTTCACGACCGACTCGAAGCTCCGCGCGGCACTCAAGAAGGAGATCACCGACGCCACCACGATCGTCGTGGCACAACGTGTCAGCTCGATCATGCACGCCGACCGGATCATCGTGCTCGAGCACGGGACTGTCGTCGGCATGGGCACCCACGATGAACTGATGGAGACCTCGCCCACCTACCGCGAGATCGTCTTCTCACAGATGAGCGAGGAGGAGGCCGCATGAGCGACTCCAAGAACACGGCACCTGCGCCCGCCCGGCCGCCCATGGCGGGCGGACCCGGAGGCGGACGCCCCGGCGGAGGTGGAGGCATGTTCGGCGGCGGCCGTCACGGCATGGCGCCGGTCGCCAAGGCGAAGGACTTCACCGGTTCGGCGAAGCGCCTGGCCGGGACTTTGCGGCCCGAGATGGTCAAGATCGTCGTGGTCATGCTCCTCGCCGTCGTCAGCGTCGCTTTCGCGGTCGCGGGGCCGAAGGTCATGAGCAACGCCACGAACGTCCTGTTCCAGGGTGTCATCGGGAAGGCGCTGCCCAAGGGCGCCACGACGGCACAGGTCATAGCCGGCCTGAACGCCAAGGGCGACGTCGCGTCGAAGGACCTCGCGGCCATGATCCGCACCATGAACGTCACGCCGGGCGTCGGCGCGGACTTCGCGCTGTTCGGCAAAGAGCTGCTTCTGCTCGGCGCTCTCTACGCGCTGTCGGCCCTCTTCCTCTGGGGACAGGGCTACATCATGGTCGGGGTCGCACAGCGCACCGTCTACGAGATGCGCAAACACGTCGACGAGAAGCTCTCGCGGCTCCCGTTGCGCTACTACGACGACCACCCCCGTGGCGACATCCTCTCTCGCGTCACCAACGACATCGACAACATCGCGAACTCGTTGCAGCAGTCCGCCACGCAGCTCATCACGGCCGTGTTCACCATCGTCGGCGTACTCCTGATGATGTTCATCATCTCGCCGCTGCTCGCTGCCATCTCAGTCCTCGTGATCCCGCTCGCGCTCCTGAGCACTGTGCAGATAGCGAAGCGCTCGCAGAAGCAGTTCGCGCTGCAGTGGGAGCAGACCGGCGACCTCAACGGGCACGTCGAGGAGATGCACACCGGTCACAGCATCGTGAAGATCTTCGGTCGCCAGAAGGAAGCGATCGAGGTGTTCGACGAGCGCAACGCCAAGCTCTACGACTCGAGCTTCAAGGCGCAGTTCATCTCCGGCATCATCCAGCCGGTCATGAACTTCCTCGGCAACCTGAACTACGTCGGCATCGCGGTGATAGGCGGAGTGAAGGTAGCCACCGGCACGATGACGCTCGGCGACGTTCTCGCGTTCATCCAGTACTCGCGCCAGTTCACGCAGCCGATCACGCAGACGGCGAGCATCGCCAACGTGCTCCAGTCCGCGGTGGCTTCCGCCGAGCGCGTCTTCGAGCTGCTCGACGAGCCTGAGGAGCAGCCCGACACCGCCACGCCGCTGACGCTGGCTGAGCCGCAGGGACACGTGACCTTCGAGCACGTCGATTTCAGCTACGATCCGGCGTCGCCGCTCATCGAGGACATGAGCCTGGACGCCAGGCCCGGCCAGACGGTCGCGATCGTCGGCCCGACCGGCGCCGGGAAGACCACGCTCGTCAACCTCCTCATGCGCTTCTACGAGATCGACGCGGGGCGTATCACCGTCGACGGCATCGACACTCGTGACCTGACCCGTGACGACCTGCGCAGGACCTTCGGCATGGTGCTGCAGGACGCGTGGCTGTTCTCCGGCACGATCCGAGACAATATCGCGTACGGCATCGACGACGTGAGCGAAGAGCGCCTGCTCGAAGCGAGCCGCGCCGCCTACGTCGACCACTTCGTCCGCACCCTGACCGACGGGTACGACACGATGCTCGATGATGACGCCTCGAACGTGAGCCAAGGCGAGAAGCAACTGCTCACGATCGCGCGCGCGTTCCTCGCCGACCCTGAGATCCTCATCCTCGACGAGGCGACGAGCTCGGTCGACACGCGTACGGAGGTGCTCATCCAGAAGGCGATGCGCCGGCTGATGAAGAACCGCACGTCGTTCGTCATCGCGCACCGGCTCTCGACCATCCGCGACGCGGACATCATCCTGGTGATGAACCACGGACGCATCGTGGAGCAGGGCACTCACGAGGAACTGCTCGAGGCAAAGGGCTTCTACTACGACCTGTACCACAGCCAGTTCGTCGAGAGCTTCGACGAAGTCTCCGACCGACTCGATGCCGCGGTGTAGCGGTCAGCGCGAGCGAGACAAGACCGCCCTCCCGCCAGCCGTCGCCGGATCGCGGTTCGTAGACCCGGGTCGCCGCATGTGCTACAGCTTTGGAGGCGAGAGGAACCGGGCGCACATGGCCGCCCTGTTCGGGTGGCCGCTGGTGCCCCGCGCGCGCTATCCGGTCCTCGACAGCGAGCTCGCCTTCGCGCCCTATCTTCGGCGCACGTGAACGCCTGACCACACCATCGGCGGCTACACGGTCCTACGCCACGTTGCGGTCCCCCGGACACGTCCCTAGGGGTCCCTCAGCAGCGACGCGGGAGGCGCACCGGCTCAGTGCCCGGTGTCGACCAGCTTGTGTATCCTGCCGTGCGCCCAGTCGGCGACCCAGAGCCCGCCGTCCTTGTCCACGCCGAAGGTGCTGATGGTGTACGACGTCTTGATCAACAGCTTCCTCACCCACACGCCGCCGGAGTGCTTGAGGCCCCAGATCTTGCCGGCGGCATAGTCGCCGAAGTAGTAGATGCCCTGCATGCGCGGATAGGCGGAGCCGCGGTAGACGTAGCCGCCCATGACCGCCTCACCTTCCGAGTGCGAGTACTCGGCCACAGGCCACACGAAGCCTCGTGCCTTTGACTTCGCCTTGAGCAGGTGCGAGCCCTCGTAGAGTGGCCAGCCGAAGTCCCATCCTCCGCGCGAGCCCGCCGGAACCCTGTCGATCTCTTCCCATCGGTGCTCTCCCACGTCGCCGATCCAGAGGTCGCCCTGGGCGGGATCGAATGAGAACCGCCACGGGTTGCGCAGGCCGTACGCCCAGATCTCGGGACGCACGCCCTTCTTGCCGACGAAGGGGTTCGTGGGCGGAATACTGTAGCCCGGGACAGCGGGCGAGGACTCGACGCTCAGGCGCACGATCTTGCCCAGCAGGACGCCAAGGTTCTGCGCTCGGTTGCCTGGGTCATCGACCTTCCCTCCGTCGCCAAGGCCCACATACAGGTAGCCGTCGGGGCCGAAGGCCAGCTGGCCCGCGTAGTGATCCGAGTAGGGATGGGCGACCTCGAGGACAAGCTGCCTCGTCGTCCAGTCGAGACGGTCGGGATCGGTTGCTGAGAAGCGGACTCTGTAGACCACCGAGCGGTTGCCGGTGTTGACGAAGTAGATGTAGACGTAGTGCTTGGTCGCGAAACCCGGGGGGAAGACGAGCCCGAGAAGTCCTTGCTCGTGTCCGGACGACAGCACGTAGGTGTGTATGTCGAGCACCGGAGTCGCCACAAGAGATCCGTTCTGCACCAGCCGTATGACGCCGGACTGCTCCGTCACAAAGAGACGGTCCGTCCCATCGCCGGGAGAGACGATGTTCGTCGGCCGAGGCAACCCCCCGAACGATGTGCTCGCGGCCAGCGTGGGCCAGACGGGCGCGGCGCTTGCCGGCGACGTGGGGACGACCAGTACTGTGAGTGCGAACGCGAGAGCGAGTGCGATCCGGGCGCGGTATCTCGATGAACCAGTCACGCTGGCCCCTTCCCTCGGGCGTGGTCTGCTCTGTCCTGCCAAGAGGATTCCCGAAGCGGGGCGAGGCAGACACGATCGTGTAGGACCGCCACGGCGCCCAGCTCGTGTTCCCGGCGCGCGGGAGTGCTCTGCCCGGGCCGGTCAGGCGCTATCGAACGCGCGGCCTCTTGGTCAGCGGGAACCATTCCCTGCCATTCTCCCGCTGGCGGTGACGGAATATGGCGTGGGAAGCCAGCGAGTTCTCGGCCCCGCTCTCGGAGCGGACGCGGTGCATGAAGAAGTCTCCCGAGACGTGCTCGTAGCCGAGGTACACGGCCGGGACCGTCGTCTGCCACCGGGTGGCGTCGTAGACGCGGATCGCTTCACCGATCGCAGGTATCTCGTAGGGCGGGACCGGGTCATCCATGCTTTTGTGCCTCCCGGACGAGAGCACCCTCGGTCCGACTCACTCAGCGTGTTGCGCCTGACTCCCGAGCCGATCGGATCCCATTGTGGACGCGGACGGGCAACCCGGGTCGACGAGCTTGTCGGGCAGGAGCCGAGCGCTCAGCGCAAGGTCAGGTAGAAGACGAGCCCGAACACCACCGCACCTATCACGAGAGCGACCCACAGTTGCTGGCGGCGGAAGCTGAGCGGCGGCTCCGGCTCGTGATGCGGGTGGCGAGACTCGGTCTGGAGAGCGGCTTCGAGGTTCGGATCGATCCCACCCGTCATGCGACTCGCCTCTCTGCTCGATCGACGGACAGTGTGCCCCGCGCGTCTTACGGCCCGAGCAGGCTCGATACCGTGAACGACGTGATCTTGGAGGCTGACACGTAGTAGCCGTCGAGCGCATCCAACCCGGCCACGAGCGTAATGGTCTGGTCGAAGGAGCTGCTGGGGACTGAGAAGCCTGCCTGACAGGTGTCGTCATGCGAGATGGTGGTTCCGTAGACCAGCAGCAGAAGGCTGGGAGGGAGTTCGAACGGGTCCCCCAAGGGGCCGATCGTTGGGCCGCGCTCCGCGCCGAGCACGGCGAGCGCCGGGGAGGCGGTGGTGATGGCGCCCGCGGGACCCGACATGTAGGCGGAGATCGTCACGAACGCATGCCCGTCCGGTTCGAGCGTCGCGGAGGCACCGAGGCTGCTGATGCTCAGCGCATCCTCCAGCACCTCGACTTCTCGGGATGCGGCGTGTGTGGCCTTGGAGCCGTTGAAGCGCAGCCGATAGTCGCCGCCGCTCAAAGCCAGGAAGCTGAAGTGCCCGGTCTTGGACGAGACGGTGCTGGTCACGTTCACATACTCGCCGCTGGAGTCGTCCGCGCGGTCCAGGTACACCCTGCCCACGAGTGGTGCGTCCGCCAGCACCTTCCGGTGACTCCTCACGACCACCCTGCGGTAGATGAGCACCCCGGCGACCGTGGTGTCGGTGCTGCCTCTCGCGATAACGTATTCGCTCCTCGTCGAGCGGAACGCCGTTGCGGCTTTCGTCGTAGCGAACGCGGACGTTGGCAGGAGAAGCATCGCCACGAATCCCAGAACGAGTGCCACACCGAGCCAGTGCTTCTTCATCGAGACTCCCCTTGTCAGGCCCTGCCGACTGATCGCACACCCGTACTATGAACACGTTCAAGCAGGCGGGGAAGTAACGGACGCCTGACGGGCGGCATCCCAAGGACGAGCTCGCAGAAGGCACGATCCGAGGCGACTCACGACGGGATGACTGCGATGGCCTCGATCTCGACGAGGTAGTCGGGGTTACCGAGCCCACTCACCATGGCAACGGTCACTGCCGGCGGTTGCGCGTCAGCCGGCCAGACCTCTCTGAACGCCTCGAATCCAAGCGGGATCGGCTGACCCTCGACGATGAACACGTTCCATTTGATGACGTCTTCGAGCCGCCCGCCGGCCTCGATCACGGCCGCCTCGACATTCCTGAGAGCCCTCACGGATTGCGCCTTGAGATCACCCTTGCCGACAAGGTTGCCCTCTGAGTCGACGGCGTCCTGTCCTCCGACGTAGACCGTCTTGACGGGTCCGGCCACCGCGACGGCCTGGGAGTAGGCGGGATTCTTGTGCAGGCCGTCAGGATCGAGATGCTCGATGCTCGCTTCCACGGGACACTCCTCTCCGGCAACACCTGGGCTGACCAGAGGGCTATACCCGAGGTCAGGCGATGGCGTGAAAGACGCAGCACCCCGTCCGCGAGGAGCGACAACGGACGGGGCGGCGTGTAGACACCCTCTCAGGAGGGGTCGTGCGACGACAACGTAGATTCCCAGTCACATCGAGACATCACACCGCAGCGCACCGCGGCTCATCGGGTGAATAGGATCCTTGCGATCGGGCAAGGTCAACCACAGGTAGATCGGGATCACCTCGAGGAGCACGGTGGAGTTCAGAGACCAGGCGCTCTACCACCAGATCCATCCACTCAAGCTCGCGACCGATTGGGGGACGGCGCTGGTCGCAGCGTATCTGCTCTGGCAGCATCTGCTCCTCGCAGCACTGCTGATCGGCTTCATCCCGCCCGTCCTGGCGTCGCTTCTTGTCATTCGCTACGCGGATCTGGAGCGCCTGAAGGGGTCGCCCGCGGGTCACTACGTCGCTCGCTACATGACCCGGTCCGTGGAACTGGTGCGATCGATGGGAGCGGCCGTCCTTTGGGTGGCGGCCTGGTTCCACTGGCCCATGCTTATGGCGCTCGGGCTCGCCGCTATCGTCGTGGCCTGGGCACGCGGCAAGATCTGGCCGGGTGATGCTGCGGAGTGACCACCGCTCGCTGACTGAGCGCCTCACCCCGAGCGGGGCGTCATCGTCGCCCTGTGCTGCGCGAGTGGGGATGTGGCGAAGAGCCTCGAGCGCGTGCACGTCGTCAGCGGCGTTCCAGTGCCTCCGACTGCTTCGCTCTCCGAGGCCGTCAAGGCAGTGACCGTCCTTCTCGCATCATGAGGCGAGCGATGGCGCACCTGTGGCAAGGCGCGTTCGGCTGCTTCCAATGTCGATCACGGTGGCCGCACCTATTCAGTCGGTTGCCACACGCAAGAGTGTCCTCATGGCTCAGCCGAGCCGAGAGCGCTACTCGCTTCGCGTGCCGACACTGACTCGATTACGGCCTGCCGCCTTGGCGGCATACATCGCCCGATCAGCCGCGGCGATCAGCGCGTCTCCGGTCCGACCATCGCGGGGGAACGTCGCGACACCGAACGAGGCGGTCACGGCGATGCTCGAAAGCCCGTGGGCGATGGGAGCGGCGGCCATCGTGCTGCGCAGTTCCTCGGCGCGCTCGACGGCTTGCTGCTCAGCCATGCCCGGCATGACCAGCAGAAACTCCTCGCCCCCGTAGCGGCAGTAGATGTCGCTCCCGCGCGCATGCCGTCTCATCAGGTCGCCGAATACCCGGAGCACCTCGTCGCCGGTCAGATGTCCAAAGCGGTCGTTGACCGCTTTGAAGTGGTCGAGGTCCCCCATGATCACACTCACGGGATACCCTTCGCGTTCTGCCAGGATCAGCTCGCGCACGAGTGTTTCCTCGAGGTAGCGGCGATTGTAGAGGCCGGTCAGCGCATCATGTATGGACTCTTCGCGGAGCCTCTCTTGCAGAGCATGCATCTCGCGCTCCGTGCGGGTTCGATCGGTCACATCCATCACGAGGCTGATCAGCGCGCGCCGGCCGCCGATCTCCATGGTGTTGCCATGAACCTCCACATCGATGACATCACCGTTCTTTCGCAGGCCATGAAACGTGTACTCGACTCGCGCCGCTTCGCCGCTCAGACGCTTCCGAGCGTTCTCGGCCACCAGGGGCCTGTCGCTCTCGATCGCGGTGTCCATCGGACCCAGCTCGATGATCTCCGCAGCGCTGTAGCCGAAGATCTCGTTGAACTTGAGGTTGGTGTAGGTGAACTTCCCTTCGCCCACTATGGCGATCCCGACCAGAGACTGACTCACCACGCCGTGGAATTGCTCTTCGGACTCACGAAGAGCGCGGGTGATCTTCTCGTTGTCACGGAGCGCGGCCTCCAGCTCCGCGGTGCGTCCGCGCACCTGTTCCTCAAGCATCACCGAACTCTGGAACAAGCTGAAGTCGGACCCCTTCGCATTCGTGCTGCGCTCGGCGCGGTTCATGAGCGCCTGCACGACCTTGTTCAGCCTCGCGATCTCGGCCGACAAGTCTGCGCAACCGCCTGCTTCAGGCAGGGCGATCTCAGGCATGCGTGGCCTCCGTGGCAGGGCGGCCGATGGCGATACCGGTGAACGTCTGATTGACATGGACGCCGCCGAACTGCTCTCCGTAGGTGTCGAACCCGGTGACGTTGTTGTCACGGAACAGCGCCGCGACGTCGCCCCCGAGCCCCTGCTGCTCAATCTCGAGCTTGCGAAGGATGCAGTCGCATCCGATGACCAGCTGCGGCAGACCTATCGCGGCACGGATCTCGGTGAACGCATGGTCGAGGTTCTTGACCAGGTCCAGCCCGCGCGCCACCCGCAAGACCAGGCCCTCTTCAATGGCGCAGAAGAACGTCAGGCTCCCGTCGGGGTCTGACTTCTGAATCGAGCGAACGTAGTTCTCGCCATCGATCAACACCACCACCGGCGATCCCGCGAAACTGGTGGGATCCAAGTCCTGAACCTGCGAGCCGACCAGCCGGGCATACGCTTCGGCCGCGGGGTAGCCGTCAAGCTCCATGACACGGCGATGCTGGGCATCGGCAGCGGTAACGACCACCCGCTGTTCGGTGGGAACGAAGTGCTGGGTCTTGAAGACCCGAAAGGGCACTTCCGTGGTGACAAGCGTCAAGACGGCGCTGTCGTCGTGGAAGCAGCCATCGCAATACACCAAGGTCCTTCCGAAATCCAGCCCATCGCCTGCGGAGCCGCCGACCAGGGGGAAGCTGCCCAGAGCGCCTTGCAGGACACGTGTGACGGGCTCCTCGCGCACCGACAGACCGTCGATCAGCAGGAGCGCGAATGTGTTGTCGGGCTTGCTCCCCGGTCTCGAGCTTTCCAGCTCCTGCAGCAGGCCCTGCACGAGCGACTGGCCCGAAGCGTCCTCGAACTGCTGCAGGTGATCGATCACCCCGCATGCCGCACCGAAACTGCCTGCGGGAAAGCTTGCTCCCGAGATGCTGTGCTCGTTGCAGCCACCTGGTCCGATTTCACCGGCCGTCGTGCAACCAACGACGCGCACACCGGCGAACTCGCGACCCATCTCGTCGGCGAGCACGTCCAGGTCGTACTGACTGGAGCAGAAGAAGACGACCAGCGCCATCTCCGGCTGAGCCACCGCAGCGCGAAACTCGCGCACGGCTTGCCTCGGGTCCATCGCACAAGACTGTCCTCGGCGTATGTTGGTCTCTGCGTCCATTTCGTGCCCCATTCTCGGAGTCCGGCCGGGCGGCCGGGTACCCTCGCGGCTAGGCAGGCGCGTCGAGGCTGGCAGCGCCGGGGGCCGACAGCAGGCCTCCCGCGCCTGGCTTCGCCGGCAGTGTCGCGCGCGCTGGAGCGGACCCGCCATTCGCAGCGTCCGGTTGCAGGACGGAGCGCTCCGTGTACTCCCCCAGCGGGAGCGGCCGCCCCACTTCGTAGCCCTGCGCGAAGTCGGCTCCGAGGCCCTCTATCGTGTCCAGGAGGCCGGGGTTCTCGACCCACTCGGCCACGGTGCGGATGTCCAGTCCCCTGCACATCTCGATGATGGCCCGCACAAAGTGCATGTCCGGCGAGTCCTCGTTCAGCCCCTTCACGAGAGCGCCATCGATCTTGAGGAAGTCGATCGGAAGGTGCTTGAGGTAGTAGAAGGACGACGCGCCGGAGCCGAAATCGTCGAGCGAGAAGCGGCAGCCGATCTCCTTGAGGGCGCCTATGAACTTCTGCGCCCGGGCCATGTCGGCGATCGCCGTGGTCTCCGTGATCTCGATCACGAGTCTGGAGGGCGAGACACGACGGTTGCGCAGCTCCTCGCGGATGATGTCGAGCAGCTCGGGGTCAGAGAACGCCGCACCGGACACGTTGATGGCGAAGACCGTGTCACGCCCGGCGGCCCGCTCCTCGCCCAGCATCCGGATCCCACGCCGGGCGACCCATCGGTCGATGTCGCGTATGGCCCCGAGTCGCTCGGCAGTGGGGATGAACTCGGCCGGCAGGATGATCTCGCCGTTCTCCGCGATCATGCGGAGCAGCAGTTCATACACGGGAACGGCATTGTCAGCCAGACGCCGCAGGGGCTGCGCATAGAGCTCGAACCGGTCAGCGCGCAGAGCGCGCCTTATCTCCTCGGCCGTCTCTATCTGCTCGGTCATCCGGCTGCGCCACAGGTCGTCCTTGGTGTACGCGAAGAAGCGGTCGCCCCCCGTCGTCTTGGCCTCGTACATCGCGAGGTCGGCGCAGGCCATCAGCTCATCGCACGTGGTCCCGTGGTCAGGGAATCGTGCGATGCCGATGCTGGCGCTCACGCTCACCACATGTCCGGCGGCCGCGAATGACGCTTCGGAGAGCATCTCGAGCAACCTGGACGCGGTCGCCTCAGCCTGCTCCTCGTCAGCGTGCGGCACGAGCATCCCGAACTCGTCTCCGCCCACCCGAGCCACGGTGCAGTAGTCGCGCGAGTTCGCCTTGATCATCCGGGAGAAGGCGACCAGGAGATCATCTCCTGCCGCGTGGCCCAGCGAATCGTTCACGTTCTTGAAGTTGTCGAGGTCGAACCACAGCAGCGCCCCGCTTCCACCCAGGCGCTCCACCTCAGACAGCTCTCTCTCGAGCTCCGCTTCGAACTGCCTGCGGTTCGCCAGGCCCGTGAGGGGGTCATGGGCCGCGAGATAGCTGAGCTGACTGTGCGAACGGTCAAGCTCCAACTGGATCGACAACACCTGCGCGAGCCCATCGGCCAGCGCGACCGACGTCCTGTCGAGCTTGCGCGGCGAGGTGAAGTAGAACTCGAGTGTGCCGACGGCCCGTCCTCCGACCCTCAGGGGAACGATCACCCCGGCGTTCGAGGAGCACTGCGGGTTGGAGCAACCGATCTCGCCTCGGCTGCGCAGGACCTCGCGAGCGTCGTTCCTGATGGCGTCGCGCGTCGCGGTCATGCGTATCGGGCTGCCGGCGGGGTGGCGGTCGATGCCGACGCCAGCGATGCCTACGACCTGCGTCGTGTCGCACAGCACCACGGTATCGGCGGCGCTGTGTTCCAGGATGAGCCGACAGACATCCTCCGCGGCTCCTGGATTGAGGCCGTCGCGCAGGCGGTCCATCGAGGCACTGGCCGTATCCAGGATCATTTGCGACTGAAGGGCGCGCAGATGGTCGGGAAGCACCATGGTGTCGAGCGTCAGCCCCAGACCGACGACGAGGACGAGCCCGAAGATCCCCAGCGCCGTGCCCCCGCTGAGCACAGCCGTACGGGTCAACGTGAACGCCGTGCGAGGCTGCGTGACCCCGGCAACAAGGGCCGGCCGGCCGTCCAGCCCGTGCACGGTCGCGTAGGCGGTCAGCGTGTGTGGAGCCAGCGCAGTGCCCAGGCGACGGTCCCCTTGGCCAGCAGGCCGCAGGGCCAGCGGCAACTGCGTGAGCTTGCTGATGGCCGCAACACGACTTCGTGACAGAAGGTAGCCGGTCACCAACAGCCCGTCGTAGGGCGCGGAGCCACTGCTGGAGGAGATGGGCTGAACTGCGAGAAGCAGCGAGCCTGCCGGGAGGTGCAGGGCACCGGAGGCCGCGACGTTCGGGTCTGTCAGGTGCAGCTTCGGAAGGTGCGACGCCAGGTAGGAACCGAGTCCGGCCGGCAGAGGAACACCGCGGCCCGAGACCGGGTCGACCGCCTTGGAGAACACGATCCTGCCGCTCTTGTCGGCGAAGACCATGAAGTCGACGTCGAGCACGGCCAGGCTGGCATCAGTGAGGTTGTTGCGCACGTACGCCTGGTTCCGATCCTGCATGAACCGGTACGTGTCGTCCCAAAGTGCCCAGTCGCCTGTGACGAGCGTGAGCTGCTCGGCGCCGTGGTTGATTTGAGACGCGACGCGACTCGCGTCCGCCGCGACGTCGCGCTCGTCGATCTGGTTGGAGACCCGGTCCCCCAGCAGGATGCCGCCAGTCTGCAGCGCCGCCCATAGCACAACGGCGGTCGTCAGCAGTAGCAGAAACGTCCTTGTCCGAACTCCCACGTATTCTCCACATCGACCGGATGCACGACCTAGGGCAGTTATCGGACGAGACCAGGGTCAGCGTGAGGGGGGACGACCGCGCGGCGCCGAGCGGCGGAGGCACCCGCGAGAGAGAAGAGCCGCGCCGTCGGCAGCGGGGGGGTGCCGACTGCCCTGCTCGGCCGGCCCCGGCTCCGCGAGGATGTATCGCGTGCGGTAGGCTGGTCGCGGCAGGACGGCCCGCGATCCGGTGCCTGCGTCGCCGCGTGGCTCGAGGACGGGAGGTGGACGGTGAACCAGGCGTACGTGCACGGCTACGACCCGCGAGAGAACCTTCGCCTGAAGGACCAGGCGGGGACGCTGGCCGATCTCCTGCACAGTGACACCTCATACCCCGCCGGTTGCGTTGTCCTTGAGGCGGGCTGCGGGGTCGGCGCGCAGACGGCCGAGTTGGCCCGAAGGAGCCCGGGCGCACGATTCGTCTCGATCGACATCTCCCCCGAGTCTGTGGCCGAGGCCGAGCGGCGTGTGCGGGCTGCGGGCCTTGCCAACACGAGCTTCCAGCAGGCAGACATCTTCTCGCTGCCGTTCCAGGCCGAGACGTTCGACCACATCTTCGTCTGCTTCACGCTGGAGCATCTCCCGCGGCCGGTCGAGGCGCTGGCGGGGCTGACAAAGCTCCTCAGGGGCGGCGGCACCCTCACCGCCATCGAGGGCGATCACGGATCGACCTACTTCCACCCCGACAGCGAGGCGGCTCGCGCCGCGATCCGTTGTCAGGTCGAGCTGCAACGCGCGGCCGGCGGCAACGCACTGATCGGGCGGCAGCTCTACCCTCTGATGGCGCGAGCGGGACTGGACGCTGTCCGCGTCTCTCCGCGAACGGTGTACGTGGACTCGAGCAGGCCCGGTCTCGTCGACGGCTTCACCCGCAAGACGTTCACGGCGATGATCGAGGGCGTTCGCCAGTCCGCGATCGACGCCGGCCTCACGACTGCTGAAGCATTCGACGAGGGCATCCGAGACCTCCACCGAACGGCCGAAGAAGACGGCGTCTTCTGCTACACATTCTTCAAGGGCGTGGGAACGAAGATCTGACGGGGCGCCGCGGCGCGTCGACCGCTTGCTGGGTTGGGCCGATCGGCCGCGACACGAGAAGGGACATCGTGCCGACAGCGCAGATCCTTCGGGGGATCCCCTCTGAGTTCCTCGCCAAGAGTGCGGACATCCTCGCGGCAGGGTTCCCCTTGAAGATGAGGCACGAACTTCGGGCCCGCACGCCACGGCAGGCTGCCCTCCTCGTGGAGCAGAGCATCGCGCCGGACCTGGGCTGGGTCGCGCTGGACCCGGGCGGCGACGTCTTGGGTGTGCTCGGTGTCGACACGGACGGGCTGAGCTTCTTCAACTGGCGTTACCCGATGCTCGCGCGCGAACTGGGACTCCTGAGTGCGATCCCCGCCCGATTCTTCACCGCATTGGGGGCGATCACGACGCGACCTGGTAGGGGCCTGTGGCGCATCGAGGTGATCGCCGTGGACGAGCAGGCGCGAGGCGGCGGGGTGGGGACGCGGCTGCTGCGCACCGCGATCGAGGCCGCTCGGGACACAGGCATGCGGGCGGTCACCCTCGAGGTCGTCGACACCAACGAGCCTGCCCGGGCCCTCTACGAGCGCCTGGGCTTCAGGTGCGTTCGCACGCAGCGCAGCGGCTGGCTGACGGCCCAGAGCGGCTACCAGGCGATCCGATACATGAGGCTCGACCTGTAGGAGCGCACTCAGGTGCTCTCATCGGCCGCCTTTGCCGCCTTCCAAGAAGGTGCGAACCGGTCAGCTGGCCCGCGCGTCTTAGGAACGTGCGCCCGTCGAGAGGCGGGGACCGGAGCGGTGGTCGTGCTGATCGCTACTCGATGGACCGTTACCTTTCGGGGCGCCCGGTCGTACTACGCTTAGGTGAGTTCTTCTCGTCCATCGGGTCGGCGGGCTTTCGCGACAACCGAGCGCGGGGGTCCAGAAGCGGGGGTGCGCCATGAAGCGCCGTATCGTGCCTATCCTCATCGTGGCGTTGTGCGTCGCGATCCTGCCGGCGGGCGGTGCGCCCGCGATCGCGTCAGCCGCCCCGCATGCCGCCGGCCTTGCGGCAAGCGCATGGCCGATGCTGGGCCACGACCCGACCCACTCCTTCACCAGCTCAGTCGCGGGACCCGCGACGCCGCTGAAGAAGTGGGAATCCCCACTCGGGCAGCTCTACAGCCCCTACACCGCGTCTCCCGTGATCGGGGCGGATGGCACGATCTACATCGCCACCTACTCTCGGCTGTACGCGATCAACCCGGACGGCACACAGAAGTGGCACTGGGTCTCCAAAGACGGACTGTACGGCTCGCCCGCGATCGACTCCACCGGCACTGTCTACCTCGGTGGCACGAGTGGTGAGCTCTACGCCGTGAACCCCGACGGCACTCTGAAGTGGAAGTTCGACACGGGACTGGCAGTGGTGGCCTCCCCGGTGATCGGGACCGACGGCACGATCTATGTCGGCGCCGAGGACGGGCACTTCTACGCCATCAACCCGGACGGCACCAAGAAGTGGGACTACCTCACTGCCGGCGCCATCGCCTCCTCGGCCGCGATCGACACGACCGGCACGATCTACTTCGGCAGCGGGGACGGCAAGTTCCATGCGTTGAATCCCGACGGCAGCCAGAAGTGGGTCTTCGCCGCAGCCGGCTCCGCGCAGGGTGCCCCGATACTTGGCAGCGACGGCTCCGTCTACTTCGCCGCGACCGACGGCTACTTCTACGCTCTGAACTCGGCCGGGGCGCTGCGGTGGGAAGCGATCGCGGGAAGCGGCTACTACGGCTACTACCCCGGCCCGTACTACTACCTTGGGACAGCAGCCGGTGCCGTGTCCGCGCTCGCCACAGCGACTCCCTCCATGCTCCTCGTGCCGAACAAGGGCGGCACGAAGCTGTTGTCGCTGTCTGCCGCCGGCGCCCTGAACTGGTCGTTCGCAGCCACCGATACCGAGTTCTACAACGTGATGCCGCCCGCCATCGACTCGAACGGTGTCGCCTACACCGGCTCCCTCGGCACCGGCAGGCTCTTCGCGATCAACCCTGACGGCACCGAGAAGTGGCACGCGACACCCGAGCCCCCGGTCTACTATGACTACTACTATCCCGTGTCCTCGCCAGTGATCGGTGCGGACGGCACGCTGTACCTGACCGCGCGGGGCGAACTGGTCGCCATCGGCGGCAGCGCCACGTCGGTCTCGATCCAGGCCAGCAGGAGCACCATCTTCCTGCACAAGTCCGTCGCCTTCTCCGGGTCGGTCACGCCCGGAGTCGCGGGGGACCGTTTCGCGGTCGACGTGATGCTGCCCGGCAGCCGCAGTTGGACCTACCTCAGCACGCGACTCGCGAGTTCAGTCATCGGCGGTCACGCGAACTGGTCGTACAGCTACACACCGAGGAAGCGCGGCGCCTACCACTTCCGCGTGAGATTCCTCGGCGATGCGACCGGCGCGATGTCGGTGTCGTCATCGGTGAGAGTTCGAGTGCAGTAGCGCTTCACGGACGAGGGTCGGGTCCAGCCCCCCGGCCCTCGTCCGGACCTCACCCGGATGTGCGCCATGCCGCGCCGCTCAGTTCTTGGCGGCAGTCACTTCGTCCTTGTCCAGGACGGTCACGAACCCGCCGAACAGCCGGCATTCGTCCATCCGGCACGAGTTGACGAACTTCCCGTCGTAGATGGTGATGTCCGGGCAGGAATCGCACATGTCCGCTCGCCCGTCCGGCAGTATGTCCGGAGCCTGTATGACGGCGATGCTCTGAATGTAGATCCTCTCGAACAGACTCAGCGGGTGGCGCAGCAGATACGCGAGTCTGTTCTTCCATGCCTGGCGCAAGGTCCGGTCCCACGGCGCGAGCAGGAAGATCTTGCTGCCGACCTTCGATGCCGAGAGATACGCGAGGTATCTGCCCGTCCACAGGTGGTGACCGGTCTGCGAGAGTTCCATCGTGCGCTTGCCTATCGAGCCGTAGACCTTGTGCCTGCTGCCCATCTGCGCGCCGACCAGCCACTTGAACGAGTCGTGCTTCACCGTCCCGCCCAGGTAGGCCGCCGCGTCGTACTCCGGGAACTCCCGGCGCAGCAGCTCGTACACCTGCGGTGAGGTCACGAACTCCTCATCGAAGGAATCTCGCGTGTAGCTGAGCTTGCTGATGTCGACATCGCGGTCCAGCGCGTCCATGGCCACGCTGTCGTCAAGGGTGGCGGTGCGGTACGTGATGAAGACCATGCCGTGGACCCGATCGATGTTGGCCTGGCCCCACCTGACCACATCGGGGATCTCAGAGAACGTCGAGGGATAGACAGTCGAGTTGAAGATCACGTACATGCCGCCCTCGTCCGCGATCATGTCCGCGTACTTCTGCCGCAACTCGTTGAGCTCGGATTCCGACTTCCCGATCCAGCCCGGCCGCTCCTGGTGGCTGTCGATGTGGATGGTGAATCCGGCCACTCCAGCCTTCTTCAGGTCCTTCAGCAACTCGGGGGTGAGCGCCTTCGCGTTGGTCAGGATGACGGGCTTGACGCCCCTGGTGGCGATGTACGAGACAAGCTCGAGGACGTCGGGGTGGATCAGCGGCTCACCGCCCGCCAGCGAGAAGTTGTCGGGATTCCGCCACTGGCAGAAGAAGTCGACCTCGTCCTTCATCTGGTCCAGCGTCTTGTGCCCGGTGACGTTCTGGCGATAGCAGCCGTCGCAGTGGATGTTGCAGATATCGGTGAGTTCCAGCCACGCGATCGGGTTGTCGTTCATCGACCAGGGCAAGCGATACAGCTCACGCTTCTCGGGGCCCATCAGCCATTCCCCCTCGCTCAGCGGATCGCCTCCTCTCGAGATGGCCGAAAGCGCCGTCGGGCTTCCCTCGAAGAGCCTTGTCTGCCACACCGTATCCCAAATGGCGCACGCTGGGGGCGCGAGAGGCGTTTCCCCCTCGCCGCACGCCCCGCGAGCGGACTTGATAAGGTGTGTGCGGGGTGAGGCCGCGTGCAAGCGGCGCGGCTCTTGCAGCAGTGTCGCTGGCGTTGATGGCCGGACTGCTGCCCGAAGGGCGAGTGAGCGCACTGAGCGACGACAGAGGATTCCCGCGCGGCGGCGCGCGACGGTCCGACCGCCATGAGGCGAAGCGGGCGCCTGCGAAGCCGCCGCGACCCCTGCGGTCGCCCGTCGATCCCGCAGCACCGCGATCCGAATCTCGGCGCGCATGGACCACCTACGACCCCGGGGCCAGACGCCGTCGGCGACTGGGCAGGCTCGCGCTCGTCGGTCTCGTCGTCGCGCTGCTGGCCGTCATCGGCGGAGGTGCGGCCTTCGCCTGGTACCGCACCATCGACCGCAACATCCACCCGGTCACCGGCTCGCTCGCCAACCTTCAGTCGGCTCTCTCGGTAGCACCGCCGCCGGGTCAGCCCTTCTACATGGTGATCATGGGCGTGGACACGAGAGCCACCGACACCTCGCTCGATCACTCGGACACGCTGATGGTCGCCTACGTCGATGCCGCCCGCAAACGCATCACCACGATGTCCATCCCGCGCGACACCCGAGTGACCATCCCGGGCCACGGCGTGCAGAAGATCAACGCGGCCATGTCGATCGGTGGGCCTCAACTGACGATCGAGACGGTCAGACAACTCACCGGCCTGCCGATCTCGCACTGGGCCTACATCGACTTCAGCGGGTTCAAAACCATCGTGGACGCCGTGGGCGGCGTCGAACTCTACGTGCCCTACACCATCAACGACCTGGAGGCGTCGGGTAACCATCCGAGCGCCAGGCTGGTCAAGAAGGGGCTGAGGGTGCTCGACGGTGCGCATGCCCTCACGTTCGTGCGCGCCCGCCATCAGTTCGCGAACCAGGACTACACCCGCATGAAGGACCAGCAGATCTTCATGAAGGCACTCGCGAAGAAGGTCCTGTCGGTCAATGTCATCAACATGCCGGCGCTCGCCAACAGCATCTCGCAAAACGTGCACACCGACCTGAGCATCCCGCAGATCGTCGGGCTGGCCCTCAACTTCCGAGGCATGAACGACAAGATGCTGCAGTCGATCACGATGCCGAGCACCCCGCAGACGATCGGCGGGGTGGCCTACGTGATCGCGGACCCCGCGGGCCTCGCGGCCGATGCGGCCAAGATGCAGAGAGGCGAGCTGTTCGTCGCGGTGCCCGCGAGTGTCACGGCGAACCCGACCGCGGCGTCCGTCGCTCCTGCCCCCAAGACCATCACGGTCTCGGTGCGCAACGGGGCCGGCGTGAGCGGGATCGCCAAGAAGGTGGCGGCGGCACTGGCGAAGCAGGGCTTCGTCATCAAGGAGGTGGGCAACATCGGCTCCTCTCCCTTCGCCACCTCACTGGTCATCTATCGCTCGAGTGCCGACAAGGCCAAGGCGGATGTGGTCGCCAAGGCGTTGCACATCACGAACATCCAGGCTTCGAGCCGCTACACGTTCTCGGGCGAAGTGCTCGTGGTGATCGGCAAGGACTACCGACCGTAGCCGCAGCGCTTCCGGCGGGCGCCGGCGACCTCCATACGTTCTCTACATCCGGGACACGCGGGCGCCACGCGCCCCGGACATGATGTGGATACGGCCGATGTGATCGCCGTTCATATCTCCCCCCTCCCCGCAGGTCCTATCCGGGACGCCCCTCCCGAAGGACCACCCAAAGCGGCGGGACCCGCCCCGGTCCCGCCGCTTCCCCCTTTGTGCCGTCAGGCGTCCCGCCAGCCAGGAAGTCCGCCAGGCCTGCTTTCAAGTCCGCGCACGACGGTGCATGATCGGTGGGTGTCCGAAGGAGGCGCGCATGAGCGACATCGAGCAGGTACGGGATCTTCTGGCACGGCAGCTGGACTGGGGGGCGGCGCACGTCGGGTATGTGCGCGCTGTGGCCGACTTCCCCGCGGAGCTTCGCGCTGAAGTGCCGCGCGGACTCACCCACTCGGGCTGGCAGGTCGTCGAGCACATCCGCCTGGCGCAGGCGGACATCCTCGACTTCTGCGTGAACCCCGACTACGTCGCCCGACCGTGGCCTGAGAGCTACTGGCCCGGCGTCGCACCGCGAGACGACGCGGAATGGGAAGCCAGCGTCGAGGACTACCAGCGGGACCTGAGGACGTTGCAGGAAATGGCTCGCGACGAGAAGACCGACCTCTTCGCCCCGATCGCCTGGGGCGACGGCCAGACGATCCTGCGCGAGCTGTTACTGGTGGCCGACCATGGGGCCTACCACGTGGGACAGCTCGTCGCCAT
The DNA here is from genome assembly GCA_903831865.1 of uncultured Coriobacteriia bacterium. Lineage (GTDB taxonomy): Bacteria > Actinomycetota > Coriobacteriia > Anaerosomatales > PALSA-660 > PALSA-660. The sequence goes on from CAIKZH010000156.1 coordinate 47,313, forward strand.
GCGACAGACGCTCGGCTGCTGGCACTGATGAGTGAAGCTGGCGAGTCGGCTTCAGAGATACCTGGGAACCGGCTCGCTCCACGGCTGTTCGGCGATGGGCAGACGAGCAAGACCCTCTTCGGTGAGCAGAAGCTGCGTTCCTGAAGAGGCGTCGAGCCGGAAGTAGAGGACGCCGTCCATCCTCCCGCCCTTCCATGTCTCCGGCACCTCGCCGCCGGCGAGCTTCAACAAGAAGAACGCTCGCGCGGTTCCCTGGACATCATCGGGCATCCTGCCCATGCCCTCCGCCCCCTTCCGCGTGCTGACCCGGATCCTTCCTGAGCGCGCGCCCCGGGTCGTGATGCTCCATGCATGCGTATCGTAGACCCAGGTCGAGGCCTCGGGCAGCCATCACTCTGCCGAAAGGGGGGGCTTGCAGCCGGCCGACGCGAGACGGTGGACTCCACACGTTCTCTACATTCGGAACACGATGCCGCCACCGGGGCCGGGCATGATGTGAGTGCGGCCATGCGATCGCCGTTCATATCTCCTCCCCCTCCCCACAGGTCCTATCCGGGACGCCCCTCCCGAAGGACCACCCAAAGCGGCGGGACCCGCCCCGGTCCCGCCGCTTCCCCGTTTCTTGGAGGCCCCTCCAACCGGGTAACGCACGTCCACCGTGCTCCTCACGGGAGCATGGCCAGCGTCAAGACCCCGGCTCGCCGGGATGGCCGCAGCACGCGGAGGGCGTCGAGACCCTGATCCACGCGTCGCGCTCGATCAGACGGCCTCCTTGACAATCGCTAGGCGCCTAGGTAATATCACTAGGTACCTAGCTATTGCGACAGGAGCCCCGTGGAAACCCCGACAGCACATCCCGAGTACCTCTCATACCGTGTCAAGCGGGTCTACCTGCTCCTCAGCCAGCGCATCGACGATGCGCTGAAGCCGTATGGGATCGCGCGCAGTCAGTGGCAGGTCCTCTCCCGCGTGTCGCGTGCCGGCACGCTGGCACAGAAAGACCTCCAGCACGCGATGTGCGTCGAGTCCGCCACGCTGACAGGGATCGTCGACGTCCTGGCGGCCAGGGGCTGGTTGGTGCGGACCGAGAGCGCGGACGACAAGCGCGTGCGCGTGCTCTCCCTCACCGCCGAGGGCCTTGCGCGCCTCCAGGCCGTCCCCGATCCATACAAGCTCGTGGAGACACGCATGCTGCATGGCGTTCCCGACGACGAGCGCACGCAGGTGCAGGCGACGCTCGAGACGCTGATCCACAACCTCGAAGATCGGAGCTGACCGTTCCAGTGCCCACCCAACCGCAGTCGATAAGCCCGAGCGCCCCCCTGAGCCTGAAGCAGCGCGTGCATCACACGTTCTCGTCGCTCAAGGTGCGCAACTACCGGCTGTTCTTCATCGGGCAGACGATCTCGCTGTGCGGCACGTGGATGCAGTCCATCGCGCAGGCGCTGCTGGTGCTCAAGTTGACCAACTCCGGGATCGCGCTGGGACTCGTGGTGGGACTGCAGTGCGCACCGGTGCTGCTGCTCGCCTCCTACGGCGGCTTGCTGGCGGACCGCTTCCCCAAGCGGAGACTGCTGCTGATCACTCAGTCGTGCGCCGGCGTACTCGCCCTCACTCTGGGCATCCTGGTGGCCACCGGATCGGTGCAGCTGTGGATGGTCTACATACTCGCGTTCGGGCTGGGCGTCGTGAACGCCGTGGACAACCCGGTCAGGCAGACCTTCATCCACGAGATGGTCGGACGCTCTCAGCTGACCAACGCGGTCACGCTGAACTCACTCATCGTGAACATGAGCCGAGTGGTGGGACCGGCCATCGCCGGCGTCATCGTCGCGCAGTTCGGTCTCGCGCCGTGCTTCGTCGTCAACGGACTCTCCTTCGGAGCCGTGCTGGGCTGCCTCTATCTCATGGACGGCCGCGCCCTGATGAAGTCCGAGCCCGTCAAGGCCGCGAAGGGACAGCTGCGCGCCGGCTTCAGCTACGCTTGGAAGACGCCGGCCGTTCGCGACGTGCTGCTGATGATGGCGCTGGTGGGAACGCTCACCTACGAGTTCGTGGTCTCGCTCCCCCTGCTCGCCCACGTCACGTTCCCCGGCACCGAGGCGCAGGTCGCGGCGGGCGTCGCACTGCTGATGGTCGCGATGGGCATCGGAGCCGTGGTCGGCGGCCTCTTCACCGCAAGCAGGATGACCGCATCGTGGCGCACTCTCACCATCGCGTCCTTCGGTTTCGGGGCGGGGATGGTGATCGTGGCGCTCTCGCCTTCCCTCATGTGGGCGGCCGCGGCCATGGTCGTCGTCGGGTTCTTCTCGGTCCCGTTCACGTCGCTGACGAACAGCCTGCTGCAGCTTGCAGCGGCAGCTCGGATGAGGGGACGCGTGATGGCGCTGTGGACGATGGCCTTCATCGGCTCCACCGTGATCGGCGGACCCATCATCGGATGGGTGGGGCAGAGCGCGGGCCCGCGTTGGGGCCTCGTCGTCGGCGCCGCGGCCGCGGTCGCTGCGGGCGGGATCGGCGTGCGTGTCATGCGCCGCCGCAGCCGCGAGGCAGTGAGCACGCTGCCTGGCAGCGTCCCGGACCAGGAGCGGCTGCCGGCGTAGGTCCGCGGGGCGCTACTTCACCCAGGTGACGATCTCGTCCAGCCCTACGCGCTCGCGCTTCGTCTCGTTCAGCTCCGAGTCGAGATCGGGATAGCCGAGCGCCACAGCGATGACGAACCGCAGGCCTTCGGCGGGCACGACGGGGCGGAGCACGTCGGGATAGCGCACGAGCATCGCCATGATGCAGGTGCCGAGCTCATGGGCCGTTGCGGCCAGACAGATGTTCTCCGTCAGCAGCCCCGCGTCGTAGCTGGAGTACGCCGGCGACAGGCGCTCGTCGGCTGCGAGCAGCAGCAGGATGGGCGCGCCGTAGACGTCCGTGAGTCCGGGCCGCAGCGGCGGGGCCGGCGCGGCCCCCGGCGCGGGGCGCCGGTAGGTCATGCGCGACGCCAGGTAGTCGGGCCACTGTGTGGCCGGCCACGGGAGGTCGGGCGCGGGCGGCGCCTCGCTGCCGGCCACGTCGGCCAACCCGGCCTTGACCTTCGCGAGCGCCTCGCCGGTCACGACGAACACCCGCCAGTCCTGCGCATTGCCCCACGAGGGCGCCCATCGCGCCTCGTCCAGGATCGCGATGACGGTCTCGTCGGGCACGCCATCGGGCAGGAAGGCGCGGATGCTCCTGCGCTCGCGCATCGCGGCGATGATCTCCATGAGAGCTCCTCTCCTACTTCGCGGGCACGTCGTGGAAGGTCGTGGCAGTCTCCTTCAGCAGCTCCCGGATAGGCAGGCCCTGCGGGCAGATCTCCTCGCACTGGCCGCACTCCTCGCACAGAGACGCCTTGCCTTTGACCTGCAGATAGCCGGTGGACCACGGGTTCGCGTCGCCCCACATATTGGCCGCGTTCAGCGCGGCGAAGCAGGCGGGTATGTCGACGCCGGACGGGCAGGGCTGGCAGTAGCGACAGGACGTGCACGCGACCCTGGTCTTCGCCTCGAGCGCGCGGCGCGCGTCCCGGAGCACACCCAGCTGCTCGTCGGTCAGGGACCCCGCGACGCCGTGCTCCGCCGCCGCGATGTTCTGGTCCACCTGCTCGATGGAGTTCATGCCGGACAGCAGCAGACTGACGCCGGGCTCGTTCCAGACGAATCGCAGGGCCCACTCGGCCGGCGACCAGCCCTCAGACCGGGCGTCCAGCACCGACTGGATCTCCGGCGGAAGGTTCGCGGCCAGCTTGCCGCCCTTGAGCGGCTCCATGGCCACCACGCCGATGCCCTTGGATGCGGCGTAGCGCAGACCCGGCAGGCCGGCCTGGAAGGCGACGTCCGTGTAGTTGAACTGCATCTGGCCGAAGCCCCAGCCCTCGTACTCGTCGATGATGCGACGGAAGTCCTGGGGCTCGCCGTGGAACGAGAACGCGGGGAAGCGGATCAGCCCCTCGTCGCGCGCCTTGTCGAGGAACTCGCGCACGCCGAGGTCGCGCATGCGGTCCCACGTGTCGCCGTTGAGCCCGTGCACCAGGTAGAAGTCGAGGTGGTCCGTCCGCAGCCGCGTGAGCTGCTCCTCGAGGAAGCGGTCCATGTCGTCGCGCGTGCGCACCAGCTGCTGCGGCAACTTGGTCGACAGGGTCACGCGCTCGCGCCATCCGTCCGAGAGCGCCTCGCCCACGAAGGGCTCGCTCTGTCCGGCCTGGCCGAACTGGAGGGCGTGGTAGAAGTACGCGGTGTCCACATAGGTGATGCCGCTGTCGATGGCGTGGCGAAGCATCGGTACTGCGGCTTCGTAGTCGATCTTGTCGGCCTGCTTGTCGATCACCGGCAGACGCATACAGCCGAATCCGAGGATGGACGTCTCGACGCCGGTGCGGCCGATCGCGCGATGAAGCATGGGACCATCTCCTTGATCTTCGGCGACAGGGGCAAGACTACGCTTCGCCCGCGCGCCGGTTCAAGGTGGGCCCATCAGCCCCGCCGAGCAGTCAGGCCAGCGCGAACCAGTCGCGACCCAGGATGTAGCCCTCGTCCTGAAGAGCGGCCACGATGCGCTCGACGGACGTGACAGTGGGGTCGAACTCGAGATGAGCCCGACTCTCGCCGTCGTCCGCGGTCACCGAAGACACGCCGGGAAGATGCGCCGCGACGTTCTCGATGGCTTTGGAAGAGCGGCGCACGCTCATCCTGCTTAGAACCGTCGATCTCATGAGAGCCCCTCCAGGATCCGCTGCCGACTTGCCCCCGACCTATGCCCTCGCGCTAGCACAGCTCGTGCCATGTGTGGGGACACAAGGACCGCCGCCAGCGCGGGGCTGTCGGACCGATGACCGCGCGCGCTGGTCAAGTCGTGCCTACAGGCTTCGCGGCACGCGCCCGATAACAGACTCTGACGGATCGATCGACCACAAGGGATCGAGGCCATCTTGAGGATATGGGCCTGGGCGGCCGCACTACTGCTCACCACTGCGCTCGCAGTGTGGGGGATGCTCGCCGGCGTCACGTCCGTGGCGCTGGTCGCCGTCTTCGTTCTGCTGGGTCTGGCCGTGGTCCCGATCCTGGGGCTGCGGTTCGACAGGGCGGCCGCCGAGGTCGCGATACCCGACAAGACCCGCGCACAGCAGTCGAAGTCGATCCTGGACATCGCCCGGGAGTCGATGAGCTGGATCGGCTCCGGGCTCACCCCGGAGTCGGCCGCCGCCGTGTGCGCCCTCATCCAGCGTGACACCGGCGCTGCCGCGGTGGCGATCACGGACCGCGAGAAGGTGCTGGGGTTCCAGGGTGTGGCCGCCGACCATCACAAGGTGGGCGGTCCCATCGTCACCCAGGCCACCAGGGACGCCATCGCCCGCAACGAGCGCCGGATCATGGTGGATCGCGACGAGATCGGCTGTCCCGACCCCAAGTGCCCTCTTCGCGCGGCCATCGTCGTCCCGCTCACCGCGGGTGATCAGGCGATCGGCACCCTGAAGTTCTACTACACCGACCCGAAGGATCTGCACGAGACGGCGATCGTGCTGGCCGAGGGCCTCGCGCACCTGTTCTCGACGCAGCTCGAACTCGACAGCTCGAGAAGAGAGCTCTCGTTCCTGGCGGAACACGACCCGTTGACCGGGCTCAGCAACCGCCGAAGGTTCGAGACGGAACTCTCGAAGGAGCTCTCGGAACAGCGAAGGCTCGGCGGCGCCGGTGCGGTGCTCTGGTTCGACCTGGACAACTTCAAGGACATCAACGACAGCCTGGGGCATGCGGCCGGCGACCAGCTGCTCGCCACCATCGCCGAGGTCCTGCGCGAGACCAGCCGCAGCTACGACGTCGTCGCGCGGCTGGGGGGCGACGAGTTCGGCGTGCTCATCCCGCACGCGGACCGCGCCGAGGCCACCCAGGCCGCCGCGCGCCTTCGGCGCGAGCTTGCCTCCCACGCGTTCCACGTCGTGGGCCAAGAGGTGCACGTCACCGCGAGCATGGGGATGGTGTGCTACCCCGAGCACGGGCAGTGCCGCGAGGATCTGCTGGCCCGTGCCGACCTCGCGATGTACGAGGCCAAGGGCAAGGGCGGCGACGAGCTCATCATCTACGAGCCCGGCGAAGCCGGACACGACCAGATGTCGAAGAACGCCGAGTGGGCGAGCGCGATCTCCTCGGCGCTACGCGACGATCGCTTCTGCCTGGACGCGCAGCCGATCCGCAGCCTCGTCGGAGGCACGGACGTCGCGTACGAGATGCTCCTGCGGATGGTGGGGGAAGACGGGCAGCTGGTGGACGGCGACGAGTTCCTCCCCGTCGCCGAGAGGACTGGGCTCATCGGAGGCATCGACCGCTGGGTGGCGCGAAGAGCCATACAGCTTCTGGCCGAGGAGAAGGCGCAGGCACGGGACACCGTGCTCGCCATCAACGTCTCTCAGCACGCGTTCGCCGACCACGCTCTGCTCGACATCATGCGTGTAGAGTTCGCTTCCACCGCGGTGGCCCCGAGCAGGCTCATCGTCGAGATCTCAGAGTCGGCGGTCGTGGCGGACATCACGGGAGCGGCGGAGTTCGTCCGCTCCCTCCGCGAGCTGGGTTGCCGGTTCGCGCTGGACCATGTCGGCTCCGGCAGTTCGCTCTTCTTCTACCTCGAGCACCTTGGAGCCGACTTCCTCAAGTTCGACAGCGACCTGATCAAGGGCCTGGAACGCGACGGTGGTCCCACCGACGCGGCGTTGATCCGGGCCCTGGTGGGGATGTGCAAAGCCATGCGGATCCCCACGGTCGCTGAGTCGGTCGGGAACGCGAACCTCCTGCATGTGGTCGCCGCCCAGGGCGTCGACTACGTGCAGGGCGAAGAGGTCGGGCCGGCGGCGTCGCTCGGCAGCCAGGCCGCAAGCGGACCGATCGTTGCCTGACCCCGTCACCTCGCCCTCAAGGCGGAAGGAGCCACACATGGCCTACCCACTGGCAGCATGGAGACCGGCGATCGATGTCCGGCAGTCGCGCAGGACCTACACCCGCGCGCCGCTCACGCAGGAACAGACCGCCAAGCTGCGCAGACTGTGCAAGGACTTCAGGCCGTTCGACGATGCCCGCGTTGAACTGATCGAGGATGCCGGCGACCTGTTCACCAGCGATGACGTCGGCTACGGCCGCATCTCAGGGGCGCGCACGGCTCTCGTCTTCATCGGCCGGGTCAAGTCCCCGCAGTCCGATCTCCACGTGGGCTATCTGGGCGAGGCCGCGGTGCTTGAAGCGACGCGGCTGGGTCTGGGGACGTGCTGGACGCATCGGATGTACAGCGCGAGCACCGTCGCGAGTCACGTCGCCCTCGACTACGGTGAGCGTGTCGTCGCAGCCAGCCCCGTGGGGTTCGTGCCGTCCGCGCCCAGCATCGGCGAGCGGCTCCAGACGCTGAGCCCGGCGGCCACCGAGCGGCTCCCCGTTGCCGGGATCGCGGAGTCGCAGTGTCTGACGCACTCCCGCGGGATGTACCGCGAGCCGCTGGAAGCGGTCCGCCGGGCTCCCTCACCGCTCAACCGGCAGGTCTGGCGGTTCACCGTCGAGGACGGCTGTCTGTGCCTCACGCTCGCGGCGGGCCAGGAAGTGACCCGCTGCCCGAAGCGGATCGACGCGGGCATCGCGATGCTGCACGTGGACGTCGCCATGGCGGCCACCGGCCACGAGGGGAAGTGGGAGACCTGCGGCAGCGCGCCAGTGGCCCGCTGGCGCCCGAGACTCGCAGTCGTGGACGACATCGCCGAAGAGAACGACAGGCGACACCCGATCTACACGTGAGGACGCGCGACTCCTCATCCGAGGGATGAGCGCTGTCGTGCCCAGAAGGGGACGCGGATCCGTGAGAGCAGAAGAACCTAAGCGCGACTGCGGGACGCCCGGGCAGGTAGAGCGCCCCGTGCAAGACTCACCTGCTCTCCAGGCGTGCGACCTCGCCCTTGCCGAACAGGCCAAGCGGCTCCAGGCCATCGTGGACAACGCGCCCTTCGGCGCGCACACGTATCGGCTGGACGCCGGTGATCGACTCGTGTTCATCGGCTACAACCGCAAGGCCGAGGAGCTGCTCGGCTTCGACCACGGCCCTCTGCTGGGCAGGACGCTTGAAGAGGCGTTCCCGGGCAACGCCGGGACCGAGACGGCAAGAGCCTACAAGCGTGTGGCCCGCGAGGGCGGCACGTGGGAGACGGACGAGTACGCGTACGACGCTGAAGGCATATCCGGCGTCTTCGAAGTGCGGGCGTTCTCCATCGGCGAGGCGCGCATGACGGTGTTCTTCCGTGACATCACCGAGAGGCGCAAGCTTGAGATCGAAGCGCGAGAGAATCGCGAGCTTCTCCGCGCGACTGTGGAGCAGGCGGCGGCCGGCATCGCGCGAGTGAGTCTTGACGGCACGTGGCTCGACGCCAACGACTGCCTGTGCCAGATGCTCGGCTACACCGTGGAAGAGCTACGGGAGATGCGCTTCCTGGACGTCACTCACCCGGCGGACTCCGGCGACGACGCCGATGCGCTCAAGGGGCTGGCGAGCGGCGAGATCGATGCGCACCAGGTGGAGAAGCGCTACCTCACCAAGGACGGCCGGACCATCTGGGTGGATGTCGCGGTCACTCTGGCGCGCGATCCCGACGGCAGGCCGGCCTACATCGTCACGGTCGCCCGGGACATCACCGCGCAGAAGACCGCCTCACTCGCGCTGCAGGAGAGCGAGCGCACGTATCACGACCTGTTCAACAACACCGAGACGGCCATGTTCCGCTCAAGGCTGGACGGGTCGGAGACGCTGAACGTGAACGACAAGTTCCTCGAGCTCGTCGGCCTCACGCGCGACGAGGTCGTCGGCAAGCCCTCCGCGAACTACTGGGCCGATCCGCGCCAGCGCGAGGAGATGGTCCGGCTGCTGACGCGCGACGGGCGCGTCGTCGACTTCGAGTACAAGATGCTCAACAAGGCGGGCGAGGTGCGTGACTGCATCACGTCACTCAACCTCTACGCCGACCGGGGCGTGCTGGACGGCTCCATCCTGGACATCACGGAGCGCAAGCAGGCGGAGCGCGGACTACTCGAGGCCAACGCGCGGCTCGAAGGCGTGCTCAAGAGCGTCGTGACCACGATGGGCAAAGTGGTCGAGAGTCGCGATCCCTACACCCAGGGTCACGAGGTGGGCGTCGCCCGGATCGCACGAGCCATCGCTGGAGAGCTCGGCATGTCGGCGGCGGACATCAACGGGATCGAGGTCGCGGCGCTCGTGCACGACCTGGGCAAGCTCCGGGTGCCCGCCGAGGTCCTCACCAAGCCGGGCAAGTTGTCCCCGCTCGAGTTCGAGCTCATGAAGGAGCACCCGCGGACCGGATACGAGATCCTGAAGGGTGTCGACTTCGGGTGGCCCGTCGCGGAGGCGGTGCTCCAGCACCACGAGCGCATGGACGGCTCCGGCTACCCGAGAGGGCTCGCCGGCGACGAGGTCTCTATGGCTGCGCGCGTTCTGGGCGTGGCGGATGTCATCGAAGCCATGGCGTCGCACCGTCCGTACCGGCCGGCCCTGGGCCTCGCGGCTGCTATCGAGGAGATCACCGGCGACCCGGGCAAGTACGACGCCGATGTGTCCGCCGCCTGCGTGCGACTCTATGAACAGGGCCGGATCGAGGTAGAGAACGGCGCCGGAGCCGACCCGACAGCCGCGTGAGTCCCGCCCGACGGCACAACCGTTGCTCCCTCACTGGGATGCGAATCCATCGGATATCCGGTCTCATGGCGTACTGCTATCTCATCGAGACCGCGGGGGCACTGTTCCTGGTGGACGGGGGCATGGCGGGCACGGGGCGCAAGATCCTGAACCGCATCGCGCGGATCGGTCGCAAGCCCGAGGATCTGGTCTTCACTGTGATCACGCACGCGCATGCCGACCACTTCGGCGGACTCGCCGAGGTGCAGGAGGCCAGCGGCTGCGACATCCTGTGCCACCCCTCCCACGCGCAGACCGTTCGGACAGGCGGCGCCATCGTGTCTCCCGGGCTCAACGCATACGGCAAGATCTACGAGCGCATCGCCAGGTTCACACTGCCGTCCTTCAAGCTGCCGAAGCTGAAGCGCGTCCGCGCGCTCGAGGACGGCGCCGAGCTGCACGACCTGGGGTTGGACGGCCACATCCTGTTCACGCCGGGGCACAGCACCGGTGACGTGACGCTGGTGCTGGACGAGGGCGCGGCATTCGTCGGCGACCTCGTGCAGGGTCGGCGCATCCCCAGGATCACCCCGCCCGAGTTCTCGATCATGGCGGTGGACGAGCCGGCGATGTTCGCGAGCTGGAGAGTGCTTCTGGGATCCGGAGCCAAGGTGCTCTACCCGGGACACGGCAAGATCATGAAGATCGAGGAGATCCTGCCGGTGTTCCTGCGCGCCGCCGCCCGCAAGGCACGCATCGCGCGCCGCCTCGTGGCCGCGCCGGCGCCCTCGCACGGGTAGGCGCCGCGCGCCCGCTCGATCGCTCGCTTCACCCTCGCGGCTCGTCGCACATCGGGCTCACGCCCCGCGACGAGAACCGCCGTGCGCTGACCCGTGCCTGCACGATCCACATGTTCGCGGCGACGGCGGTCATGAAGACGAGGAGCTGCCAGTCCGCGTGAGCGATGGTCAGCATGACCAGGAGCACCGGCAGCATGACCAGCGGCGACGTGCTCGCCCACCGCGTCGCGATCCACGTGATCGCGATGATCGCCACAAGCACGGCGATCTGCGCCGTGGAGAGCCATCCGCGGGAGAGCGCCACGGCGATCCCGTAGAGCAGCAGTCCCGCCGACGCCGCCATGCCCTGGCCGCCGCCCCGGAACCCGAGGAACACCGGGAACCGGCGGCCGACAAGCGCCGCGACGCCGGCCAGGTACGCAGGACCGTCAGCGAGCCCGAGCAGCCTCGCGATCTGGATGGCGACGACGCCCACGAAGACGTCGTAGACCGCGGTGATCAGGCCGCGCGGCCAGCCCAGTGCCTTGACCGCGTTCACCGTGCCGGGATTGCCGTCGCCCACACGCCGGATGTCGATGCCGCTCCTGCGCGCCAGCAGGTCCGCCGGGATCACGGACCCGAGCAGGAAGCCGATCAGCAGGGCCACCGCGGCCCGCAGTATCTCGCCCGTCGCGGCCACTACTTCGCCTTGCCTGCGCTGTCGGCGGGACATTCCTCGGGCGCGGCGGCGAAACCGTCGGGCACGCGGACGCGACGGCCCTTCCACAGGACGCCGGGGCCGAACCCGGTGCTCAGCATCGAGGCGTTGAGGATGAGGATCAGGTTCAGGAACACGAGCGGGTAGAGCACGAAGGCCACAAGGGGCATGTTCCGGTCCCACACCAGGACCGCCCACTGCACCGCGAAGAGGACGACCGAGAAGGCGATGGGGCCCGCCGGGACGCCGAAGCGGAGGCCCGGCACGATCAGGGACGAGGCCGGCCACACGATGACGCCCGAAGCCAGCACCGTGAGCGCGATGACCGTCACGGGCCTGCCGCCCACGGCGCTGTAGATGGGCCGCTCGATCCCCTCGAAGGCGTCGCGGTAGCCGCGGTACATGCGGCAGCTGGCGGCCTTCTTCGCATCCAGGAAGACGTTGCGGTAGCCGAGCTCCTTCATGCGGCTCGCCATCGACATGTCCTCCACCATGGAGTCCTTGATCGCCTCCAGCCCGCCGATGCCGTCGAACGCCTCTCGGCGGACCACGACGTACTGCCCGATCGCGAACGAGTGCCGCGGGTTCCTTGTGCGCGGAAGAAGGTAGAGCGGCACCATCAGCATCATCGCGTAGAGCACCGGGACGATGACGCGGTCGCCCAGCGCGGTGTAGTCCTGGGTGAGGTAGCCGGAGAGGATGTCGGCGCGGCTGTCGCGAAGGTTGGTGACCGCCCACGAGAGACTCTCCGGCTCGTGGACCGTGTCCGCATCCGTGAAGAGCAGCACCTCGCCCCGAGCGACGGCAGCGCCCTGCGACAGCGCGTGCGGCTTGCCAAGCCAGCCGTCAGGCAGCGTCCCCGCCGGGACGAGTCGCAGCCGCGATTCACCCGCCTGCAGCGCGGTCACGATCTTCGCCGTGGCGTCCGTCGAGCCGTCGTCCACGACGATGACCTCGTAGTCCGCGTAGTCCTGCTTCAGCAGCGAGCCCACGCAGCCGGCGATGGAGTCCTCCTCGTTGCGCGCCGGCACGATGACGGAGACGAACGGGCCACCCTTCACACGCGGTGTGCTGGTGCTTCGTCTGAAGTAGAGCGTGTTGGACAGCGCCGTGACAAAGAACCAGCCGTTGACAGCCAGCAGCGCGAACAGGAAGACGGACTGCATCACTTGTAGCCGGCCGGCCACTGCTGCAGCGTCCACAGGTTGCCGTCGGGGTCCGAGAACCACGCGTAGAGGACGCCGCCGAGGTCCTGGACCTCGGCGATATCGATCCCCCGCTTCACGAGCGCACCGCGTGCCTCGTCCATGTTCTCCACAACCAAGTGCAGACCTTTGACCGAGCCGGGGACCATCTCGTTGATGGGCCCCATGCCGGTCCCGAACACGATGGCGCACGACGAGCCGGGCGGCGTGAACTGGACCACTCGCATCGTATCGCTCATCTGATTGTCGTGGAGGTTGCCGAACCCGACCTGCTCGTAGAACACCTTGGCGCGCTCGACGTCCGTCACAGGGATGGGAACGAGTTCGAGTCTCATATCGGGCACGGGGATCGAGGTCCAGTCGGGCATCGGGGTGCCTCCTTCAGGAGTGTCGCAACGCTGCTCAGGGTTCGTACCCGCGACGGCGGGCGAGCGGCCGGGGCGCAACGGTGGGCGCGGCGACCCAGCGGGTATCATGCGATGACCGGCTTGGAGCTGCCCACCACCTGAATCGCCGGAGGCTCACGATCCGCGCTCTTCGACTCCATATCGCGGCGATCACGCTCCTCCTAGGCGTCGCCCTCGCGCTGCCGGCTGCGGCATCGGTGCGCGCCGCCTCCAACGGCGACTTCTTCGAGGACAACGCATCGGGGCAGGCCGTCTACGAGGACATGGTCATCCACCCGGAGGCCGTGCGCGTGGGCTCCGAGGTCTTCGCGGTCTACCAGGGGCTCGGCCTCGCACCGTACATCGCGGTGTTCCACGACGGGGGCGGCATCGACGGCCCGTACCGCATCGGCGTCAACCCGCTCGCGCAGGGCAAGGACATGGACGACTCGCACGGCGCGCCCGCCATCCTGGTGGACACGAAGCGCGGCGTCATCCACGTCTTCTACGGCGCGCACGGCACCACGCTCATGCACGCCACCGCGAAGGTCTCGAGTCCGTCGAGGTGGAGCGTCACTGCGATGCCGCTGGGACCGGTCACGTATCCGCAGGTGTTCACGGACGCGTCCGGGACCGCGCACATCTTCTATCGCAAGCACGCTCCCACGGCGAGCGACCCGGACAACCTCGCCTGGTGGCACGCCGTGTCCTCGGACGGCGGAGCGATGTGGAGAGGCGCGAAGCAGGTGCTGCTGGTCTCCTCGGGTCGGAGCTGGTACGTGCACTTCACGCAGGGGGCGGACCTGCGCATCCACATGATCGCCACCACGGCCAGCCAGAGCGGCACGCCGCTGGCCCGCAGCCTCGTCTACTACGCGTGGTTGGATCCGGCGGTGGGCCGCTGGCGGGACGCGAAGGGGACGGCGGTGGGCACGGCGGGCAAGCCGCTGGTGCTGGCGGACCTCGCGTCGACCTCCACCGCGTGCGCGATCCCGCTGGGAGGCGACGCCAACCAGAACGGCGTGACCGCTTCCGACGACGGCTCCGGGACGGCCGGGCTGCTCTACGTGAGCGGCGGTCAGGCGGGCCCGGACGCGCTGCGCTGGACGTTCGCGCACTGGAACGGCTCGCAGTGGGCCACCAGCACCATCGCCTCCACGGACTTCCTGATGGACAGCGGCACGCTGGAGCACTGGCAGGGCGGCATCGACGCCTACCTCACGGTGGGAGGCGCGCCCAGCTACGTCTCCCAGGACCCGTACGCCTTCCGAGGCGGGGACATCGTCGACTACCGCTCCACCGACGGCGGCGCAAGCTGGGCGAAGGTGGCGACCATCGCGACCGCCCAGCCGGACAGTGCGCTCATGTACAACGACCCCCAGATCGTCGAGGCGCACACGAGCGGCGGGCCACGGCTGCTGTTCTCAGAGTGGGACAACGATGCAGGCGCGGTGGGCCACAAGGTCTACATGTGGGGCCCCGACGGGTTCCGCGGCCGTGACTTCCAGACGGGCGTGAGCCGGATGGCCGGCACAACCCGCTACGACACCGCCGTGGCGATATCGAAGATGGCCTTCCCGAACGGATCGGACACGGCAGTGGTGGCCTCGGGAGACTCCTGGGCCGACGCGCTAGCGGCCGGGCCGCTTGCCGAGGCCTACCACGCGCCCCTGCTCCTGGTGCCGAAGAACGGGGCCACCAGCGCAATGCTCTCCGAGCTCCGGCGACTCAAGGTGCGCACCGTCATCGTGGTGGGAGGCCCCGGCTCGGTGCCGAACAGGACGACGTCCGGGCTCGATGTGGCTTGGGTCACCAAGGTCCGCCGCATCTCCGGCTCCGACAGATACGGGACCGCCGCCGCCGTGGCCGCCGCGGTGAAGGCGGAGAGCGGCCGGCGGGGTCTGGCCTTCGTCGCCTCCGGCGAGAGCTTCGCCGACGGCCTGTGCGCCTCCACGCTGGCCGCCAGCTGCGGCGCGCCGGTGTTGCTCGCGCGTCGAGACTCGGTCCCGCCGGCAACGCTCAAGGCGCTCGCGTCGCTGGGAGTCACCGCGACGATCGCCACGGGCGGCCCCGCGACCATCAGCGACACCACGCTCGGCGAGCTTCCGTCACCCACCCGTGTCAGCGGCGCCGATCGCTACGCCGTGGCCGCGAATGTGGCCGCGCTGGGGCTGGAGGGCACGGCCGGCGTGCCGCCGACGCTTCGGCCGGACCGCATGATCGTGGCCTCGGGCGACTCCTGGACCGACGCCCTGCTGGGAGCCTCGCTTGGCGCGAGACTGCGCGCGCCCCTGCTGCTGACGAAGGGCAACCGGCTACCCGGGGCCACGAGCGACATCCTCAAGGCGAATGCCGCGCAGGTGCTGAACTGCTACGTCATCGGCGGCAGCGGGACCGTGAACGCCGCGACCGCGAGGGCGATCGCGGGAGCGTTCGGGGGGTAGAGGGGGCGAGACCGGCCGGGGTCCGGTTCGTATTGTCCTAGCGCCTACGCAAGCCTGTCGTACTTCTCCCGACTCCCCGTGACCTTCTCAGCCGGGTATTTCGCATCGTTCTCGGCGAGCTTAGCGGCGATGGCCGCCTCGAGATCGATCCCGACCTCGTGCGCCATCAGCAGGGTGTAGATCGCGATGTCGGCCAGCTCGCGCTCGAGATCCTCGCGCCGGGACTCAACGTCTTCACTCAGCGTCGCGTCACTGCTCCATTGGAACAGTTCGAGCAGTTCCGCAGCCTCGATGCTGATCGACGCCGCGAGATTGCGTGGGGAGTGGAACTGCTTCCAGTCCCGCCGATCTCGGAAGGCGACGATACGGTCGGTCACGTCCTCGAGCATGGGTCAGTCCCCCAACGGGTCCTCGGCGGCGATCGATCCAGAATGCGAACGGGCTGTGTACTCGGCCCGTGACGCAGGGGTCGGCATCTTGGTCTTCAGATACTCGGAGAGCGCGCGGTCGGTACAGAAGACGTAGCAGCCCTTCATGCCCCTCGTCATGAGTACGCGGTAGGTGTTGCGAATTACCTCGTCGGCGATGCGCCGAGCGCGCTCGGGATCGGTCTTCGCGAGAGACTTGATGCCCTTCAGCGAGGCGTCGCTCTTCGCGCGCTTGGTGTAGTCCGTGACAATTTGGCCGTGCTCGAAGCGCAGATCGTCGCCAACGATCACCCCGACGTAGTCGAACTCCAGGCCTTGGGCCGTGTGCACGCAGCCGACTTCCTGGATCGAACCTTCGTCGATCGCCCACGTGCCCGTGGCATCCAGATTCCAACTCCTCGAGAACGCCCACTCTGGCAGGACAATATCGTGGGCGCTTGGATTGCCTCTGCTGCCGGTCGGCCACTCCCAGCAGTAGCCCGCGACCACGCGCGACCTGTTGTTCGCGGCGTTCTTGCGGGCGACGGCGGCGAACAACTCGTTGGGATCATCGAATACGCGGAAGTCGTAGTCGAGATCGATGACCGGCTCCTCGACGGGCTTGATACCGAGCACATCGTCAAGCCAGTCGAGGTACCCGTTCGATCCGTTGCAGCGGAACTGGGAGAGCAGTTCGTCCTCCACCACCTTCGCACCGGCAGTCAGAGCAATGGCCCGGATGCCGTCGACGCTACCGGCGTCCTTGATCGTCACGCGTTGCGCATCATCGATGAAGAAGACCGCGAACCTGGCGGCTGCAACGATCTCCTTGATCTGGTTCTCACCCAGATTGCCGAAGAGACCCGACCTCTCGTTGAGCCTATGAGCCTCGTCAACGACGATCGCGTCGAGCGGAGCACCCGTGTATTCATAGAAGGTCCCAGGCCCGCGGAAGAGTCCGCTGATGTACGCCCTCGAACGGTCACCAGCGAGCAGCTTCTTGGAGTAGACGTTGCGCGGCGCGCTGTTCTTGGACACGTACTGGCCCACCATGTCCTCCGCGGTGAGCCGAACAAGCAGATTGATAGCGATGACAGACTTCCCTGTACCGGGACCACCCCGCACGATGAAGACGCACTTCTCACCGGTCACCCGCGCCTCGCGGGCGAGTTGCAGCGCAGTCTCGAAGACGACCTTCTGGTCGTCGATCATCACGAACTCCTCGTTGCCCTTGAGCATGCTGGTGAGCGCGTCTTGAAGTGACTTGGACGGACGCAGGCGACCGGACTCGATTGCGTAGAGAACCTTTCCGTCATCCGCCTGCTTGATGGACTTGCAGATGAAGTCGCGCAGCTTCAGCACGTCGCCACTGCAGAAGGCCGGGGCCTTCTCGAGATAGTCGAGGTAAGCCGGGTCGAGCAGAGGGTCGTAACCTTCGCTGACCTCGTAGTTGTGCAGGTAGGCGCACGGCCGGAGTTCGATGTGCGCGTCGCGGACGCCCTCGTTGTAGTCCTCGATCATGCGAGCGTAGGACCACGCTTGGTACGAGGGATGCGGGACATCGCGATGCGCGCCTGCGAGCCAAGTCCGAACCACGCCATCCTTCAGCGGCAGCGCCTCGATTGCATCCCACTGCTTGAGCTCGATGATGACGGCCGCGTCGTGCTCAAGCGTGGACCGTCCGGTGAGCAAGAAGTCGATCCGGCTCGACGTGTAGGGGACCTGGAACTCGATAGCCACGCCGCAGCCGCCAGGAATGTCCGCCGTGTTGAGCACCTTGTACATGTACTCGAGCGAGTTCTTCCAGGAAGTCACCTCTCGGGGATTCGCCCGGTGGAGAAGGCGCTCGAACGATCGCGTGACTTCGTCCACGATGACGTCGCGATCGACATCGTCCATGAACTTGGTCTTCGTGGCCTGGTAGACCAGCATTCGCGGCTCCGTCAAGGGACGCGGATCGTCGACCAGAGAATAGCAGGGCGCTCATGCGGCGGACCCCACGCCTCCCCCTTCTCCCGCCGCCCACCCCAAACACTCTCCTCCAGCCCCATGTGCCCGCGCCGCTGCCTCCCTACCATGGAGTCACGACAAGCGATCCATGCGGAGGAGAGTCATGCCCACCATCGAAGTCCGCGATCTCACGCGGCGGTTCGGAGAGGCCACGGCGGTAGACGCCGTGAGCTTCGATGTGGCGCCAGGGGAGATCTTCGGGTTCCTCGGTCCCAACGGGGCGGGGAAGTCCACCACCATCAACATGCTCTGCACGCTGCTGAAGCCCACATCCGGCACCGGCAGCATCAACGGGTTCGACATCGCGGATCAGCAGGACGACGTCCGCCGTTCCATCGGCCTCATCTTCCAGGACCCCACCCTCGACGAGCGCCTGACCGGATGGCAGAACCTGCAGTTCCACGGCCTGCTCTACAACGTGCCGCAGAAGGTGTTCGAACGGCGCGCGACCGAGCTGCTGGACATGGTGGAGCTCACCGAAAAGGTGCATCGCGGGGTCAAGACCTTCTCGGGCGGCATGAAGCGCCGGCTGGAGATCGTCATGGGCCTGCTGCACCATCCCAAGGTGCTCTTCCTCGACGAGCCCACCATCGGCCTGGACCCCCAGACGCGCCTGCGCATCTGGGAGTACGTCACCAAGGTCCGCGACGCCGAGGGCCTCACGGTCTTCCTCACCACCCACTACATGGACGAGGCCGAGGTCTGCGACCGCATCGGCATCATCGACCAGGGCAGGATCGTCGCGTGCGACAGCCCCGACGCGCTCAAGACCGGCGTGGGCGGCGACATCGTCACGCTCAAGACCGCCGACGACGCGGCCGCACTCGCCGCGCTGACCTCGGGCGGCTTCAACGCGAAGTCCACCGGCGCAGGGCTGGAGCTGGAGACCGAGCGCGGCGACGAGGCCATCCCTCACCTCGTCCGCCTGCTGGACGCGGCGGACGACTGCCGAGTCAAGAGCGCGTCAGTGCAGCGTCCTACACTCGACGACGTGTTCGTGCGGCTCACCGGCCGCGAGATCCGTGAACAGGAAGCAAGCGATCTGGACGCGATGCGCTCGATGCATGCACACCATGGAGGCGGACGATGACGAGAGACGATCTGGCGCGCACGCTGCGTGGCGCCTACACGGTCTGGTATCGGGACGTTCTCAGCCTGGTGCGCGACAAGGCGCGGCTCGGCAGCTCGCTCTTCATGAGCGTCATCTTCCTCGTCGGCATCGGCTTCGGGCTGGGAGGAGTGATCGGCAAGGTGGGCGCCACCTCGGGCGTGGGCGCCGGGACGGCGGGCGTGCCCTACGTGCAGTTCGTGTTCCCCGCAATGCTGGTGATGACCGCGCTGTTCGCGGCGATGCAGTCGACGCTCTCCATCGTGTGGGACCGGGAGTTCGGGTTCATGCGCAAGATCCTGGTGGCGCCCATCTCCCGCACGTCGGTGGCGCTCGGCAAGGTGGCCGGCGGCGTCACCGTGGCCACCATCCAGGTGGCGATCATGATGCTGGCGATGCCCCTGATCGGCTTCGGCTTCCACCCCCTGACCTACCTGTGGATGCTGCTCCTGGTCATCCTGTTCTCCGCGGTCATGACGGCGCTCGGCATCCTCATCGCGGCGCGGCAGAAGTCCACGCAGGCGTTCCAGATGATCAACATGTTCGTGATGATGCCGATCACCCTGCTCACCCTCGGCTCGTTCCTGCCGTCGTTCGGCAAGGGCGTGCTGGCCACGGTGTTCAAGGCCGTCTCGCAGATCAATCCCGCCAGCTACGCAGTGGACGCGCTTCGCCAGATCTCCCTCGGCTCCCGGCTTCCGCTGGCGATGTCGATCCACTCCGCCATCATCGACTCGCTGATCCTGCTGGTGCTGTTCGTGGTGTTCGCGGCACCTGGCGTCCTCCTCTTCAATAAGCAAGACTGATGGCCGACTCACCTGTGGAGCGCGGCCCTTCCCGGGACGGACGCATGGCGAACCTCAACATGACGGTGCACCGCGATCGGAAGGACCGCGCGACGCTGCTTCGGCACGCCGACGAGCTGATCACCGACGACGAGCTTCTCGGTCACGAGCGCCGGGAGCACGACACGGCGGGCGCCGACCGCGGCCTCGCCATCGCGCTCTCCTTCTTCGCCCTGCTGCAGATCGCGATCTTCACGTCGCTCTCCATCTATCCGAGGATCGCCGCCACGCTCTCGCTGCAGCCGCACCCGGGCCTCTGGCCGTATCTCGTGGTGCTGGGGTGCTTCCTGCCGCTGGCCGTGCGGCGCCGTTGGCCGGTGCCGGTGCTGTTCGTCACCGCCGCCTTCGCGGCACTCTACTCGGCGATGGCATGGCCGCCGACCTTCGCCGTTGCGGGCCCGATGTTGGCGCTCTACACCGTCGCGTCGCGCTACGGCGGGAAGCGCGTGGTGCCCGCGGGTGTCGCGCTCTTCGCCCTGCTGCTGGGCGTCTCGGCGCTCTCGGTCTCCGTCTCCTACACGGTGGCGCAGGGCGTCGGGATGCTCGCGCTGCTCGGCCTCTCGGCCGCGCTCGGTCACGGTGCGAGGACCCGCCGCGAGCTCTTCGACGAGATCCGGCGCACCCGCCGTGAGGCGGGCCGGCGACGGCTCGAGGAGGAGCGGCTGCGCATCGCTCGCGACGTGCACGACATCATGGCGCACTCGCTCACGCTCATGACCGTCCAGGCGGACGCGGGACTGGCGGCCTTCGACGACAGGCCCGAGCGCTCCCGCGACTCCCTCGCCGTCATCGGCGAGACCGGCCGCGCCACGCTGCGGGACCTGCGCTCCATCCTCGAGGTGCTCACACAGGGGGACGACGACTCGCCGCGGTCCCCCGTCGCGGACCTGAGCGGACTGGACGGGCTGGTCGCGTCCGTGCGCGACACCGGGTTCCACACGTCGCTTGAGACCGAGGGCGATCTGGCGGCCGTGCCCACCGCCGTCGCCGTCTCCGCCTACCGCATCGTGCAGGAGTCGCTCACCAATGTGGTGCGACACTCCAACGCGACCGACGTCACGGTGCGCGTGTGCGCCGCGGTGGACGGGCTCGACGTGAGCGTGGCCGACGACGGCAAGGGCGACGCCGCCCCAAGCCCGGGCGCCGGCCACGGCATACCGGGCATGAAGGAGCGGGTGCTGGCGCTGGGCGGCACGATGCAGGCGGGCAAGGTGCCCGAAGGCGGCTTTCGCGTCTCGGCCCACATCCCGTTCGCGAGGGGGGACTAGATGGCGGTGCGCGTCCTGCTGGCTGACGACCAGGAGCTGGTGCGCGCCGCTCTGCGCGTGCTGGTGGAGTCGGCGCCCGACCTGGAGGTCGTCGGCGAAGCCGCCGACGGCGCCGCGGCTGTGGCGCTGGCGGTGGAGACGCCGGCCGACGTCATCCTGATGGACATCCGCATGCCCGGACTCGACGGCATCGAGGCGACCCGGCAGATCGTGTCGGCGCGCTCCGGCGAGCGCCCGCGCGTCGTCGTGCTCACCACTTTCGGCACAGACGAGTACGTCTACGAGGCGCTGCGCGCCGGGGCGAGCGGCTTCCTGCTCAAGGACGCCGGACCCGCCCGACTCTTCGACGCGATCCGGGTGGTCGACAAGGGCGACGCGCTGCTGGACCCGGCTGTGACGCGGCGCCTCATCGCGCAGTTCACCTCGCGGCCGGAGGTGCGCCGCGCGCAGCCGGCCGAGCTCGAAGGCCTCACCGAGCGCGAGCGCGAGGTGCTCACGCTGGTGGCCGAAGGCCTCTCCAACGACGAGATCGCGGAGCGGCTGGTGGTCTCGCTCTCCACCGCCAAGAAGCACGTGAGCAACGTGATGATGAAGCTGCAGGCGCGCGACCGCGCCCAGCTCGTGGTGATCGCCTACGAGAGCGGGCTGGTGCTGGCAGGCGCCGGCGAGTAGGGGCGCTGCTGCACCTCTCGCGACGAAGGAAGGGCCCCCCGATCGAAATCGAGGGGCCCTTCGTCGTGCGATGCGCAGATGCGGCGCGCTGGCTACTTGCCTGTCACCGTGATCGCCTTGGACGTGCCTCCGTGGTTGATCGAGCCGGAGTAGCGCGCCCGGACGGTGAACTTGCCCTTCGGGACCTTCCAGGAGAAGGAGGCCTTGGCCGCCGCGATGGTGCCGCTGCCGATGGTCTTCCACGTCCTGCCGCTCAGGTACTCGAAGATGACGGACCCGGTGGTGTCCAGCGGCAGGAGCGTGGCCCTGAGCGTGACCCGGGCGCCGTGCTTCACGCTGCTCGCCGAGGCCTTGAGCCCCACGGCCGCGCTCACATAGAGCTGTCTGGTGGCCTGGCTCGGCAGGGTCTCCGAGTCGCCGAGGTAGGCGACGGTCACGAGCGTGTTCTTGGTGAGGCCGTCGATGTGCGTGTCGAAGAGCGCCTCGTCATCGAGCGGGACCACGTCGAGCGTCGTGACGACCGAGCTTCCGGCCTGCTGGCCGTAGATGGCCACCATGCCAGGGAACTGGCCGGGACTCTCCACGTCACCGGAGATGTCGGTGCCGCCGCCGTACGGCAGCGAGAGGATCATCGGATCGAGGAAGACCTTGGAGGTCGTCTTGTCGACCTCGCCGCTCTGGTACCACGCCGTGGAGGTCCTCGACTCGATCGCGTTGTCGGAGCCCGGCAGCGAGGAGTTGATGGTCTGGGTCGCGGTGGTGTAGTCGACCACGAGGTCCGAGTTGCGCGGGGTCTTGTTGAGTGCGTCGATGCCCTGCGCGGTCGTCTGCGCCGGACCGCTCGAGCTGCCGGAGTCGGAGATGATCGTCAGGCCGTCGGACCCGTAGCCGAACTGGTCACCGGTCCCGCCGCCCCACACCACGACGTCGCCGTTGAGGGACGTGCCCGGCGGCAGGGTGAGCGTGGCGTCCACGGTCTGTGTGTCCGGGTTACCCCACACGTTCTCCAGGACCTTGATGTGGTTCGGGCCGATCTTCAGTGGCGACGTGAGCGTGAAGTCGGCGATCTGCGCCGAGGCCCTCGCGGAGCTGATGCTGGACTTCACATCCACGGACAGGATCTGGGGATGCGCCAGTCCGTTGGTGCCGAGGTTCTGCAGGTCGCCGACCATCATGCTGGCGTCCCCGGGGATGGAGCTCACGAGGTCGTTGCCGTACATCATGAAGCTGTCGGCGCCGGAGTCCCACAGGTCGCTGCGCACCACGGTGTAGGTCTGGGTGCCGTCGCGCACGACGACCGTGGTGGTGGTGAGCGCGCTGCCGAACACGTCGTACCGGTCCTCGGCGTTGAACCCGGCCCCATACGCGGCCAGGTAGGGGATCTCGGCGAAGTCGGAGCTCTCCGCGCTGAGGATCGAGGTGGGCAGGTAGGTGGCCGACGACGCCGTATGGCCGCTGTCGATGTCGGTCGCGCTGGCCGTGATGGTCGACTCGGCCGGCACCCGCCCGATGGCGCCCATGATGCCGACGCCGCGGTCCTGCTCCACCGTGCCGCGCACGGCGGTGGGGGCGCCCATCTTGTAGGGGGCCTCCCCGTTGGGCATCGTGTAGTCGATCCACGCGTTTGTCATGTAGAGGTCGCTCGGGCCGTCCCAGAGCAGAGGATGGCCGAAGGCGACGACCGTGCTGGGCGTCGCGTACGTGATGGTCCCGAGACCGCCGTACCACACGTCGCCACGCGCCGCGAGCGCGACCACCGAGGCGCCGCCTTCAAGCGTCGCGACGTTGGACGGCACGCCTGCGCTGGACATCGGCGAACCGGCGAGCACAGTGACGCCCTTGGCCGCCAGTGCCTTGCGGACCGCCACGACGCCGGGAGCGCTGGACGGCAGGCCGCCGATCTCGATGGCCGCGAGCGGCTTCGCGGTGAAGCTGCTCTCGCCCAGGCGTTTGGCGGCCGCGGCGTGGAGCTTGACCGTCACCGGGCCCTTCCCGGCAGAGGCCGCGGACGCGGACATCGGCGAGAAGAGCGGATAGGCGGACTCGAGGCCCATCATCGCCTCGATCGGAGTGGCGAGCCCGGAGCCGTCGGTGGAGAAGTAATCGCCGTAGGAGAGCGCGCCGATCAGCTTGTCCTGCCCCCCGTCGGGGATGTAGAGCGGGCTGCCGCTCATGCCCTCCGCGATGGCGCCCAGACGTGTGATCACCGGTCCGGTCGCGATGAACACGATGTACGAGCCGGAGCCCGTGCCGTCGAGCCCCGCCGACCCGGCGGACGCCACGTCGACGACGGTGACCGGGATGGTCGTGATGGTCGTGCCCTGCAGCACTGTCTTCAGATAGCCGCTCACAGTGCCGTCCGAAGAAGTCGCCAACCGCGACTGCAACGTGGCGAGCGTCATGATCGGCTCGGTCGGCGCGGCGCTGGCCGCAGCCGGCACTGCTGCCACCACCCCCGCCACCAGTGCCGTCGCCACGGCGAAGAACGCGAACCAGCGTGTCCGAGCATTCGGAGCTTTCATGGATGCCACTCCCCGCATCGTCAGGCCGCGGTGCGGCCGTTTGCAGACCAGGTGTTCGCAGCGAGCATACGCCCAAATGTCTGAGTTCAAGTTTGAAGTGCAACGCTGACGTCTCTCCGACCGTCTACGAGAGTGCATAGCATTCCTCCGGTGTCCTGTAGCCGAGCCTCTTTCTCGGTCGTGAGTTGAGTCTGTCGGCGATCGCGTCCATGTCCGCC
>CAIKZH010000157.1 GCA_903831865.1 uncultured Coriobacteriia bacterium
ATCACCCCCACGCCGGTGCTGTCTGCGTCCGGCACGACCGGCAACTGGGGCGGCACGGTCACCGTGTACGTGATCTGCGTGGCCCTCTCCGGGCTCGGGTGGAGCGGCTACACGCCGTACAACTCGACTTCTGGCCTCGGCGGCGTTCCTGGCCAGGTGAGCAAGGTCAACGTCGGCGGCTCGACGGACACTTTCGGCGGCGGCTCCTCGCAGCCCTCGGCCGAGGCGTCTATCTCCGGCGTCACCACCGCGCAGCTGGTCACGGCCTCCGTCACCGCCGTGGTCGGCGCCGTGTCCTACGCGTGGTTCGTCGGCACCGCGACCGGTGCGGAGACTCTGGCCGGTCTCACCGCCTCGAACAAGGTCGTGTTCTCCAAGAACCCGGGTACCAGCGCCCAGCCGATCACCTCTCTCAAGGTGGGCGCGGGCTACCAGGACAACAGCACCAACTCGCTGATCTTTGACGGCATCCTGAGCCAGATTTACGGCTCAGTCACCGGCAACGCGCCGGGCACCGCGATGAACACCAATCCGACGCTGCCCACGGTGTCGACGGGAGTGCTCCAGATCAGCGCGAACTCTGGTGCCATCGTCCTGACCATGAACCAGGGCAACACCGGCCTGACGATCAACGGTCAGAACATCACGGAGTTCGACGCCGTGTGCCAGGCGGCGTGGGACCAATACAAGGTGCCTTTCGACCGCATCCTGATGTCCTCGACCGACATCATCAACGGCATGGGCACCTTCTTCAACTCCAGCAACACGACCGACTACTTGTTCCTTGCTCAGGCCGATGCAGTCGCCGGACGGATCGTGGCCGGTCGCCGCATCACCACGTACATGAACAAGGTCACGAACCGGCCGCTGGACGTCGACGTGCACCCGAACATCCCGCCGGGCACGATCATCTTCTGGTCGGACCGCATCCCGTACGAGCTGGCCGGCATCGCCAACGTGCTGGAGCTGCACACTCGCCAAGATTATTATCAGATGGAGTGGCCTATAGTGCAGATGAGATATGAATTCGGCTGCTACGTCGACGAGGTCTTGATCGGCTACTTCATGCCGGCCTTTGCCACGATCGTGAACGTCAACTCGCCGGCAGGCACGGTCACGTACTAAAGACGCGCAGGCGCGGGAGGCTTCTCTCTCCCTTCTCGCGTGGGTGCTGTTGGCCGTGGCGCCTTCCTGCACTAACGGCTATTTTTTTTTAGTGGAGCAGTGATGTCTAACGGACAGCCTCGCGCCCTCGTGGGCAACACGTTCAGCGACGCATATTTTACTGCGCTGCGTCAGCGGGCTGCCAGCAGGAGCTACAAGTGCGCGTACTGCGGCACTGACCTGTCAAATAAGAGTCGCGTCTCGGACGGCGTGACTGCGTGGTGCGACCACGGCCACCGCGAGCTGTGGATCAACCGTGAGGCCATGAACAACCAGAAGCGCGAGATGGTCGGCCAGGGCTGGACTAAGGAGCGCTGGGATGGCCGCGTCGAGTGAGTATATGTAGTGGATAGCGTTCCCGTTTCTCAACAGAGGTGCATCGATGCAGTATCAGTTCGTGTTCGCGAAGAACGTCAAGCCGGACCCCAAGGACATCCCGACGCAC
>CAIKZH010000158.1 GCA_903831865.1 uncultured Coriobacteriia bacterium
CGATCAGCTGTTCGGCCAGGGCGTAGGCGTCCAGATGTCACCGGAGGCGCGCGAGCTTCTCGCCAAGGAGGGCTTCGATCCGGCCTTCGGTGCACGGCCGCTGAGGAGAGCCATCCAGCGGCTGGTGGAGGACCCGCTCTCCGAAGAGATCCTCGCCGGCCAGTGGCAGGCGGGAGACGTCGTGGTGCTCGGAGCTGAAGGCGATCGCATCACCTTCAGCAAGGGCAGCGGCGCGCTGGTCCCTCCGAAGGCGCGCACGACTGTCGCCGAGAAGAAGACCGCGGCGCTCACACACGCCCGGCCTTCGGGAGGCGGCGCCGCGAGCGGCGCGTCGGGCGAGTAGCGCCAGGATGCCGAGGCCGCGGACTGCGTGGCGCTGCGCCCAGTGCGGTCACGTCGAGCCGCGTTGGGCTGGGCGCTGCAGTGCCTGCGGCGAATATGGGAGTCTCGTCGAGGAGGCCGTCGAGAAGTCGACGGCCTCCTCGCGCGTCCCGGCGACCGTGCGACCCGTGCACCTGAGCGAGGTCGAGACAGCGGCCGAGGGCAGACTGCCCACTGGGGTCGGCGAGTTCGACCGCGTGCTGGGCGGAGGCCTCGTGAAGGGTTCCGTCGTCCTCCTTGGCGGCGAGCCCGGGATCGGCAAGTCGACCCTGCTCCTTCAGGTCGTCGACGCTCTGGCGCTGTCGGGCGTCCGGGTCCTCTACGTCTGCGGGGAGGAGTCTCCCGCGCAGGTGAGGATGCGCGCTGACCGTCTGGGCTGCACCGGCGAGATCGACCTGCTTCCTGCGACCGCGGTCGAGTCCGTCGAAAGGGCCACGCTCGACGCTCGCACTGACGTTCTCGTGATCGACTCGATCCAGACGATGACCGATGAGGGCGCGCCCGGGTCGGCCGGGTCGGTCGGCCAGGTGAGGGCCGCTACAGCCAGGCTCACGCGGGTGGCGAAGGACCACGGCGTGACCACGCTCCTCGTGGGCCACGTGACCAAGGAGGGAGCGATCGCGGGACCGCGCGTGCTCGAGCACATGGTGGACACCGTGCTCTACTTCGAGGGCGACGCCGAGCACGCGTTCCGCATCGTGCGCGCCGTGAAGAACCGCTTCGGACCGGTCTCCGAGGTCGGCGTCTTCGAGATGGGCGAGCACGGGCTCGAACAGGTCGCGAACCCGTCCGCCGCGCTTCTCGAGCATCGCCCCGCCTCCGTGGCGGGGTCGGCGGTGATGTCGGCGATGGAAGGCTCGCGGCCGGTGCTGGTGGAGATCCAGGCGCTCGTGAGTCCCTCGTACCTGCAGATGCCCCGGCGGCTGGCCACCGGCGTCGACCCTCAGCGGCTGCTCCAGGTGCTCGCCGTCCTCGAGCGACGGGCGAAGGTCGCCTTCGGGCAGTACGACGTGTATGTCTCGGTGGCCGGAGGCATGCGGATCGCCGAGCCGGCGGTCGATCTGCCGCTCGCGCTCGCGCTGGCCTCCGCCCGCAAGGACATCGCGCTGCCGGCATCGCTCGCGTCCTTCGGGGAGATCGGCCTTGCCGGCGAGGTGCGCCCCGTGCCACACGCGGAGGCCCGCGCGGCCGAGGCCGGGCGGCTCGGGCTGACACGGGTGCTCACCGGACCTTCGCGGCGCCATGACGGCGGCACGACCGTGATCGAGGTGGCAACACTCGCCGAGGCGGTCGCGTCGGTGTGCACATAAGGGGCCCCGCGTAGTCCGTCGGTTATGATTCGCTCCCCGGGGAGGAGGTGGCTCATGGACTCGAAGAACGAGGCTGAGGCCTACGACGTGCTCGGCCGTGTCGCGCCCGGGACCGAGCTGCGAGAGGCCCTCGACGACATCATCTCGGCGGACGCCGGCGCACTCATCGTCATCGGCGACACGACCGCCGTCCAGGCGCTGTGCGACGGGGGGTTCGCCCTTTCGGTCCGCTTCACGCCCCAGCGTCTCTTCGAGCTCACGAAGATGGACGGTGCGATCCTTCTCGACGAGGAGTGCCAGACCATCCTGCGGGCGAACGTGCACCTTGTGCCCGACGCCTCCCTTCCGACTGTGGAGACCGGGATGCGGCATCGCACGGCCGAGCGCGTGAGCCGCCAGACGGCGGCGCTCGTGATCTCCGTCTCGCAGCGCCGCAACGTCGTCAGCCTGTATCGGGCGGGCACCAAGTTCACCGTCGAGGAAGTCCCGGTGGTCCTCGCAAAGGCCAACCAGGCGCTCCAGACGCTGCAGCGCTACCGGAGCAGGCTCGACGAGGTCGTCGCGCGCCTGACCGTCGTCGAGTTCGAGGACGCGGTCACCGTCGGTGACGTGGTGAGCGCCGTGCAGCGCTCGGAGCTCGTCCAGCGTGTCGCCATCGAGCTCGCACACTACGTCGGAGAGCTCGGCACCGAAGGTCGGCTCCTGGCGATGCAGGCCGAAGAGGTGACCGCCAACGTCGTGGAGGACCACGCGCTTCTCCTGCGCGACTACGTCGCGGCGGAGGGGGCCAGACCGGCAGCGCTCGCGCGCTTCGTTCTCTCCGACACGCCCCAGGAACAGCTGATGGACGATGCGGCGGTCGCCGCGGCCCTCGGCTTCGGGACCTCGGCCGATGTACTCGAGCATCACGTCCAGCCGCGCGGGTTCAGGGTGCTGCGCCGCATCCCCGCCTTGCCGGGCGCGGTCGTGAACCGGCTCGTCGAGCGGTTCGGGAACCTCGGCGGACTTACGGCGGCGTCGGAGGCGGACCTCGACGACGTGGAGGGTGTCGGCGCCCGTCGCGCACGGGCGATCCGGGAGGGGCTGCGGCGCCTGCGCGGGTGGTACGCGCCCTAAGGGACGCGCCGTCTCCCCATCTCGCACTCCAGCGCAGGGCCCTGAGCGCCGATGCTACAGTGGACAGGTGATGTCGGACACCAGGGTGCGCGAAGGCCGGCACCCGGGCCCGGAAGGAGGCGAAGGCGCGGCGGCCCGCTCGAAGCGGTGCCGCTCGGGCACGCGTCGTGAACCATGTTCGTCCAGCTCTCCAGGTTCGTGTTCGCGACCATGGGAGCGCTGGCGGGGCTTGCCGTGAAGGGCCTCATCGACTGGACGCAGACATACGGGCTACCAGAGTACGCCGTCATCATCCTCTTCATCATACTGGGCGCCTCTATCGGCTTCGTCTTCGGTGGGATCCTGGGCAGGGAGATCCAGCGGTGGTACGTCTCCATCGAGGAGCACGTCGGCCGCATGGACGTCGGCGACCTGGTCCTCGGGGTCGCCGGGCTCCTGATAGGCCTCGTCGTCGCCCTCATCGTGTCGGTTCCCGTCCGCGATCTCAGGCCGGTGGGCGTCGCTTTCGCAGGACAGGTCGCCGCATACGTTCTGTTCGCCTACGCAGGCGTTCGTCTGGCGCTCACCAGGCGGCAGGACTTCGCGCGCCTGTTCTCACGGGCGCTGCCGGACCCGGGTGACGGCCCCGCGCCCGCGAAACCCAAGCTGCTCGACACGAGCGCGATCATCGACGGGCGCTTCGCCGAACTCGTGCGGTCCGGATTCGTGGAGGGGGACGTTCGCGTCCCCGGCTTCGTGATCACGGAGCTCCAGACGCTCTCCGATTCGGCCGACGACGAGCGGCGGGCCCGCGGTCGTCGCGGCCTCGATCTGCTCGCCTCGCTGCGTGGCGGCGAGCACGCGGTCGAGGTGTTCAACGCCGACTACGCTCAGCTGCCGCACGTCGACGACAAGCTCGTGCAGCTGGCTCGGGACGTGGACGCCGTTCTCGTGACGGTCGATTACAACCTCGCCCAGGTCGCTCGCGTCCAGGGCCTTGACGTCCTCAATGTGAACGATCTCGCCACCGCGCTTCGGCCCAGCCACCTGCCGGGTGAGACCATCCGCCTGCACGTCGCCAAGAACGGCAAGGAGTCCGATCAGGGCGTCGGCTACCTGCCCGATGGGACCATGGTTGTCGTGGCGAACGGCCGTCCCCTTGTCGGGAGCGAGGCCGACACCATCGTCACCTCGGTCCTGCAGACGTCCGGAGGCCGGATGATCTTCGCCAGGGCGAGAACCGCCGAATGATCTGCGCGATCCTGGTCGCGGCCGGCACGGGCACCCGGTCCGGTCTCGCCGACGGCAAGCAGATGACGTCTCTGGCAGGGGAGCCGATGCTTGCGCACACCCTCCGTGCCTTCGAGGAGTGCCCCGCGATCGACGCGATCGTCATCGTCTGCTATGCCGAGCGCGTCGAGGAGTGCCGGGAACGGGTCGTGAAGGGCACCGGCGCGCGCAAGGTCGTCGCGGTGGTCGCGGGAGGCTCGACCAGGACACGCTCGGTCGCCGCCGGCCTGGAGGTCACGCCGCAAGGGTGCGACGTGGTTGTCGTGCACGACGGCGCCCGACCTCTGATCGAGTCGTCCACCATCCGGGAGGCCGTGGGATCACTCGAGTCCTTGGGGGCCGACGGCGTGGTCGTGGGGCACCCGGTCGTGGACACGCTCAAGTCGGTCGGAGCGGACGGCCGCGTCATAGCAACGGTCGACAGGGCCGGCCTCTGGGTTGCGCAGACGCCCCAGGTCTTCCGTGCGTCTGAGCTGAGGAGCGCTCACCGGCGCGCGGAGACGCAGGGGTCGGACGCCACGGACGACGCGGCCCTCGTCGAAGCGGACGGCGGATCGATCGTGATGCTCGAAGGCCCCCGGTGGAACTTCAAGGTGACGCTCGCCGAGGACATCGAGGCGGCGGACGCGCTGCTCCTTCGCCGAAAGAGGGAGGGAGGCGCGGCGTGAGCGGACTTCGCATCGGCCTCGGCTACGACGTGCACGCGTTCGTCGACGGGCGCGCACTCGTACTTGGGGGCGTGCGGGTGCCACATCCGCGGGGCCTGTTGGGTCACTCCGACGCGGACGTCCTCGTCCACGCGCTGATGGACGCGCTGCTGGGCGCGATGCGCCAGGGGGACATCGGCAGCCACTTCCCGGACACCGAGCCCGAGTACGCCGGTGCCTCGAGCATCTCACTTCTCGAGCAGGTCAGGGAGCTCATGGAGAGCGAAGGCTGGCGGCTGGTCGACGCGGACCTCGTCCTGGTGCTGGAGGCGCCGAGGATCGCGCCCTATCGGGACGCGATGCGGCTGACGATCGCGGAGGCCTTGAGGGTCGGCATCGAACAGGTCGGCCTCAAGGCGACCACGACCGAGGGGCTGGGCTCCACCGGACGCGGAGAGGGCGTGGCGGCCCAGGCCGTCGTGCTGCTGGAACGGGTGTAGCGCAGCGGCCGGACGCATGCGCTTCCCGCCGGCGTCGACGGGCCGACACCATTCAGCGTGCCGGAGAGCGTGAGCTTGGCGCGGGCCACGCCGCGTACGTGACGCCGGCGCCCGCCCGTAGGTACACTGGGCCACACTGACCGGGTGCCAGGATCGGGGAGTCTGCCGTGTTCGATCGTCTCAAGCGAGACATCGCGGCCGTCATGGAGCGAGACCCTGCCGCGACATCGGCCTGGTCCGCGTACTTCAACTACCCGGGGCTGAAGGCGGTGCGCTGGCATCGGCGGACGCGTCGGCTGTTCCTCTCAGGGCACACGTTCATGGCACGGGCGCTGAGCCAACGGGTCCGTCATCGGACGGGCATCGAGATCCATCCGGGCGCCACGATAGGCGAGGGTCTCTTCATCGATCACGGGATGGGTGTCGTGATCGGGGAGACCACGATCATCGGTCGGAACGTGACGATCTATCAGGGCGTGACCCTCGGAGGCACCGGCAAGGAGCGGGGAAAGCGGCACCCCACCATCGAGGACAACGTCGTCATCGGCGTGGGGGCCACCGTTCTAGGCAACATCACCATCGGGACGGGCAGCAGGGTCGGTGGCGGCGCGGTCGTCGTCAACAACGTGCCGCCCAACTGCACGGTGGTCGGCGTCCCGGGGCGGATCGTGGTGCGCGAGGGGGCGCGTGTGGACGTCGTCGACCTGCATCATGAAGACCTTCCCGACCCTGTCGTCGAGATGTTCCGCTGCATCCAGCACCGCATCGACCGCATCGACGCCCGGCTCACACGTGATGAGGCGCAGGCGGGGTCGCCGTCGCCCGCCATAGAGAGCGCCCCGGTAGCCGCGGGTCCGTCGACAGGGACCGGATCGACCGATGACAACGCGCCGCAGCACGCGGACGCGTGCGATCTGTGACCGACGACCGGAGGGACTCGCGGACGTGACACTGCGTCTCTATAACACCATGAGCAGGGCCAAGGAGGACTTCTCCCCAAGGGAGCCGGGGCGGGTCCTCATGTACGTGTGCGGTCCGACGGTCTACAACCACATCCACATCGGCAACGCCCGGACGTTCCTGTCCTTCGATGTCGTCCGCCGCTACCTGACGTGGCGGGGCTTCGAGGTCAGCTTCATCCAGAACATCACCGATGTGGACGACAAGATCATCCGCGCGGCGAACGAGGAGGGAGTGCCCCCCGCGACGATCGCCGCCCGCTATACAGAGGCCTTCCTCGAGGCCATGGACCGCCTCGGCATCCTGCCGCCTACCGCGCAGCCCCGCGCGACCGAGACCATCGAGCCGATGATCTCGATGACCGAACGGCTGATCGAGACCGGTCACGCTTACGAGGCCGACGGCAGCGTCTACTTCTCCGTTCGCTCCTTTCCCGGGTACGGAAGACTCTCGCGGCGGGACATCGACGAGATGCGCTCGGGAGCGCGCGTCGAAGTGGACGAACGCAAGACGGATCCTCTCGACTTCGCGCTGTGGAAGGCGGCCAAGCCGGGTGAGCCGCACTGGAGCAGCCCATGGGGCGAAGGACGTCCCGGATGGCACCTGGAGTGCTCGGTCATGTCGGAGATGGAACTCGGCACTCCCTTCGACATCCACGGCGGCGCGACGGACCTGATCTTCCCGCACCACGAGAACGAGCTCGCTCAGTCCGAGGCGGCCACGGGCAGGCCGTTCGTGCGCTATTGGATGCACGGCGGTCTCCTACAGATCAACGCCGAGAAGATGAGCAAGTCGCTCGGCAACTTCGTGCTCCTCAAGGACGTCCTGGAGCAGCACCCCGCAGCGGTCGTCCGTCTGCTGATGCTGCAGACGCACTACCGCAGCCCGCTCGACTTCTCCGAGGAGCGGCTGACCGAGGCGGCGAGCGCTCTCGAGCGGCTCGTCAACATGGTGCGCCTGGTGCGCTGGGCCTGCGTCCGGCCGGCCGACGGGCCGGGCGCCCCCCCTGACGACCTCGCCGCGCTCTCGCAGGCCCTGGAGGCGACCAGAGGCCGGTTCACCGCTGAGATGGACGACGACTTCAACACCGCGGGCGCTCTCGCGGTCGTCTTCGGGCTCGTGCGTCACGCCAATGGCTTCCTCGCGGCCAACGAGAGCGTTCTGGACGCGGAAGGCCTCGCCCTTCTCGATGCATTGCAGCGCGAGGTCACCGATCTGCTGGCGGTCTTCGGCGTGACCTTGCCCGGCGCCGATGAGGAGCCCCTTCCTCGAGGCGTCGTCGCGTTGGCCGCGTCCGTCGCGGGCTACGCGGGCGACGATCCTGTGGAGGCGGTGAACGCGCTGCTGGCCGCGCGCGAGGAGGCGCGCTCCCTGAAGGACTGGACGCAGGCGGACGCGGTGCGCGTCGGCTTGCAGGAGCTCGGCGTCGTCATCGAGGATACGCCCGCGGGCGCTCGCGTCAGCGTCCGGGGGGACTAGGTGGAGGAGCGCGTCGAGGGTCGCAACGCGGTCGAGGCTCTGCTGGAAGCGGGCCGGCCCGTGAGCACTTTGTACGTCCTCGAGGGTGCGCGACACGGAGACCCTCTGGACCTGCTCAGGTCGCTCGCCGTTTCGCGTGGCGTCGAGGTGCGGCCGGTGCCGCGCCGCGTGCTCGACTCGATGAGCGAGCGGGGCGCACACCAGGGCGTGATCGCGGCGGTCGCTCCCTTCGTCTACGCGTCGCTCGACGACGTGCTCGGCTCCTCGCCAGAAGGCCCCGCTCTGCTCATCGCGCTCGACCACGTCACTGATCCCGGGAACCTCGGGGCGGTCGTGAGGACAGCCGACGTCGTCGGGGCTCGCGGCGTCATCGTGCCGAAGGACCGATCCGCGGCGATGACCGCGTCCGCGATGAAGGCGGCGGCGGGCGCCGCCGAGTACGTGCCTGTCTGCAGGGAGCCGAACCTCGTGCGCGCCCTGGAGCGATGCAAGCAGCACGGCTTCTGGGTGGTCGGCGGCTCCGAGGCCGCGGAGACGGTCGCATGGGAGGCTCCCATCGAGGGGCGCATCGTCCTCGCCCTGGGAGCGGAGGGGTCTGGTCTCTCGCGGCTCACAGAGCGCGAGTGCGACCTGCTCGTTCGCCTGCCGGTGCGAGGACGCGTCGGTTCTCTGAACGTGTCCGCCGCCGCAGCGGTGCTCGCCTACGAGTGGCTTCGTCGCACTGCCCTCGATCAGTGACGACCATGCGTCGTCTCATCATCGACGGCCACAATGTCCTGCGGGGTGCGGGCCGCTACTCCGACGCGGTCGCACGCGACATCGACTCGGCTCGAGAGATGCTCATCGCGGATCTCGGCGCTCGCGTCGCTGACGGCACCGACGTGACACTGGTGTTCGACGGCGCAGGCAACCCCGCCTCGGACGGCAGCCCCACCGTGGTCGGGGGTGTGACCGTGATCTTCTCGCCGTCGGGTGTGGAGGCGGACGCGGTGATCGAGGCCCTGGCCCGGGAAGCGCGCTCCGCCGGTGTACAGACCGAGGTCGTCACGTCGGACGCCGAGACCAGATGGGCCTCACTCGGCGGTTGCGTCACCGTCCGACGCGCATCGACGTTCGCCCTGGAGATCGCCGGCGACGAGCGCGACTGGCGCGCCGCGGCAGGCCGCGGCACTCCCCGGGGCCCTCTCGAGGATCGGCTCGACACCGAGACGAGGGACCGTCTCGACAGGATGTCGCGACGCCGTCCGTGAGCGCTTC
This sequence comes from uncultured Coriobacteriia bacterium, assembly GCA_903831865.1. Classification (GTDB taxonomy): domain Bacteria; phylum Actinomycetota; class Coriobacteriia; order Anaerosomatales; family PALSA-660; genus PALSA-660. The sequence continues at coordinate 8,920 of CAIKZH010000158.1, forward strand.
GAAACCGCCGGTCAAGGCGCTCGTCCGCCATCGTTGACATACCGTTGCACGGGGTCTAGCGTCGGGGTCAGCCGGCGAACGGGGGGGGCGCAGGGCAGGCGCTTCGATCTGGGAGTGTCGTTTTTCGCTTCTGGGGAGGTCGAACGTGGGGGTTCAAGGGGGAACGGCACGCAAGCCCGGGCTCGCGGAGATGGATCTGATCGCTGCGGCCCAGGGGGGAGACGAAGGCGCGACTGCCGCGCTGTGCGGCAAGTACCGGAACCTGGTGCGCTGCAAGGCCAGGTCGTACTTCCTCGCCGGGGCCGAGCGCGACGATGTCGTGCAGGAAGGCATGATCGGCCTGTGCAAGGCTATCCGGGACTATCGCCCCGATCGTCAGGCGTCGTTCCGGTCGTTCGCCGAACTGTGCGTGAGGCGGCAGCTCATCACCGCGATCAAGACGGCGAGCAGGCAGAAGCACGCGCCGTTGAATGGCTACGTGTCTCTGCAGAGGCCCATGATGATGGGCGAGGACGGCGATCGCACGCTGTCGGACATCCTTGCGACCAAGGCGGTGACCGATCCCGCCCAACTCGTCATCTCGGCTTGGGAAGCGAGCAGCATCAAGCAGGGATTCACCGGCGCTCTCTCATCGTTCGAGACCGAGGTGTTGGGGCAGTACGTGAACGGCCGCTCCTACGCTCAGATAGCGGAACGCCTGGGGCGTCATCCGAAGGCCGTCGACAACGCTCTGCAGCGCGTGAAGCGCAAGGTGGAGATCCAGGTCCAGCGATGTCGGGCGTGCTGAGGCGCGGGCGCCGGTCGATTGCGTAGAATGTTGCGCACGCCGGCGTAGCTCAGTTGGCAGAGCAATCGCCTTGTAAGCGATAGGTCGGGGGTTCGAGTCCCCCCGCCGGCTCCACCGTTCTCTCGGTAGTCCCCCTGCGGGGAGGTCGATGGCCACGGGCGTGGACACGCCCGGAGCCGTTGCCGCCGTTGACAGTGCAGGGGGCCTGCCGTAGTATTCACTCGCCTTTTCGCCCGGTGGCGACCTTGACATCGCGAATACGGCTTTTTGTTTGTATGGGGGTGTGCCCGAGTGGCTAAAGGGGACGGGCTGTAAACCCGTTGGCTAAGCCTACCTTGGTTCGAATCCAAGCGCCCCCACCAGCGCCCACATAGCTCAGTCGGCAGAGCACTTCCTTGGTAAGGAAGAGGTCACCGGTTCAAGTCCGGTTGTGGGCTCCACGACTACTCGCCGGCTGGTTGACCGTGTGCGGCGAGCCCGTCCGCGCAGCCTCCTAAGTCGCGCACATGGCGGTGTAGCTCAGTTGGTCAGAGCACGCGGTTCATACCCGCGGCGTCGCTGGTTCGAGTCCAGCCACCGCTACCAAGGTTATTCGCGCCCGAGCCCGACGGCCGGTCGCAGATAGAATGCACGTGATGAGTATGTCCCGGTACGCCGGCCGTCGCCCGGCCGTGGGCGCCGGTCCCTGCACCTGCAGCCGGCCCGCGCCGCGTCACCTTTGAAGGAGGAGACACATGGCGAAGAAGAAGTTCGAGCGCACGAAGCCGCACGTCAACGTGGGTACGATCGGTCACGTGGACCACGGCAAGACGACCCTCACCGCAGCGATCACCAAGACGCTCGCGGAGAAGGGCTGGGCCGACTACACGCCGTTCGATCAGATCGACAAGGCCCCGGAAGAGCGTGAGCGCGGCATCACGATCGCCATCGCGCACGTGGAGTACGAGACGGCGAACCGTCACTACGCGCACGTGGACTGCCCTGGACACGCCGACTACGTGAAGAACATGATCACCGGTGCCGCGCAGATGGACGGCGCCATCCTCGTCGTGTCCGCGGCCGACGGCCCCATGCCGCAGACCCGCGAGCACATCCTGCTGGCCAGGCAGGTCGGCGTCCCCTACATCGTCGTCTACCTGAACAAGACCGACATGGTCGACGATCCGGAGCTTCTCGAGCTCGTCGACATGGAGGTCCGCGAACTCCTCTCCGAGTACGAGTTCCCCGGTGACGACACGCCGGTGATCAAGGGCTCGGCCCTCAAGGCGCTGGAAGGCGACGAGGACGCGAAGAAGTCCATCTGGGAGCTCATGGACGCCATCGACTCGTTCATCCCTGAGCCCGCACGCGACATCGACAAGCCGTTCCTGATGGCCATCGAGGACGTCTTCACGATCACGGGCCGCGGCACCGTTGCGACCGGCCGTGTCGAGCGGGGTGTCGTCAAGGTCGGGGACGAGGTCGAGATGGTCGGCATCCATCCTGAGACCCGCAAGACCGTCGTGACCGGTGTCGAGATGTTCCGCAAGCTGCTCGACCAGGCGCAGGCCGGCGACAACATCGGCGTGCTTCTGCGCGGCGTCGGCCGCACCGAGATCGAGCGTGGCCAGGTGCTCTGCAAGCCGGGCTCGATCACGCCTCACACCGAGTTCACCGGTCAGGTCTACGTCCTGACCAAGGACGAGGGTGGCCGGCACACGCCGTTCTTCGACGGGTACCGTCCCCAGTTCTACTTCCGCACCACCGACGTGACCGGGATCG
>CAIKZH010000159.1 GCA_903831865.1 uncultured Coriobacteriia bacterium
GCCAAGGCCGTCACGGCTCACTAGTCATCCGTCCGTGAGAGGGAGGTCCACCCGCATGTATCGAATGAAGTCTCTGCGTGTCGCCGCCGTCGCCGCGATCGTCGCCGCGATGCTCGTCTCTGCGGTTCCGGCCGCATTCGCCACCACGACGCTCAAGTGCAGCGGATCGACCACGCTGCAGCCGCTCGCGACGGACTGGGCGGCCGCGTATCACAAGCTGCACTCGAGCATTTCCGTCACCGTCGTCGGCGGTGGCTCCGGGGTCGGCATCAACAATGCCGAGGCCGGCAGCGTGGATCTCGGCATGTCGTCGCGAGTCAAGGCGTCGACTGACCCGGCAGACCTGGTCTTCACCGCCGTCGCGCGCGACGCGGTAGCCGTCATCGTGAACCCCAAGAGCAAGCTCTCAAGTATGTCGGCGAGCACCGTGAAGTCGATCTTCACTGGCAAGATCACCAACTGGCACCAGATCTCCTCGACTTTCCCGAACAAGACGATCGTGCTCGACGGCCGCACCGGCGCGTCTGGCACCTACTCCTACTTCAAGCAGGTGTTCCTCGACAACGCCACGCAGTCGAGCAAGACCCACACGTATACCTCCAACGGCATGGTGCGCTCCGCTGTGGCCGGCAACCAGTACGCGATCGGCTACGTCTCGATGTCCTACATCAACAAGAGTGTGAAGGGCGTCAAGATCAAGAACGTCGCGCCGACGCAGGCCAACGCTCTGAGCGGCAAGTACATCTACGTGCGTGACCTGTTCTTCGTCACGAAGAACGCCCCGAAGGGCGACGCGTTGAACTTCATCAACTACTGCAAGACCACAGCCGGCCAGAAGATCGCCACGAAGGATTACTACCTTCCCCTGCACTAGCACCGCAACAGCGTCTTCTCCTCGGATGCCGGCGGGGCGCATGGCTTCCAGCCCCGGAAGTGCGCCCCGCCGGCACCGCGTTCTGTACAGGACTTGTCACCGCGAGCAGAGGTCCGATACCTGATGAGCTCCTCCGAACTGGCTGCCGCACCTGGGGCGGACCGCTCCTTGAAGCGGGTCGATCTTGCCTCGGCCTCGGGCTCGCGCTGGAGCGAGTCCGTGATGCCGCTGCTGCTCGCGTCGGCGGCCATCTTCTCGGGTCTGGTCGTCACACTGGTCGTGTTCTTCGTCGCCTACAACGCGGTCCCCACGTTCCGCGCCGAGGGCCTGAGCTTCATCACCCGTGGCGGCTGGGACACGCAGATCAACAACGCCTTCACGCCGTCGAAGACCGTCTTCTTCGGCGCAGAGCCGCTTCTGATCGGCACACTGCTGAGCACGGTCGGCGCGGTGCTCGTGAGCCTCGTTCTGGGCACGGGGTGCGCGATCTTCCTATCGGAGCTTGCTCCCGCGGCGATCCGTCGCCCCTTCGAGTCCCTGGTCCAGCTGCTAGCCGGCATACCGTCCGTGGTGTTCGGACTGGTGGGGCTCTCCATCGTGGTGCCGTTCATTCAGAACTACGTCGTCCCCGCGAACGCAGCGAACGTCGTCCCCGAGATCCCGATCGAAGGTGCGTCACTGCTCGCCGCCATCACGGTGCTCAGCTTCATGATCCTCCCGTTCTTCGTGACCGTGGCGGTCGACTCGCTGCGGGCGATACCGCGTTCGTACGTCGACGGGGGTCTCGCCCTCGGCATGACGAAGTGGCGCACGATCACTCGGATCCAGGTCCCGGCCGCGGCCCCCGGGCTCGTGGCCGGGCTGGTGCTCGCCGCCGCACGTGCGACCGGAGAGGCGATCGCGGTGTCCATGGTGGCCGGGGCCATAGCCTTCTCCCCGAACCTGAACCACGGGCCGCTCTACATGCTGCTGATGCCGATCCGGACCATCGCGTCCTCCATTGTCGAGACCGGCGGTGACGCGATGTCCATCCCCTCGATCGCGTCAGCGCTCTTCGCGCTTGCCACGCTGCTTCTGCTGTTCAGCCTCATCCTGAGCCTCGGTGCACGCTGGGCGTTCGCTTGGTTCAACAAGCGCATGGGCGTTCGTCAGGCCGGAGGCGTCCAGACATGAGTGTGCAGGAGAAGCTGCGTTCCAAGCCTCAGTGGGGATCGGGTTTCGGGCAGTTCGCCTGCTGGGTCGCCGCGGCCGTAGTGTCCGCGGTGTGTCTCTCCATCATCGGCTACCTCGTCTTCCAGGGCTGGCACTCGCTCAGCTGGAAGTTCTTCACCACAGATCCATCGGAGAGCATGCGCGAGGGCGCCGGCGGAGGCGTGCGGGTGCCGATCGTAGGCACCGCGCTCCTCATCGTACTGGCGGTGCTCGTGATGTTCCCCATCGCCGTGGGGGCCGCGACCTACCTGTCCGAGTACATGGACGAATCCTCGTGGTTCACGCGTGTCGTGCGCACGGGCCTTGAGGTGCTCGCCAGCGTCCCGAGTGTCGTGTTCGGCATGTTCGGACTGGCGCTCTTCTCGATGCCGATCTTCACGTTCCTGTCCAGCTCGGGCGCAGAGGGCGCCAGTCAGGCTTTCGGACGGTCGTTCCTCGTCGCCGCGATCGTCATGGGCGTGCACGTCCTGCCTTTCGTCATCAAGGTCTCTGAGGAGTCGATCCGTGCGGTCCCCGTGTCCTATCGCAGGGGAGCCCACGCGCTCGGCATCACGAAGTGGCGCTCCATCCGCAAGGTCGTCCTTCCCGCGGCGGCGCCGGGGATCGTCACAGCCGTCATCCTCGGCATGGGGTTGATCGCGGGGGACACGGCGATCGTGTGGCTGCTGCTGGGCGGGACGACGACCATGGGAGCGAGCAACTGGTGGGCGCCGAGTCAGTTCCTCCAGGTGTTGAGGGGCACCGGAGCCACGTTGACCACGTACATCTTCTTCAACTCGCCGGCCGGGGATGGCAACTCGCCGCAGCTGGCGTACGCCGCGGCGCTGGTCCTGGTCGTCTTGGTGCTCGCGCTCAACGTCATCGCATCGATCGTCGGCAGACGCCGCAAGAGGCAGGGCTCGTGAGCCCGCGCAGGAAGAGAGGGCCGAGCGAATGAGCGACACCTTCGCGTCCGATTCCGCCGAGAGTCTAGGGATCCTCGAGACCCTTGTGCGTCCCGCCGTCTCTCGCGCGGGCGAGCGGGAAGCCGAGAGCACGTCGGCACCGATGGTCACGGTGAACGGACTCGGAGTGGCCTACGGGTCGAAGACCGCCCTCGAAGGCGTGAGCATGCTGATTCCCGAGCGACGCATCACCGCGTTTATCGGCCCCTCAGGGTGCGGGAAGTCGACCGCCCTGCGCTGCTTCAACCGGATGAACGACGGGATCTCGGGCTTTCGCATCAGCGGAGGTACCGTGCTGCTCGATGGTCAGGACGTCTATGCGCGAGGGGTCAACGTGACCGCGCTCCGGCGCGCGGTTGGCATGGTCTTCCAACAGCCGAACCCGTTCCCGATGTCGATCTACGACAACATCGCGCTCGCGGTGCGCGAGCATGAGCGCGGGATCTCCCGCTCGACACTTGACGGCATCGTCGAGCAGGCCCTGCGGCAGGCCAACCTGTGGGACGAGGTGCGCGACTGCCTCACCCAGTCGGCGCTGTCGCTCTCCGGCGGGCAACAGCAGCGGCTGTGCATCGCGCGGGCGCTTGCCGTGCGACCGACGGTGCTCATGCTCGACGAGCCGTGCGCCTCGCTGGATCCGATCTCCACCGGAAGGATCGAGGAGCTGCTCCTCGAGCTGAGCGCCGATTACACTATCGTGATCGTCACGCACAACCTCGCTCAGGCCCAGCGCATCTCAGACAAGGTGGGCTTCTTCCTGATGGGTCGCCTGGTGGAGTTCGGCGACGCGCTGCAGGTGTTCGAGGCGTCAGCCCGCCCCGAGACCGCCGAGTATGTTCGAGGCGCGTTCGGCTAGGTAGCCTTCGGTCTGGCGGCAACGAGTTCCCCTCCGTGCAAGGTGCGTGTAACAAATATGCAACCGGAAGGGTGCTGTTTCTTACATTCGTGCAACCAATCCCGGCTGCCTCCGGGCCACTATCGTCTCGAGGGGACGGCACGTGCCGCCCTCGCGGCCGTGGGTGCTGGGGGAGTTTCGGTGCCTCGCGACCGTCAACGACGAGGAGAAGCGAGGTCGTTTCGTGAAGCTGAGAAGGTTGCTTGTCGCAGGTGTGGCCGTGGCGCTTGTCGCCGGCGCTCTTGCGCTGGCGGGTTGTTCGTCAGGGAGTTCGAACAACGGAGCCACGACCAAGGCGTTCAACGGTGCCGCTCTTGTCGGCGCCGGCGCGACGTTCCCCGGCCCCGTCTACTCGGCCTGGGCGCAGAGCTTCCAGAAGGTCGAGTCCGGCGCGCAGGTGAACTACCAGGCGATCGGCTCCGGCGGCGGCGTCCAGCAGTTCACCGCCAAGACCGTCGATTTCGGCGCCACAGATGTCTCGCTGCTCGCCTCCGAGACCGCGCAGGTCAAGGGCTCGTTCATCCAGTTCCCGACCTGCCTGGGCGCCGTGACCCTCGCGTACAACGTCCCGGGCCTGAGCGCTCCTCTGAACCTTGACGGCCCGACGATCGCCTCCATCTTCCTGGGCAAGATCAAGAAGTGGAACGACCCGGCCATCGCGGCGCTGAACTCAGGAGTGAAGCTGCCGTCCACGTCGATCCAGATCGTGCACCGCGCCGACGGCTCGGGCACGACCTCCATCTTCACGACATGGCTTTCCGGACAGAGCGCCGATTGGAAGTCGAAGGTCGGCAAGGGCAAGTCCGTGCAGTGGCCGGTGGGCCAGGGCGGCAACGGCAACGCCGGTGTCGCTGCGGCGATCAAGCAGACCGCCGGCGCGATCGGCTACATCGAGCTGCAGTACGCGGCGACCGCGGGTCTCCCGGTCGCGTCGGTGAAGGCCCCCGATGGCACCTTCGTCGTTCCGTCGGTCGACAGCGTCGCGAAGGCCGCGTCCGGGCTCTCGTTCCCGATCACCGAGACCACGAACATCCTGGACTCGTCCGTGGCGGGCGCCTACCCGATCTCCAGCACCACCTACATCCTCATCTACACCGACCAGACCGATCAGGCCAAGGCCCAGACTCTCGTGGACTTCTGGACATGGGCTCTCACCAAGGGTCAGTCCGAGCTCAAGACGCTGAACTACGCGCCGCTGCCCAGCAACGTCGCGCAGTCCTCGCTCGGCGAGCTCGGCAAGATCACGGTTGCCGGAAAGGCCGTCACGCCTTCGCCTGCAGTCAAGTAGCCTCCATTGGAGGAACGCTCCACCACACGCTCCGTCTCTGATGCGGGGGTGCCGGTTCGCCGGCGCCTCCGCATCGGCGACCTCACACTCCGCGGCGGCACCGTTGCCGTGTCGCTCGGCCTCGTCGTGCTGCTGGCCGGGTTGCTGGTCGTGCTGGCCACCGGCGCCGCCCCGGCGCTGAGCCAGCTCGGGCTCAGCTTCTTCACCTCAAGGCAGTGGGACCCGGTGACGAACCATTTCGGCGCCCTGCCCTACATCTACGGGACGCTCGTCACCTCGACGGTCGCGCTGGTGCTGGCGCTTCCGGTCTCGATCGGCCTCGCCCTTCTGCTCAACGAGGTCCGGTCCAAGTGGGTGCGGAACCCGCTCACTGTGCTCGTCGATCTCCTCGCCGCCATCCCCAGCGTCGTCTACGGGCTCTGGGGCCTCTTCGTGCTGGCGCCCGCGCTCAACACGTATCTCGCCCCGTTCCTGGCCCGCACACTGGGCAAGCTCCCGGTGCTCGGTGCGCTGTTCGTTCCGACACCTGCTGTGGGCAACATGCTGAACGCGGGCGTCATCCTCGCGGTGATGATCGTGCCGATCATCACCGCCGTGACCCGTGAAGTGATCGCGACGGTGCCCGCGGACCTGCGCGAGGCCTCTCTCGCTCTGGGCGCCACCAGGTTCGAGTCCATCCGGATGGCGGTGTTGCCGTACGCACGGAGCGGGATCGTCGGCGCCACCATGCTCGGGCTCGGCCGTGCGCTCGGTGAGACCATCGCGGTCTCCATGGTCATCGGCAACGGGCTCGGGATCAGCGCCTCGCTGCTCGCACCCGGCTACACCATCCCCGCCGTCATCGCGAACGAGTTCCGCGAGGCCACGTCCACCGGCCTGCAGCACTCGGCCCTGCTCGCTCTCGCGCTGGTGCTCGTGGTGATCGCGCTCGTGCTCGCCGGCGCGTCGCGCCTGCTCGTGCGCCGCAGCGAGAGGGGCTTCCGGTGACGCCCATGTCCCAGCGCCCGCCGCGCAGGCGTCGCTCGATGACCGCGCGCAAGGCGGCGAGCACCCTGTTCATGGGCGCCCTGTGGGTCGCGGGACTGGTCGCCGTCATCCCGCTCGTACTCATCGTGTACTACGTGCTGCTGAAGGGTCTGCCCGCCGTCCACGTCGGCTTCTTCACCCAGACGGCGCCGCCGCCCGGCGTGCCGGGCGGCGGGATGAGCCAGGCGATGTGGGGGACGGGGCTCATCGTCGGCATGGCCACGCTCATCTCCGTGCCCCTGGGCGTGCTGACGGCTGTGTACCTTTCCGAGTTCGGCAGGGGACGGCTCGCCGTGGGGGTGCGCTTCGTCGCAGAGATACTGCTCTCCACACCTTCGATCGTCGCGGGGGCCTTCATCTGGGCGCTGGTGGTGGTCGCCATGCACTCCTTCTCGGCGCTGGCCGGCGCCATCGCGCTCACCGTCCTGATGTGGCCGATCATCACGCGGGCGACCGAGGAGACACTGCGCCTCGTGCCGGACGAACTGCGCGAGGCGGCGCTTGCCCTGGGAGTCCCGCGCTGGAAGATGGTGCTGCGCATCGTCATCCCGACGGCGGGTTCCGGTATCCTGACTGCCGTCATGCTCGCCGTTGCCCGAGGGTTCGGCGAGACGGCACCGATCCTGCTCACCTCGCTGGGGAACGACTTCCTGAACACGAACCCCCTTCAGCCGACCGACGCTGTCCCGCTGCGGATCTACAACTACGCGCAGAGCGCGTTCCCCGCGTGGCAGACGCTGGCCTGGGGCGGGGCGATCACGCTCCTCGGGGCGGTTCTGGTGCTCTCCATCGGGGCCCGTCTCCTTTCCGACCGGCAGCAGCGGAGGCTCGGATGAGTGACCTGCAGGTGATCGGCCTGAACGCGTGGTTCGGCGCCGACCGCGTCCTGGGCGACATCAACATGAAGGTCGAAGCGGGGCGTGTCACCGCGATCATCGGGCCGTCCGGATGCGGGAAGTCCACTCTCCTCCGATGCCTGAACCGTATGCACGAGGAAGTCCCGAACGCTCGCGTTACCGGCAAGGTCGTCTACGGCGACTGGGACCTCTACGGCCCGGACGTGGACCCCACGGACGTGAGATGCCATATCGGGATGGTGTTCCAGCGCCCCAACCCCTTCCCGACGATGACGGTGCTGGAGAACGTCGTGGCGGGCCTGAGACTGCGCGGCCACTACGACCGCGCCTCGCTGCACGACAACGCCGAGCGCGCGATGCGTCTTGCGGGAGTGTGGGACGAGCTCAAGGACCGACTCAACCGTCCCGGCGGCCGCCTCTCCGGCGGTCAGGCGCAGCGGCTGTGCATCGCCCGAGCGCTCGCGGTGGGTCCCGACATGCTGCTCATGGACGAGCCTGCCTCCGCCCTCGATCCGATCTCCACGCAGCAGATCGAGGACACGATCCAGGAGCTGAAGGAGACGGTCACCATCGTGATCGTCACGCACAACATGCAGCAGGCCGCGCGCATCTCGGACCGCACGGCATTCATGCTGCGCGAGAGTCACGACCGCCCGTCGGCGCTGATCGAGTACGACGAGACCCGCGTGATGTTCACGGCCCCCACCGACAAGCGCACCGAGGCGTACATCACCGGTCGCTTCGGGTAGTTCCCAGGGGGTCGCGCGCCGAAGGCCCCCGCCTCAGAGCCGGACGTCGCGCCAGACCGTGAGATTCTCGGACCCGCCTGCCGCTCCGACGAGGCACATGGTGCGTCCATCGAGGACCGACACTGGCAGCGAGACCCACATGGTGTCGCCCTGCGCGTGCGCGCTCAGGTGGCGTGGCGCGAGACTGTCGTCAGCGACGCGCCCGGCGGTGACCCTGCCCCGGTCGATGGCGAGGTCGATCCGCTGAGGCGCCGCGCCTCCGCCCAGCAGCCGCAGCCCCAGACGGAACCGCCCTCGGGCCGCGGCCGGCGCCGCGCAACGCAGCCCGACCCACAGCGTGCCGGGCCCCCGCATCATCCGCACGGCCGTGACCTCGGTACCGCCGCTGAGCAGGTCGAGTCCCGGGAATCGGAGACCGCGCGGCATCACGCTCACCGTCCCCGTCTCGCCGGCCGACGGGATGGCGTCGCTCTCCGCAGCGGTCAGTCGCGGCGTCTCGCGGCTGGCGAACAGCTCGTCTTTGCGGACGAATGCGCGCATGAACAGGGCGAGGTCCGGCATCGCGCATTGGCTGCGATAGGTGTCGATCGCGGCTTCCTTGGCGGACTCGTCCGCGGGATCCAGGGCGAGCTCGTGCCACGTCAGACCTATGCCGGCAAGGCCGCCAGGCGTGGTGAGCGTGGACTTCGGCAGGCGCAGAAGGGGGGCCGGGTAGGCCGGGAAGTGGACCACGAACGTGAGGCGCCGGCCCTCGTAGCCGGCCTCGTCAAGCGCGTAGGTGACGAACGCTGCGGTGGCCCAGTGGTCGTGATGCGTCTCGTCAGCGTCCGGACCGATCACAGTGGTGGGACGGAAGTCCTGCACGATCTGGACAAGGTCGGATGAGAGCTTCTCGCCGCATAGAGGCTCTCCCTGCCGGTAGGCCCATGAGTAGGGGACGTGGCGCGCCCCGTTGCGGCCCACGTGAAGGTGCCCCTGGTCCCACGCATGGTTCCACAACGTGTTCGTGGACCCATCGGCGAATCCGAGGCAGATGACGTCCGACGGCGAGAGGCCAAGCTTTGACGCGGCATGGAGCACCTCGTCGTGCCTGACATCGCCGAGGTCGCGATAGACCGCTGCGTCGAGGCGGCCCTTCTTGAGGTGCTGTGCCGCTCGCCGATAGGCGTCACCCGCGGTGACGATCACCACGCGGACATGGACGCCCGATCGGGCCAACGCGTGGATGGTGCCGCCGGCGCCCAGCGTCTCGTCGTCGGGGTGGGGGACGATCACGAGTACCCGGTCCCCAAGCTCGTGCGCCTCGAGCCCGCTCGCGACGCCCACCTTCGGGCGCAATGCGACGAAGCTCCCTGCAGCGACCGCCAGGCCGACGACTGCAACAACAAGGGTCACCGAGATGCTGGGCAGGGCGCGTCTCCTGTTTGTCGTCTTTGACACTCCCTCAAGGGTCGAGCGAACGAGAAGGATTATAGCGGGCCGAGCTGTCATCGGACCGGCTCAGGACAGTGAACGAGCCGCGTTGGGGGGAACGCGGCTCGTTTCTTGAGGTGGGCTTGCATCCGCCGTTGAGGGGGGAAGTAGCGGAGCGCCCTGCCTGCTCAGAAGGTAAGCAACGTGCGTGCCACTCAACGCGTCCTGGGCGATGTTTCTCTCGCCCGGCGGGTCCGTGCGACCGTCGGGCATATGGGGTGCCCGACTCCTTGCGGTGGCAACCCGCGAGGACTATCGTCCGTGTGTCACGGTACAAACACGTTTACCGTGGGGAGAAGACGGTTCGCACCGCGAACGAAGGGATGAGGAGTGCTTATGAGAACACCCAGGGTCGAACGAATGGCGCGATCGAGGCTCGCAGTCGCCGCAGTCGTGCTGGGGCTGGCGGTGATGGGCTGCTTCGCAGTATCCGCGGCGTATGCGGCCGTTGGACCTGTCAGCACTCTGGTCACGTCGCCGAGTCCGGCGGCGAGCGGTTGGGTCACCTCCACCGGTACCGTCACGTTCTCGCTCTCCGCGACCGGCGGGACCGCGCCCGTGTACACGTACTACCAGATCTCGACCGGCACGGTGACGACGTACACGGTGCCCGTCAAGATCAGCACGCAGGGCACGACGACCCTGCACTACTACTCCAATGGCGCCAGCAGCAACCTCGAGACATCGCAGACGGCGCTGATCAAGATCGACAACGTCAAGCCCACGACGACGCTCACCTATGTCGGCCTGAGCACCACCACGAGTGACACGCTCCTCGTCGGGTTCACCCGCAAGGACACCGCGTCCGGCGTGGCGACCGGGTTCTGCGCCGTCGATGGCGGGGCCACCATGACGGTGGGAACGACCGCAACGGTTCCTGTGACGGGCCTCGGCATCGTGCATCAGGTAGCGTACTGGTCCTCGGACAAGGCGGGCAACGTCGAAGCGCCGCACGTGGCCGAGATCACCGTGTTCCCGCAGGTGCTGTCCACTGAGATCACCATTGTGCGCTCCGCCTCGACGGGGAAGGTGGGCCGCAAGTTCACGCTCACCGGGAAGCTCAAGAACGGCATGCTCCTTGATCCGGTGGTCGTGGAAGTCCGCAAGCCCGGTTCTGCGCGGTGGTCGTACTCGTCCGCGCGCCTGGTCTATGCGATGAACGGCGCGGACGGCCTCTGGTACTACGGCTACACGCCGAAGGTCAAAGGCACGTTCACGTTCCGCGCGAGTTTTGCGGGCGACGCCAACCGATTCGGCTGCATCTCGGGGACGACATCGGTGGTCGTCAAGTAGAGCGGCCTGAAGCCGATCGATCGCGCTGAGACGGGAGGGACGGATGCACGGAGAGCAGCACATGAGGGCAACGGGTCGCGCATATGCCGCAGCGGTATTCGTCCTCTGCGCGCTCACGGTCGCGATGGCCGGCTGCGGACGTGTGACGCCGAAGATCCGCCCCACGAGTCCCGCGCCAGCCACGGCGGCACCGACGAGCGTGGTGTTCGCAACGACCGACGCAGTGCGTGACTCGGGCCTGGCTGACACGCTCAAGGTGGCCTTCCAGGAGGCGTACCCGCAGTTCCGCCTCAGCATCGTAGGGGGAAGCGCGAGCAAGGTCCTGGCGCTCGGGAAGTCGGGTCAGGCGGGCGTGCTTCTCGTCGACCTGCCCGCGAACGCGAGGGCCCTCGTTGCGAGCGGTGAGGCGTCGCAGAGCAAGCATGCGATGCTGGGTGACTTCGTGGTCGTAGGTCCGTCCGGTGACCCCGCGTCGGTCCGAAGCGCGGCAACGGCCGCGGCCGCATTCAAGGCGATCGCCGCCGCGAAGGCGACGTTCGTGACGGCCGGCGGTGACGAGGCTCTCAAGGCCGACGAGGCTCTGCTGTGGAAGGCCTCAGGCGCGAGCAGCAAAGGAGCCTGGCATCTGAACGCGAGCGCCGGTGCGGATGCGCTGCAGCTCGCGAGTGAGAAGAACGGCTACACCCTGGTGGAACGCGCCACGTGGCTTGCTGCGAAGTCGGGCCTCGCCGGTTCGGCGGTGGTCCTGCAGGGCGACAAGGCTCTGGCCGACCCCTATGACGTGGTCCTGATGAAGGGCACCGCGAACCCCGCTGAAGCAACGGTCCTCGTGAACTGGATCGGCGGGCCGGCTGGCCAGGAGGTCATCGGCGCGTTCGGGGTCGTCAAGTTCGGTGAGAGGGTATTCAACGCCGACGCCCTCTAGGGGTGCCGGAACGAGAGCGGCCCGGAAACGTGCCGCAACGGAAAGGAGAACATATGCGTAGATTCAACGCTCCGTCGCTCATGCGACGGGCTGCGCTCGCGGCAGTGATCGCCGTCGCGGCCGCGTCGTTCGCGGTCCCGGTCATCGCAACGGCTGCAGCGCCCTATGTCACGATCAAGACGTCGAACACGGTGCTCGCGAATGCGGCGCCGTTCGAGATCAGCGGGACGGCCGGTCCGAGTGCGAAGGGCAAGATCGTCAGCGTCTATGTCCAGAAGCCGGGGACCAGCGCCTTCTCGAAGTCGGGCACCGTCGTGGTGAACAGCAAGGGCAAGTGGTACTTCCCTCTGTACAACCCGAAGGTCAAGGGCAAGTACTACTTCAAGGCGCTCTACAGCACCGCGCATTCGGCGACCATCGTGACCAACGTACTGAATGCACCCATCTACCAGATCATCCTGGCCTCGACGACGTCGACCCAGGACTCCGGCCTCTTCAGCGTGCTGATCCCGGCGTTCCAGAAGGCCTACCCGTGGGAGCACGTGAACGTCGTCGCGGTGGGTTCCGGGGAGGCCCTCACCCTCGGTCAGAACAAGGACGCCGACGTCTGTCTCGTCCATAGCCCTGCAGCGGAACTCACCTTCATGTCCAACGGGTACGGCGTCGACCGTCGCCCGGTCTGCTACAACGACTTCGTGATCGTCGGCCCGACCGCCGATCCCGCGCACATCAACGGCGACACCAGCGCGCTCGACGCGTTCAGTAAGATCGCCACGTCAGCGGCAGGGTTCGTGTCACGCGGCGACGCCTCCGGCACGAACACGAAGGAGCTGGGACTCTGGACCTCCGCCGGCATCACCGCGGTAGGGCAGCCGTGGTACTACTCGAGCGGCCAGGGCATGGGCGCCACGCTCCTGATGGCGGACAACCTCAATGCTTATACGCTCAGTGACCGCGCGACGTGGGTCTCCTACACGTCGACGTTCAACGGCAACGTCGACAAGCTGCCGCACCTCACCCTGCTGGTCCAGGGTGACGGCATCCTGCTCAACCCGTACCATGTGATCCGCATCCCGGGCGCGAACAATATGGATGGCGCCCTCCTGTTCGAGAACTACATCACGGGCACCGTGGGCCAGAAAGTGATCGACACCTACGGCATCCTGCAGTACAACCAGCAGCTGTTCCATGCCGACTTCGGCACCACCTCAACGCCGATCGCGGCGGCGAGGTAGGCTAGGGTAGCGAAGGAATAGGGGAGTGCCGGCCGGTGCCCTCGGGCA
>CAIKZH010000160.1 GCA_903831865.1 uncultured Coriobacteriia bacterium
AGGGGGAATCGCGTGGAGGCGGCGTTCGAGGTCGAGCACACCACGGCGGTCTACTCGGGTCTGCTCCGCATGTCGGACCTCATCACGCTCCACCCCAACCTCATGATCCGCCTGTACATCGTGGCGCCCGACGCCAGGAAGGCGAAGGTCATGAACGAGCTGGTGCGCCCCACCTTCGATGCGCTCGAGCCTCCGCTTCGTACCATCTGCGGGTTCATCCCCTACTCGCGGCTGCTCGCCGAAGCCGAGATCGTGCGCCGCTACGGCGACCAGCTGAAGCCCGGCTTCCTGAACGGCATCGCGGAGTACGCGCCGGACGCGATGGACGGGTTCCGCTCGGCCTGACCTGCGTCGGGCGACGCCATCGTCCACGCCACGTCGGCATCGTCACTCTTGAGCCCTTCGTCCGCCGGCCTCAGAGTCGAGCCATGCCCGTCGCCGCACTCCATCAGCACGCCAGTTGCGCCGTGGCCAAGGTGCGGTACACTCATCACAATCCTCCCCGCCGTCCGGGTCATGCCGCACCGGCGGGGCTTTTCTTTGTTCTCTTGCGGCGGCGCCCGTGAGTCGCCGTGCTGATTGCCGGGTCTGCGTCTTCCTCGACTTCCAGAACGTATACCACCGCGCTCGCGAAGCCTTCTGCGCTCCCGACGCTCCCGCGCGGGAAGGTCAAGTCGATCCCTTGTCGCTGGGTCGTCGGCTTGTCGCACGCGTTCCGGGCCGCATGCTTGCACGGGTGCGCGTCTATCGCGGCCGGCCGAGCAGACGCCGTGACCCTCGATCCTTCGCGGCCTTCCGCAGACAGACCGACGCCCAGGTCGTGCGCGGCGGTGGCCTCGTGACGGCGATCGCCCGCGATATCCGCTATCCACCGGACTGGCCGCAGCAGCCGGCCCAGGAGAAGGGCATCGACGTCGCGCTCGCCGTGGACCTCGTGATGATGGTAGCCCGTCACGAGTGCGACGTGGCCATCGTGTTCTCCAGTGACACCGACCTGCTGCCGGCGCTCGAGGCGGTCATCGCGCTACGGCTGGGGGAGGCGCCCGCTTGCGAAGTCGCCGCGTGGGTCGCGCCCGGCGCCCGCCCGCGGACGCTCTGCCCGCGAGGCGTGACGCTGCGGCAGCACCTGCTCGGCCCCGACGACTTCCGCGCTGTCGCCGACGGGACCGACTATGCGCGCGCACGGTGACGAAGCTCGCCCACCGTCTCACGAAGCTCATCCTTCGCAACGCGGACGAGGCGGACGCGCCCGCGAGGGCGTGCGAGCGAGGCGGCCTCGCTCGCCGGCTCTCTTCACGTCTCCTTCACGAGCGAAGACTTCGCCGCCGCGCAGCAGGCCAGGGCGTCGGGTTCCCAGCGGAGATCGTGGAGCCTCGGGCGTCGCCAGCGGTGTGACCCGCGCCGCGCCGTCGTCTTCACCGCCACGTCCCACCGTCCACCGCCGCATCGCATCGTCACTCTTGAGCAGCGGGCACCCGCGCGCGAGAGCCGGACATCGACGGCGAATCCCGGTGGGTCTGGGTCGCTGTGACCGTTCTGGATCCCGCGGATGGACCCGGGTCGCTTGAGGCTCCGGCGCCCGGTCAAGAGGTCCGACCGGCCCTTCCCTCTGCGCCGCCGGTCGGAGTCCCCTTGCGGCCGGTGGCCGACCAGGAGACGAGCCACGCAGAGGTCCAGTGGAGCCTTCTGGAGATGGGCGCGTCCTTGGGCCTGGACGTCTGGGTGGCGCGGAACGACCGCAACACGTCCTTCGGCGGCCACGCGTTCCAGGATGCCCTGCGACTGAGAGAGGCGCTTCCTCGGCAGTTCGAGCCTCAAGTCATGTCCCTCATCGAGCACATCGATGTGCTCTGGCTCAGGGGGAATCGCGTGGAGGCGGCGTTCGAGGTCGAGCACACCACGGCGGTCTACTCGGGTCTGCTCCGCATGTCGGACCTCATCACGCTCCACCCCAACCTCATGATCCGCCTGTACATCGTGGCGCCCGACGCCAGGAAG
>CAIKZH010000161.1 GCA_903831865.1 uncultured Coriobacteriia bacterium
ATTATCGCATTGACGGCATGTGGGACCGAGGCGGACCGGTCGTGCGCGGGCCCGCTCGGCGTCCCGGGACTGCTACTCGGTCACAGCCCCGGGGGTCGGCTCGTAGACGCAGTATGGCTCCTCTGCCAGGTAGTCGCCGGTCACGGACAGCGCGCGAGCGCGACATCCTCCGCAGACGGCTTTGTACTCGCACCGGCCGCACTTGCCCTTGAGCAGCGAGTAGTCGCGCAGCTCGTTGAACACCTTCGACTCGGTCCAGATGTCGGAGAAGCGCTGCTTCTTCACGTTGCCCAGCTGCATGTCGAAGTAGCCGCACGGCTGCACGTCGCCGACGTGGCTGATGAACGCGAACGTGATGCCGCCGAGGCACCCGCGCGTCATCGCATCCAGCCCGTACTCCTCGCGGGTGACCTTCTTGCCCTCCGCCTTTGCGAGCTGGCGGATGATGCGGTAGTAGTGCGGCGCGTCGGTGGGCTTGAAGTGAAGCGGGCTGGTCTTCTGCCGTTCGTAGGCCCACGCCAGCACCCGCTCGTACTCCGCCGGCGGAAGCTCCTTGTCGAGCAGGTCGCTGCCGCGCCCGGTCGGCACCAGCATGAAGATGTGGAAGGCGTCGACGCCGAGCGACTCGGCGAGGTCGTGCACGGCCTCCACCTTGTCAGAGTTCAGCGTCGTGACCGTCATGTTGATCTGCACGCCCACGCCGTGGGCCTTGGCGATGCGGATTCCTCGGATGGTCTCGTCGAAGCAGCCCGGCTGCCCACGGAAAGCGTCGTGCTCCTCGGCCCGAGGGAAGTCGACCGAGACCGAGATCCTCGGGATGCCGTGCGACGCCATCTTCTCCGCGATCTCGTCGGTGATGAGAGTGGCGTTGGTGCCGATGACGGGCATGGCGCCCCTGGACTGCGCGTAGTCGACGATCTCCCAGATGTCCGGCCGCATCAGGGGCTCGCCGCCGGTGAGGATGATGATGGGGTTCGTGATGGTGACGATGTCGTCGATCGTCGCCTTGATCTGATCGAGGGTGAGCTCGCCCTCGTAGTGGCCGAACTCCGCAGCCGCGCGGCAGTGCGCGCAGCTCAGGTTGCACGAGCGCGTGATCTCCCACGCGATGATGCGCGGCGCCTTGATGCCGGTGCGCTCCTCATATGCGAGCGCCTCGGCGCCGCCTCCGGGCCTGAAGCCGAGAGAGCGCGCGCCACCTTGACGCTGACCGCCTGTCGCGCCGCCCGGATGACCCCCGGGGTGACCTCCCGGGTGGCCCAGCGGGACCGCCACGCCTGCCTCGCCGCAGCCGGCCTCGCCGTCGGCGAGCTCCTGCTCCAACTCTGGGTCCGGGCGGGTGCCCGCACTCTCCACGTCGTCTGACATCTTGGGACTTCCTTGTTCTCGTGGGTGAGAGGGCGGTCAGCCGCGCGCGAGCCAGCGCGCGGCGTCCTTGGCGTGATAGCTCACGATGAGGTCCGCACCGGCCCTCTTGAAGCCGGTCAGGGTCTCGAGCACGACGCGCTTCTCGTCGATCCAACCGCGGGCCGCCGCGGCCTTCACCATGGCGTACTCGCCGGAGACGTTGTACGCGGCGGTGGGCATCCCGAACATCTCCTTCACGCGCCAGAGCACGTCCATGTAGGCGAGCGCCGGCTTGACCATGACGATGTCGGCGCCCTCGTCGACGTCGAGGGCGACCTCGCGCAGGGCCTCGTCGCCGTTGGCGGGGTCCATCTGATACTGCGTACGATCGCCGAATGCTGGAGCGCTGTCAGCCGCCTCACGGAACGGCCCGTAGTAGCCCGACGCGTACTTGGCGGCGTAGCTCATGATGGGCAACTCGACGAAGCCCTCGCCGTCGAGCGCGGCCCGGATGGCCGCCACCCGCCCGTCCATCATGTCGGAGGGCGCGACCATGTCGGCGCCGGCCTCGGCGTGGCTTACCGCCGTCTGGGCGAGAAGCTCCAGCGTGACGTCGTTGATCACGCACCCGCCCTCGTCGAGCGCGCCGCAGTGGCCATGCGACGTGTACTCGCACAGGCAGACGTCCGTGATGCGATACAGGTCCGGCGCCTTCTCCTTCAGCCGACGCAGCGCCTGCTGCACGATCCCGTTCTCCGCGTAGGCGCCGGTGCCCGCCTCGTCCTTTGTCTCCGGCAGGCCGAACAAGATGACCGCGGGTATGCCTGCCTTCAGCAGCTCGTCAGCCTCACGGTCCAGTTGGTCGACCGAGACCTGGAAGACGCCGGGCATCGAGGAGACCTCGTCACGCACGCCGCTGCCGGGCTTCACGAACAGCGGGTAGATGAGATCGCCTGCGTCGAGTGAGTTCTCGCGCACCATGCGGCGGATCTGCTCGTTTCGGCGAAGGCGCCGCATACGGACCGTCGGGAACTCCATCTTGTTCCCACCTCTCCTAGTCGACGAAGGGTTCGATGTCGATGGGTTCGCCCGTCGCGGAACGCGACGGCGTCACGCCCACGCCAGAAAGACCGTCGAGGCGGCCCTGCATCCGGGTCACGGCGGCCTCAAGCGCCTCGATGCGCAGCCGGATCCCGCGGATCCTCACGGCAAGGATCGGCACGCCGATGACGACGAGGGCCACGACCACGGCGATCAGGACGACGTCCACGTGCCTCACTCCTTCACGCAGTCGGGGCGCAACCGGTCCGGCTGCGCCCCGACATAGTCTACTTGGTGGAGACGAGCGGATTCGAACCGCCGACCTCTGCCGTGCGAAGGCAGCGCTCTCCCAACTGAGCCACGTCCCCACACCATGCCCGTCGCCGTTCGACAGGGCCTAGATACTATGCCCACCCGCGCGCCGGTTGTCAAAAGCCGGCGGACCTCGCTCGCATCGGCTGAGTGACGGCTCACGCCCGCTTCACTCCCCACCGTGCGAGTACTTCCGGATGTGCACGTCGTCCACGACGATGATCCCGCCCGACACCATCTCGTCGAGACGAGGCATCACCGCATCGACCCGCTCCGGCGTGTCCACGAAGACGATGGCCACAGGCAGGTCCTCGGACAGTCTCAGGATGTTGGCGCTGTGCACGCGACTGCTCTTGCCGAACCCCATCTCGCCCTTGAAGACGCTCGCACCTGCGCACCCCTCGCGGCGAAGCAACTCGACGATGGACTCGTAGAGCGTGTGACCCTTCCAGTGGTCCGACTCCCCGATGTAGATCGTCACGCGTTTGCCAGGTCCGTCGATATGCATCTCGAGCGTCCTCCCTTAAAGGACCCGTCCGACCACGAGACCGGCCACGACGGCAACGAGCCCCGCGAGCGCGGAGCCGAACATGTTGAGCGTGCCGCTCAGCACGAGCCCTCTCTCGATGAGCGCGATGCTCTCGTACGACAGAGTGGAGAAGGTCGTGTAGCCGCCGAGGACACCCACGCCCACGAACAGCCGCCAGGACGGCGGCACGATGCCCCGCTCGACGGACAGCGCCATCACGATGCCGAGCAGGAAGGCGCCGCTGACGTTGATCGCCATCGTGTGCCATGGGAACGACGCGCCCCAGCGTTCGGCGAGCCAACCCCCCACCGCGTACCGCAGGCCGCCGCCTATCCCCGCACCGGCCACGACGAGCGCGATATCGCTCAGCTGCATCAGCAGGCCTTCCCCGCGAGCGCCTCGACCAGAGCTTCGACGAGCGAGCCGGCATCGGCTTCGGCGGCCTCGACGTCGGGCTCCCTCCCTAGTTCGCGAAGAGCCTGCGACGTCACCGGACCGATACTCGCCACGCACACGCCTCGGAGAGCTTCCACCGGCTCGGTCCCTGCCTGGCGCAGCACTTCGAACAACCGCCGTGCGATGCCCCCGCTCGAGAGCGTGACGATGTCGACCTCGCCCGCGACGAGCCGGGCGAGCGCCTCCTGTGACGGTTCTACGGGCAGCAGCCGGTAGACCGGCACGACACTCACATCGAAGCCGAGGGCACGCAACTGGTCCGGGAGCAGCTCCCGCGCGTCGGCCGCACGCGCGATCAGGACGCGCGTCTCATTCGATCCCGGCAACGAACCGAAGCTCTCGACAAGGCCCTCGGAGCGGAAGCTCTCGGGTACCATCGCGGGTTCCAGCCCGTGGGCCCGCAGCGCCTGCGCCGTCGCGCGCCCCACCACAGCCACGCGGGTGCCCGCCAAGCCGCCCGCGTCGCGACCGAGCGCGACGAGCCGGCTGAAGAAGCGCTCGACCCCGTTGCTGGAGGTGAGCACGAGCCAGTCGAACGTGTCGAGGGCGCTGATGGCGGCGTCGGCCGGTCCCCAGTCCTCGGGGTCGGCGACTCGGATGACCGGCATGGCGAGCACCTCGGCGCCGAGTGCCGCAAGCCGCTCGGCGAGCGCGCCCTCCTGCCCCGCCGCCCGCGTCACGAGGACGACCTTGCCCGACAGGGGCGGTCCTTCTTCCCTCGCGAGCCCCCGCATGGGCAGCCTCAGGTCTCGAGGAGTGTGTCGACGCGGCCGTCGGCGCCCGCCGCCGTCCGCACGTCGGCGAGCACGTCGCCGGCGCCCTTCTGCAGCAGGGTCGCCGTCATCTCACGGCCCACCGACTCGCCCTCGTCGAGGGCGCCCTCCACGGTGGCTCGGATCACGCGGCTGCCGTCGAGCGAAGCGACGACGCCGTCCATGACGAGCCCTTCACCCTCGATGCGCGCGTTCGCTCCGATGGGCACCTGGCACCCGCCCTCCAGCAGGCGCATGACGACCCGCTCGGCCTCGACGCAGGTCATGGTCATCGGGTCGTTGAGCTGGGCGCAGGTCTCGAGCAGGAACTCGTCGTCGGCTCGGATCTGCACACCTATGGCTCCCTGCCCCACGGCCGGCACCATCTGCGCGCTGGGGAGGTAGTGGCTGATGCGGTCCGCCCAGCCCATCCGAGTCAGGCCCGCGGCCGCAAGCACCACCGCGTCGACCTCGCCGCTCTCGGCCTTGCGCATGCGCGTGTCGAGGTTCCCGCGCACGTCGACGATCTCCAGGTCCGGGCGCACAGCCCGCAGTTGGGCGATGCGGCGAAGCGAGCTCGTACCTACTCGCGCCCCCTGTGGAAGCGTCTCCAACGTGAGCCCGCCGCGGGAGACGAGCACGTCCCGGGGATCGACCCGCTCCGGCATCGCCGCGATGACGAGCCCTTCGGGCACCTCGGTGGGCACGTCCTTCATCGAGTGCACGGCGACGTCGATCGTGTCCGCGGCGAGTTCGACCTCGATCTCCTTCGTGAACAGACCTTTGGAGCCGACCTTGGCGAGAGGCACGTCGAGCACGCGGTCACCCGTCGTGTGGATGATCTGGAGGCACACCTCCAGACCTGTCAGCCCCTCGATGCGCGCGCGGATGTACTCGGCCTGCCACACCGCGAGCTTGCTACCGCGAGTACCGATCACCAGCCTGCGTTCAGCAGCCAAGGCTCTCCTCCGTCCCTCCCTGTTCGGGCGACTCCAGGGGTCGCGGCGTGACGCGCGGGCCGTGGCGACGCGCGGGGTCGCGGTCCTCGGCGTCGAGCCCGTAGAGTTGACGGGCCGCCTCCACTGTCGAGTACCCGTCCTTCTCCCCGGCCGACCGGCGCAGTCGGGCCGTCGGCTCGTGCAGCATCTTCTTCACTATCGCCTGCGTCAGCGCTTCGATCGTCGCGACGTCCTTGTCCGAGAGAGCCCCGAGCCGGCGGAGCGCCCGACTCGTCTCTTCCTCTCGGACCTGCTCGGCGCGGGCCCGGATCTCGGCGATCGTGGGCACGACCTCCATCGAGTCCAGCCACCTGGCGAAGGAGCCGGTCTCCTCCTCGATGATCACCTCGGCGCGACGCGCCTCGCGGGTCCGCTCTGCGAGGTTGGACTGGACCACGCCGTTGAGGTCGTCGATGTCGTAGAGGAAGACGTTCGAGAGATCGTTGACCGCAGGATCGATGTCCCTTGGCACGGCGATGTCGATCAGGAAGAGCGGGCTGCGACGCCCCCGCGTCGCGGCGGCCACCTGTTCGCGACCCATCACGAAGCCCGGAGCCGCCGTCGACGTGATCACGATGTCGGCCTCGCGCATCCGCTCGAAGAGCTCTTCGTAGGGAACCGCCTGCCCTTCGAAACGCTCGGCGAGATCGACGGCGCGCTCCCAGGTCCGGTTCGCCACGAGGACGGCGCGAACGCCCTGACTCACGAGATGCTTCGCAGTGAGCTCGCTCATCTTGCCCGCGCCGACCACCAGCACGGTGCGGCCGGCGAGAGTCGCGAACACCTTCTTGGCGAGCTCGACGGCCGCGTAGCTGATCGAGACGGCGCTCTCGCCGATGGCAGTCTCGGTACGGGCGCGCTTGCCCACCTCGAAGCTCTGGCGGAAGAGACGGTTGAGCACACGGCCGGCGGCGCCGTTATCGAACGACGACTCGTACGCCTCCTTGGCCTGGTGGAGGATCTGCGCCTCGCCCAGCACCATCGAGTCCAGCGAGCACACGACGCCGAAGAGGTGGCGCACCACCGCCTCGCCCTCGAGCACGTAGAGGTAGCGCATGAGTTCCTCATGGTCGAGCTGGTGGAACGAGGCGATGAAATCGACGACCGCAGACGACCTGCCCTCGCCCGTCGTCACCGCGTAGACCTCGGTGCGGTTGCAGGTGGACAGGATCACCGCCTCCGCCACGTCGGGCGATGACAGCAGCACGGAGAGCGCCTCCGCCTGCCTGGGCTCCGGGAAGGTGAGCCGTTCGCGTATCTCGATGGGCGCGGTCCTGTGGGACAGGCCGACGACAGTGAGGTGCATGCGAGCTACGCGGGCTTCCGTGTGGGGTCAGGGGATGGTGCACGCAGCAGCGGGCATCCCCGTGTCGTGGCAAAGGTACGCCCCCGCCGGAGCGATGCGTGTTGTTCAGGCAAGCGTGGCCCGGCGGGGGCGGTGTCCAGCACATGAGCACGCATGCTGCCGTCGCTCGCCTGAACGTGGTCGATCGTACCACCGGGTCGAGACGCCCGGCAAAGGAGGCGCGGCCCGGTCATCTTCCCGGCACCGCGAAGACATGGAAGCCGGCAGGAACGGTCCGGGCCATGACGGCCAGGACCACGACGAGGGCGGCCCCGCCCAGCGCCACCCACGCTGTCGTGCGTCCGGAGGAGTGCCTCACGTTGCTCAGATAGAGGTAGACGGCGAAGACGACCCAGACGATGCCGGACAGCATCACCCTCGGGTCCGCCCACCACCCGGCGACGTCGGTCTGTAGAGCGCGGAGCACGCCCAGGAGCAGGCCCGCGCTGTAGACAGGCAGCGCGATGAGGATCGAGTGGCGCGCGATCGCGTCGGTCTGGCCCAGAGACGGCAGGCGCCTGAAGAGTACGGAGGTCCTGTGGCGCTTCAGCTGAGATTCGAGACCGAGGTACGCGGCCGAGGCAGCAGCCCCTATCGCGAACCCGGCGTTCGCCAGGACGATCAGCGCGACATGGAACGCGACGCCGAGCGAGTCGGTGAGCATGAGCTCCGCAAGGGGGGGCGGCACGACCGGCCGCCCGGCGCCCAGCGCCTCTGCAACGACCAGCAGCACGACGGCGAACGGCAGGAGCACGGTGCCGTAGACCTTGAGCCGAACGAGATGCTCGACGAAGAAGTAGACGAGCACGAGCGCCCACGCGGCCAGCACGAGCGAATACGGACCGTACAGCCGCGAACCTTCCGCGTTGCTCGAGTGCAGCCCTATCGAGGCGGTGAGCGAAAGGAACCCGGCTCCGGTCAGGAACGTCGCGTACCACGACAGCACCGCTCGCTTCGAGAAGAAGTGGTAGGCGTAGAGCACCGTGGCGCCGGCGAAGAGCGCCATCGCCAGCCACATGGTGAGCGTCTCGAGTCGCAGCGCCACCTATCTAGCACCGCCCTCGTTCGACCGTCGTGCGCCGAGGCATCAGCTCGTCCGGCCCTGCTTTGCCAGCGCATCCTCGACGAGCACGAGCTGACGCTCGAGCCGCCCGAGACGCGAGAGCGTGACGCCCACGTAGATCATGAGCCCCGCCCAAAGCGCGGCGTAGACGCCGATGACATACGGCAGCGACGGCGACACGAGGGCGAAGATCTCCTTGGTCACAGCATCCATCCTGAGGTCACGTTCCCTTCTGCTCAGTCCTCGAGGGCGCTCTTCAGCGCTTCGATGCGCTCCTTGACGCGCTCTTCGCGCCAGCGCAACTGATAGATGACGAAGCCGAACGCCAGCATCCCGAACATGGCGATCAGGAAGGCGGCAAGCTGCGTCCCGTCGAGGCCGCCGGGCACTCCGATGACCACCGGGTGCAGCTCCGACGGCACGAGGCGCGTGATCGCGAACGAGATCGGCGCGTCGATGAAAGCGATGATGCCGAAGACCGCGGCGTACACGGCGCGCCGCTCGTCGTCGTCCACGCTGGCGCGCAGCACGAAGTAGGCGACCACGAGCAGGGTGAGGATGAAGTAGGTCGTCAACCTGGGTTCCCACACCCACCACACGCCCCAGGCCCAGCGGGTCCACAGGTCTCCGGTGAGCATTGTCAGCAGCACGAAGATGAGCGTGACCTCGGCGGCGATGCGCGCCTTGACGTCGTAGGCGGGGTCGCGGGTGATGAGGAACCTCGCGCCGAAGTAGGCCGTGAAGAAGAAGACCGCGAAGCTCGTGATCGCCACTGGCACGTGGAAGTAGAAGATCTTCTGGCCGAAGTCGATCGGATGCGAGACGAAGACGCCTCCGAAGAGCCTGCCTCCGCCGGTGCTGAGCGTCGCTATCGTCTGGGCCGGTGTCGCGACGAAGAAGGCGAGCAGGAACCCGGTGAGGGTGAGCACCCCGGCCGCCGCCAGTGCGATGTAGGTGAGTCTTCGCTTGTCCACGTCGGTCAGCTTCCTCCTAGAGAAAGAAGCGGCGTCTTCTCGCCGCACCTATGCTCCGATGACGAATTCGTAGAGGCCGTAGGCGGCGAGCAGCATTATCACATCGTAGCCACCGGCCAGGGCCATGTCGCGCCAGAAGTCCGCCACGTATGACTGCCCGCCAAGGACGCCCGCGGAGGTCGCTCCCACCGCAGCGAGGAGCAGCGGGTACATGAGCGGCACGAACAGGACCGCGAGGATGAAGTCGCGCCCTCGCGTGTTCACCGAGATGGTCGCCAGGAGCGTGCCGACGCCCGCGACGCCGACGGCCCCGACCAGCAAGGAGAGCGGGATCATCCAGAACTGCCCGCCGATCGCGTGGCTCGAGAGGAACATCAGGAAGAACAGGGGCACGGTGAACACCTGCACGATGAGCAGGAATATCAGGTTGCCCACGGCCTTCGCGAAGAAGATCACCGGCCGGTCCACGGGGGAGAGCAGCAGCGCCTCGAGACACCCCTGGTCCTTCTCGTGGACCAGCGAGCGGTTGAGCCCGAGCATCGAGGTGAAGATGAAGGCGAGCCACAGAAGACCCGCCGCTATCAGCCGCACGTCGAAGCCGTTGCCCGACGCCGACAGCGCGATCGCGTAGATCGCCAGGGTGAGCAGCGTGTAGAGCCCCATCGACGTGAGCATCTCGAAGGTGCGCAGCTCCATGACGATGTCCTTGCGCAGGATCGCGCGGAACTGACGCCACGAGAGCTTTCGTGCGGGACGGGCCTTGGCGGCCGTCGCGGGAGCCGACGGCATCAGGCCACCCCCAGCCCGACGACCGAGCGGTACTCGGCCGCGAAGGTCGTGTCGTCGATGTACGCCTTCTCGTCGTATCTCGCGACCTTGCCCTTGGCGAGGATGAGCGCGTGCGTGCACAGCTCCAGGCCCTTCGCCAGGTCGTGGCTCACCATCACGAACGTGTGCTCGTGGCGGATCTGCGCGATCAGCGAGTCGAGGATGTCCATGGCGTGCGGGTCCAGGCCCGAGTACGGCTCGTCGAGGAAGAGCACCTCGGGCCGATGGAGAAGAGCGCGCGCGATCGAGAGCCTCTGCAGCATCCCCCGGGAGAACGTCCGCACGAGGTCGAATCGGCGATGGCTGAGCTCGACGGCGTCGAGCAGGTCGCGGACCCTCCCCGAAACGTCCTCCACCCCGTACATGTCGGAGAAGAAGACGAGGTTCTCCTCGGCGGAGAGGTCCGGGTAGAGCAGCGGATTGTGGCTGATGAGCCCGATGTGGCTACGGAGCTCCACCGCGTCGCGGACCACGTCCAGCCCCAGCACCCGCGCAGTGCCTGACGAGGGCGCCTGAAGAGTGGTGAGCGCGCGGAGCAGCGTCGTCTTGCCGGCGCCGTTCGGCCCGAAGATGGAGAGGAAGCCGCCCACGGGCAGGGCGAAGTCGACGCAGTCCAGCGCCTTGCGCACGCCGAAGACGCGCGTGAGGCCTTCCGCCGAGACGGCGGTATCAGTCGCGTCGGTCACGGCGCCGGCTACGACCGCTTCTTCTTCGCCGGATGCGTGCTCTTGACCGCCACCGGCTCGGCCTCGCGCTTCGGCCACGCCGCAAGCGCCGTCCCCATGATCAGGATGACGAAGCCGCCCCACACCCAGGAGATGAGCGGGTTGATCTTCACGTCGAACGACAGCCCGGTGGTGTCGCCACCCTGGAAGGCGGTGAACACGTCGAGGAGAGGCTGGCTGTAGACCGCCGCCGACAGGCGCCGGTTGCTGCTGGACGGAGCCGCCGCGACCACGGTCACGTAGGGGTCGAGGTTCGCGACCGTCGCACCCCCGCGGTTCTCGATCTTCACGTGGGCGGTCTGGACGGCGTCACCGTTGGCCAGCGTCTTCTGGTCCAGGCTCTTCAGCACAAGCGTGTAGCCGCCCACCTGCTGCGACGCGCCGGGCTGATCCTTCAGCGTGAACTGGACATCCCTCACGTACATCGCCGAACCGATCAGCCCGATGAGCACGATCCCCATGCCCAGGTGCACAAGATAGCCGCCGGACTGCGTGCGCGCCTTCGTGAAGATGCTGCCGAGCGCGGCGCCGAAGGTCTGGTCACGAGCGGCCGCACGTTTGCGAGCGCCGTCGATGAACAGGTAGATCGGCAGTGCGACGGCGAAGGCCGCCACCAGCAGCCCGAGCAGAGCTTCGAAGTGGTCGAGCGGCGCCTGGATCGAAGCGATCCCGGCCAGACCCTTGCCGCTGACCTGGTAGTTCGGCACCAGCACTGTCACCCATATGGTGAGCAGCCCCGCAGCGATGACGGCGGCGCCGGCCAGCGGCCACTTCGCACGGGACCAGAACGTCGCGCCGTCAGTGGCCCGCCACGACAGGATGGGACAGATCGCCATCCCGGCGATGTAGAGGATGCCGATCGGCCTTGCCAGCAGGTCATACGTGGGCGCCGAGAACGTCGTGCCGAGGACTGGCGCCAGTGTGAGAGACGCGACCACGATGGCGCCGAACAGCATGAGCACGTTGTTGAAGTAGTAGGCCGTGTCCTTGGAGAGCAGGGTGCCTGTCTCCGCCTCGCCGGTGAACACCTTGCGCCGCACGTAGAGAGCGATCCACGTCACGACCACGACCGCGACCATCATCGTGAGGAACCACGCGAGCGAGACCAGGTCCAGCCCGAACGCGTGCACCGACTGGATGACGCCGCTGCGCGTGATGAAGGTGCCGAGCAGGACGAAGAAGAACGCCGCGGCGGACATGACCACCGCCCAGCGCTTGAAGCCGCCGGTGCGACGGTAGACCGTGAACGAGTGGATGAGCCCCACGCCGACAAGCCATGGCAGCAGCGACGCGCTCTCCACCGGGTCCCACGCCCAGTAGCCGCCCCATCCGAGCACCGCGTAGGCCCAGATCGCGCCGAGCCCTATCCCGATGCCGAGGAACAGCCACGAGAACACGGTCACGCGGTCGACCAGATCGACCCACTTGCGCGACGAGTCGCCGATGAAGACGGCCCCGAGCGCGTACGCGAACGGTATCGCGAGGCCCGCGTAGCCGATGAAGAGCGAAGGCGGGTGAAGCACCATCGCCCAGTGCTGCAGCAGCGGGTTCATCGCCATCTGGTTGATGTTGCCGAGCGCGGCGCCGGCCACGTTCGACACCGTCCCGTCGGCTGCCACGATCGCTGTCTGGAACGGGTTGTTGGTCTGGATGAACATCGCAAGGATGAAGAACAGCTGGATGAAGTTGGTGACCGCCAGGCCCGCGTTGGACAGCGCGTCGGTGATCGAGAGCCGCTTGTACGCCATGAACGCCGCGAACCCGGACAGCAGCCACGCCCACAGAAGCAGGGAGCCCTCCCGGCCCGCCCACAGGCCGGACAGCTTGTAGAGCCACGACAGGTTCGACACGTCAGTGGGGTGGTTCTGCGCGACGTAGAGGAACGTGAAGTCCTTGCGGTAGAACGCCGTGACGATCAGCGCGACCGCGAAGGTGAGCGAAGCGAAGATCACGAACGTCGCGAGATACCCCGTGTTGGTGAGCGACTCGCCCTCTTTGCGGCCGAGTCGATGACCCCAGGCGAGCGAGCCGATCGACGCGAACGCGGAGACCGCGGCGATAGCGAGCAGGATCTGGCCGAGTGTGGTCATTGGCGGTCGTGGCCCTCTCTGTGCGGGCCGCCCGCTTCAGACAAGCGAGCGGCGGACGAGCCGACTACTGCGGCAGTGACACCTGCGTCGCGAGGAACTTGCCGCTCTTCTCCAGCTGGCCGAACGCGACCACCTGGCCGCCGCGCTTGACGGTCGGCATCGCACCCTGGAACTGCACTTCCACGCTGTCGCCGCCGGTCGGCGTCGACTGAAGGATGAAGCGATAGGGCGCCGCGGCGTCATGCAGGGACCCCGACTTCAGATACCCGATGATGGGAAGCTCCGCACTGACGCCGGCCTTCAGCATCTGGGTGACCGTGTCGGCGCCGGTCTTCGTCGCGTACGTGGACGGGCACTTCGTCTCCATCTCGTTCGCGTCGATCACGCCGCCCTGCTTCACGGTGCCGGTGACGATGGCGATCGTAAGGTTCCCGAACGACGCGGGGGCGGCGCCTCCGTAGATCACCTTCAGCTGCGGACCGGAAGTGGCGCCCTGGTCCCGGATGTTGAATACCATCGGGTTCGACTTCTTGTTCCAGGAGCTGCCAATGACGGAGCCTGTGACCGTCACGCGTCTTCCCACGAATGCCGAGTCACCGGCGATGACCTTCACCGTCGCCGGCGCGGACCCGCCCGGCAGCCCGATGGTGACGAGAACCGCCACGGCGACGAGCAGGATGAGGGCCGTGACCGCGATGAGCCGGTTGCGCGCGCGTGAGTTCATGAGGTGTCTCCCTCTTCGCACGGCAGGCGGGACGCTACGCGCACACCCAGCCACGCCACCGGACACGGTGACAGAGGCATGTAGGGGGCGGAAGCCGGATCCACGCACCGCGCCATTTCGCTTGCCTGAACGTCCGCGAGTGTAGCACCGCAAAAGGCTCGGACGCCACCGGGAGTGGCGCTCTCGGTACCACTCGTCGGAGCAAGCGCGGTGCCGTAGCGTGACGCCGCCCGTCCAGCCTCTCCGCCCGGCGCCGCGAGGACCCTTCAGCCGCGCTGCAGCCAGAGCACGTCCGGTGCGAAGCCGACTGCCTTGAGCAGCTCGAGGTACCGCGCAGGATCGAGCGCCGAGTGCGCTCCCTCCACAGCCACCAGCGTCGCCTCGATGACATTGGTGCCGAAGCTGCGTCCCTCGAGCCGGGGCGTCGATGTCACGAGCAGCTCCACCCCCACCGAGCGCAGGAACTCGACGTCCTCGGCGGTGGTGGTGTTGGTGATGATCCACTTGCCTGCCATGTCCGCCGGCATGTACTTCCGCACGTACTTGTAGTCGCCGGCGATGATGTCGGCGTCGCGGTAGAGTTGCGCATGCTTCGACTCGTGCTCGACCTCTGTGGTGTGATCGGCCTCTGAGGGATAGAGGAACTTGAACGGGAGTTGGACTGCCAGCGGCGCAAGGATGTGCACGAAGCGGACGAGCGCCGGGTAGCTGCGGATCATGATCGGTATCCCCAGGGCGAAGAGCATGTCCGCATAGACCATCTCGCAGCCGGCGTCGCGAAGGCCCATGGCCATTCCCCAACGGTCCACGGCGCTCGTCACCAGCACGCGCTTCCCCGCCAGGTGCAGCTTCAGGTCTTCCTGCATGAACCGCACGACGTCGCCCTCGACCGCACCCTTGAGCCCGCTGCCGTCCAGCAGCGGGGTCGCCGTGACGGCGTCGCGATAGCGCGTGGCGTCGCGGAACCAGTAGGTGCGACCGGCGGCGTTCAGGAACAGGTCGATACCGCCCATGCCGAACGCGTCGACCTTGCCATCGTACTCGCGCAGGCGCCTGACGGCGTCGTCCATGTCCCCGTCCGTGCCCTCGCGCCAGATATGCACCTTCTCGCCGAACAGCTCCAACTCCACGGAATGATCCCGCTTCGACGATCCGATCGAGATCGAGACGACCTGCTTCATCGGCTGGACTCAGTGCTCCTTCGCGGGGACGGGCGCGGTGACCGCATCGAGCAGGTCCGCGAGTTCCGTCAGGTCGATGGTGATGTCGTGACGAAGCGGCGAATGGCCGAGATCGCGCGCGACGACCTCGCGGCCGAGGATCTTCTCGACGGTGCCGATGCGCCAGTCGCTCGCCATCACGATGACAACGTCGAAGTCCTTGAGCGTCGCGAGGGTCTCGAGCACGAAGTTGAACATGCGGTCGGCCGGACCGGCCTCCAGCGACTCACGCTCGGACTGCGACATCACCAGCACGAACTCGACGGCGCGTTCCTCACAGGCGGCGCGGACCTCGCCGGCATTCCCCACCGGGAACGCGATCAGGGCGACCCGCCTGCCGCGCCGGACCTCTCCGACCGTCTCGAGCCACGAGACGAAGGAGCGATCGACACCGTGCGCGGAGGCGGCGTCGTGCTGGGTGGCGCCACTCTCCCTGTCCACCATGATCGCGTCGATCTGGTCGACGAGCTTCTCTCGCGCCACGATCTTGTCGCCGATCCTGTAGAACCGCATGCGCTGTCTCCTCGAAGATGTGCACATCGCCGTGCACACGGCGGAGTATACGGCAGCACTCTCCGGGCGCGGGCCGGATCAGACGTTCTTGGCGTGGATGGCGAGCAGACCTTTCAGAGTGAGATCCGG
>CAIKZH010000162.1 GCA_903831865.1 uncultured Coriobacteriia bacterium
CAAGGAACGGGAGCGACTCGATGTCGCCGACGGTGCCGCCAACTTCGGTGATGACGACATCGGGTTGCGTCTCCTCGGCGAGCGTGAGGATCCGCTCCTTGATCTCGTTCGTCACATGAGGGATGACCTGGACGGTGCCCCCGAGGAAGTCTCCGCGGCGCTCCTTGGCGATGAGGCTCTGGTAGACGGACCCCGCGGTGACGTTGCTGCGGCGCGACAGCGCCTCGTCGACGAAACGCTCGTAGTGACCGAGGTCGAGATCCGTCTCGCCGCCATCGTCGGTGACGAACACCTCGCCGTGCTGGAACGGGCTCATCGTCCCGGGATCGACGTTCAGATACGGATCGAGCTTCTGGATCGTCACCTTGAGGCCCCGGCTCTTGAGCAGCCGCCCCAGCGACGCCGCCGTGATCCCCTTGCCCAGTGAGGACGTCACGCCCCCGGTCACGAATATGTACTTCGCCATCAGCTCAGCTCCCGCCTTCCTTCCTCTTGCCCTCGTGCACCGAGTCCGTCCCCGGGGTCTGCGCGCCCCGGCGTTCTTCCCTGTCAGCGCCTGCCAGTGTGCCATCAGCCCCGATCCTGCCGAGCGCGTCGAGGCGGGAGAGCACGCGCGACCGCTCGATGACACGGCTGAACGACACCCTCTCGCTCGCGATGTTCAGCGCGAGCAGCACCGCCGCCGCGACGGCGACGCCCGCCAGAGGAAGGTTCGCGGCGATCAGGTAGCCGCCGAGCGCCCCCATCGCGTTCGCGCCCGCGTCCCCGAGCATGGCCTTCTCCCGCAGGTCCGGCCGCGCGACCGCGATCGCCGGACCGAAGACCAGCGCGATGATGCAGAGGACTGTGGCGATGAACCACGGCACCCTCGCGGCCGCGCTCATCCCGAGGACGCCGGACGAGGCCTCGGCCGCCAGGACCTGCCACGTCGCCCAGCCGGCAGCGCACACGCCCACGAGGGCGAGCACACCGAAGGACTTCAGCGCGCGCCCGGGGCGCAGGTCGGTGAGATTGACGAGGTTCGCGGCGAGCGCGATCGTGAGCGCGCCGCAGACCCACGCGGCGAGACTCGTCAGCACCTGACCCGCGCCAGAGTACGCCGTCGCTGAGAACTGCGCCGTTCGCACCGAGGCCGATCCGGCCGCCCAGACCGCCAGCGCGCCGATACCGAGCATCTTGAGGCCGCCGGTCGTGAGCCGCCCTTTCGCAAGCTCGCGCAGGTGTCCTGCGAATCCCCTCGATGCACCGTCTCCGTACGTGTCGTCGATCATGCCGAACACGAGCACGCCGAACACCAGGAGCACGGGCATGAG
This sequence comes from uncultured Coriobacteriia bacterium, assembly GCA_903831865.1. Taxonomy (GTDB): domain Bacteria; phylum Actinomycetota; class Coriobacteriia; order Anaerosomatales; family PALSA-660; genus PALSA-660. The sequence continues at coordinate 1,314 of CAIKZH010000162.1, forward strand.
GGCGAGCGCCGCCGAGAGCGGCGACGACGTGAGCGCCCGAAGCCACGGCGGCGTCCCCTGAGGCGAACCCGCGGTCAGCCTCAAGGCGATCCAGGCCGCGATCGAGACGAGACCTCCCACCAGCGTCACGCCGACGCCCCAGACCGCCCAGGCGACGCCCAGGCCCGTCGGCACAGGCGAGCCGCGATAGTTCCTCACCTTGCGGTGCGAGGTCTCCAGAACCGGCAGAAGCCGGGACACCGTCCACTCGGGGACGCCCCACCCCAACAGGACGGCGACGATCACGGACAGGACGGACACGAGGAGCCAGTCGGTCACTCCCGCGCCCCCTTCGGCCATGATCGCGCGAACATCAGGTACAACGCGGCGACGCCTATCGGCAGGAGCACCAGTGCGGGGATGATGATCCCGGAATCCTCCGTGAAGTAACCGGCCACCCCCGCGAACAGAGCGGCGGCCACCGCGGCCGAGAACGCGGGATACTCCCGCAGAAGGGCCGCGAACTCTCCGCGCGGCCTCCACCGCATATAGCCGAGAAGTAGGAGCACCGACGCCGCGAGCCAGGTCCAGTTCGTCTTCCCGAGCACTCGCACGTTGGTGACCGCTTTGCGCGCGAATATGATCCAGAGGCCTCCGAGGCCGCTCTGCCAGATATCGGTTATCAGGCGCCCGAGGTGCGTCTCGCTACCGGGTCCGCGCAGCACGTCCACGACGCCGAAGCCGACCAGGATGACTGCCACCAAGGCGAGCACGATCAGCATGTTGCGCCACGTCCAGACGCGCTGTCCGTTGAGGATCAGCCATCCGGCGAGGAAGCCCACGGTCATCCACGCCACAGGCCCGACATTGGCGCCGAGCGTCGGCGCCGCGGCGGTGCCCAGCACGACGACGCCGAGCAGCGGCCAACCCCACTTGCGCACCGCGGGCGCCCAGCGTGCGTCCCGCCACGTGTCCAGCACGAGGGCCGCTGCCACCAGCGCCGAGCCCAGGAGCAGCCCCGACATCTCGTTGCCGATCCCGTAGTAGCGAGCACCCTGGAGCGGCGAGTAGCCGAAGATGCTCACCAGAGACAGCGGCGCTCCGAGCCACTGATCGACCATGAGAAGGAGCGCGGTCGCACCGGTGACAACGATGAGCGGCCACGTGACCGACCGTCCCCGCGTCCCATACCAAACGATCGCGAGCAGCACGGCGCTCACGGACACCAGGAGCAGGACGACCTCCGTCGGATCCGCCGGGTCCGGCACGAGTGCGAACTGGACGACCGCCGCCAGCGGGATACAGGCGACCAGGAGGAGAAGCACCCGGCTGAGTGAACCGGTCCACTGTGGCAGCCCGTCCACGCCGCGGTACACGATCAGTGCGCACCCGACGAGGATAAGGATCGCGATCGCGACGTACACGTTCACGAGCGGCAGACGCACGGTCTCGACCGCGACGGCGGCGTTCGCCATGTCTTCAAGACGCGCCACGCGCACGGCCAGCGGTGAGGAGACGAGAGAGCGCGCCCGTTCGACCGAACTGCCGACGATGGCTGACGGGACGGCCTCGCCCATGGCGGACACGACCGACGCAGAGACGTCGGGCAGGGTGACGATGCCGTCGCGATGGGTAGAGGCCGACGTCGCCAGCCCAGCGCCGAGCGGCCCCGAGACGATCAGCGGCGCGAAAGAATCGGGGACGTTCGCGCTCGAGGGCACCACCTGCGAGACGATCATGAGCGTGTCACCGCGCGCCAAGCTCGCCGACACGATCGACACGACCCTATCAAGCTCGGCCACCGCGCGCCTGTGCTGCGCCGCCGCAGCCGGCGTCGTCGAGAGGCTCGCCGCGGCGTAGGCGCGACCAAGGTCGCCGGGGTCGACGACGATGAGAGAAGGCCGCGCGGCAAGCGATCCGACGTCTTGGGCGGTGACCCGCTCATGCGGCGGGGAACCGACCGGCACGGGCACCGACGGCGCTCCGGCGTTCGACGCGGCGTAGGACGACGGTCGCAACCCGGCGAGCGCCCGGCGGTACGCCTGCCTCAGACGAGTCACATCCGTCCTCGCCCCGAACGGCGCGGTGACATCGGTGGTCAACAGCGCCGCGGACACGTCACCGAGATCGACACGCCCTCGGCCGGTGGCGGCCGTGACGCCGGCGGGACGGGACATCAGCGTGACGTCGACGCCCACACCCGGGTCGGAGCAGCCGACAGCCGCCGTGATCGCGCCGAGGCGGTGCACCGCGTTGCCAAGTTCCCCCGCCACGGGCCCGGGATTGTCCGCCGAGTTCACGAGCTGCTGCTTGGGGAGACCCAGATACAGCACCGCTGCCCTGCCGCTGGGGCTGCCGAAGAGCTGCTCGTAGACGTCCGATGCGACTGCACCGCCGACCACCTGGGAGGCGTCGAAGGCGGAGAGAGCGGTCGGGTCCTCGATCATGGAAGCGCCGGCCGAGAGCATGAGCGCGCCGCGAACGGGCGTGGCTCCCACGGACGTTCCCGCGCCCGACCGATCGTTCATGTCCGCGACGAGCCCCTGCGCGGCGATCCTGCGTGTCACGGGCATGGGACCGTGGAGCACGTCATCCCATGTCAGGTACGGCGCGAGCACGATCACGACGTGGCGGGGAGCAGGGGCGGCGGACGCTCCTGCCGCCGACGAAAAGAGAAGCGCCGCCACGAAGGCGGCGGCGAGAAGAAGTTTCGACCTGGTCGGCACTCGCGTTCCGTCCTGTCTCGTCCGCGGATCGGGACCTGGAGGCGCAACTGCCGGCTGCCTCGACCAGACACGGCTGCGAGCGAGGCGCCCGTCGCGAAGTATATACGAAGCGTTTGCGCCGCGTTACAGAGCCCACCGGGCGCGTGCCGTAGAATCTCAGGAGTTGTCAGGTCCCCGCACACCTCAGCAGGAGGCGACCATCTCCGACGTAGATCCGGATCTCGCGGAAGAGCCGCTGCCCGCGGCGTCCCCGTCTCTCGCGCGTTCCACCGCATCCATGTCCACGGCCACGCTGATCTCCCGCATCACGGGATTCGTGCGCACGTGGGCGATGGCGATCAGCCTCGGACTGGCCACCACGGGGACCATCCAGATCGCCTCCCAGTACAACATCGCCAACAACATCCCCAACATGATGTACGAGCTCCTTGCGGGCGGACTGCTCTCCTCGATGCTCATCCCGATATTCCTCGAGAAGCTTCGGGGCGACGGTCAGGACGAAGCCTTCCGCTTCGTGAACACCATCTTCTCGATCGCCCTGGTCGGACTCGGAGTGGTGGCGCTGGTCGCGACCGTGCTGCCGTATCCGTTCGTCTGGACCCAGACGTGGACGGTCGCGGCCACGAACACCGGCCTGGCGGTCTACTTCTTCCGCTTCTTCGCGGTCCAGGTCATCTTCTACGGCTTCGCGGCCATCAACACGGGTGTGCTGAACTCCTACCGCAAGTTCTTCGCCCCCGCCGTGGCGCCCATCTTCAACAACGTCGTGGTCATCACCGTCCTGCTCGGCGTCTACGTGCCCCTGCGCGCCAGCCATCCCCAAACGGCCATCATCGCGCTTGCAGTTGGCACGACCCTTGGGGTCGTCGCTCTGCTCGTGTTCCAGCTGCCGCCTCTCTTCCGACTCGGCTTCCGCTTTCGCTGGTCGTGGGACTTGAAGGACCCGTACCTGCGCAAGATGGTCCGCAAGAACATCCCCGTACTCTTCTACGTGCTCATCAACATGGTGCAGGTGAGCTTTCGCACCGCATTCGCCGCGGGCACGCCGGGTGACGGCCCGGCCGCGCTCATCTACGCATGGCCTTGGTACCAGCTGCCATACGGTGTGTTGGCGGTTGCCTACATCACCGCGGTGTTCCCGGAGTTGTCGGAGCTCGCCGGCGGCGAGAAGTGGGCTTCGTACAAGGAGGTCTTCTCGCGCGGGCTGCGCGTCATGGGGCTGCTCATCATGCCCGTGTCAGCAGTGATGGTGGCGCTGGCCACCCCACTCGTCTCCCTCTACCTCTCACGTCAGTTCAAGGGACCCGCTGTCGAGCTCGTTGTCCCGCTCGTCCAGCTGTGGGCGATCGGGCTCGTGGCCTGGTGCTGCTTCATGCTGACGCTGCGAGCGTTCCATGCGATGCAGGACTCGCTCACGCCCGCCATCGTGAACGTTGTCCTCACGATCGGACAGATCAGCCTGTACTGGTACTTCACCCGGCCGGGACACCTCGGTCTTCCGGGCATCCCGCTTGCCGACACGATCTTCGCCGTGGCCATCTGGGTCACGCTGATGGTGATCCTTCGTCGACGCCGCGGCGCATTCGGAGGCCGCGCCGTCATCTGGAGCCTTGCGCGCGTCGCCGTCGCCTCGATCGCCGGAGGGGGCGCCGCATGGTGGGTCTCGACCACTCTCGCCCCGCATCTCGGCGCCGGGATCCTGCCGTCCTTCGCCCAGATCTTTGCCGGGGGCATCGTCGGTCTCGGGGTCGCCTACGGCGCCTGCGCACTGATGCGCCTCGATGAGATGCGTGATGCGGGCGCCATGGTGGGCCGGGTCGTCGGCCGCTTCGGTCGTGGGGCCGCTTCGTGAAGGTCGCGGTCCTGATCCCCGCGCACGACGAGGAGCCGCGCATCGCGGCTACGGTCGCCGCGGCGGCAGCGATCCCCGATGTGACCACGGTCACCGTCGTCGACGACGCCTCGGCCGACCGCACCGCAGAGGCCGCGGAGTCGGCCGGGGCGCGGGTCGTGCAGTTGCCCCGCAATGTGGGCAAGGGTGCCGCGCTCGACGCCGGTCTCGCGCATGTGCCTCAAGAGGCGGACGTGATCCTGCTGCTCGACGGCGACCTGGAGGACAGCGCGGCGCAGGGGGCGCTACTGCTGGCTCCGATCGCGCGCCGGGAAGCCGACATGACGGTCGCGACGTTCCCCCCTGTCGCGGGCAAGGCGGGGTTCGGCCTCGTCAAGGGCTTGGCGCGCAGAGGGATCCACACGCTCGGGGGACCGGCCGCTCACTCGTTCACGGCAAACGCGCCTCTCTCGGGCCAGAGAGCGCTCACGCGCCCGTGTCTCGAGCTGGTGACGCCCTTCGCCTTCGGCTACGGCGTAGAGGTCGCGCTCACGGTGCGAGCGCTGCAGGCCGGCATGCGCGTCGTCGAGGTGCCCACGACGATGTCGCACGATGCGACAGGGCGCGACGTGTCCGGTTTCGCACACCGGGGGACGCAGTTCGTGCACGTTGCGTGGGCGCTCGTGAGGCTCGCCTTCGAACGGCGTCCATAGACCGCGCCGGCCTCAGGCGCGCGTCGCCGTGACGAGCGTGTGGTGCGGCAGACCCTCATGCTCGCGCACGTGGGCGAATCCGACGCACTCCAGCAACTCGATCAGACTCTTGGGCGTCACCCGGACGGCCAGCGGCGGCCCCTTCGGAGTCTCACGGGGCGCCCAATCGGCGACCATCAGCCTCCCGCCGACGTTCAACAGCCGCAGTGCCTCCCGGTAGGTGCCGAGCGGATCATCGAGCTCGTGGTGCAGGTTGATCATCACGACCGCGTCGGCGATCCCGTCGGGCAGCGGCACTCTCACCTCGTCGGACAGCACGGGCACGACCCTGCCGGAATCGACGAGCGCGCCCCGGTGCTCGCGGACCCAGTCCAACATCGCCGCGGAACGGTCGACGGCGTAGACCGTCGCGCGAGGTGCCAACTCCGCGAAGCGCTCGCTGAAGAGCCCGGTGCCGGCGCCGACATCCACGATGTTCCTCGGGTCGTCGATGCCGAGCGCGGCCCACATGACGTCGGGGCGAAGGTCCTCGAACCTGCCCGCGTCGTCGAGCTTGGCGGTCTTGGCGGGGTCGAACTTGTAGCCGCTCATCGTCGCTCCTATTGAGACACGAACAGAGGCGTGGGGAAGGCAGCCTTCGCAGCCGGGCCGACCCCGAACGACCCTGTGGCCCTCTGCGCGAGCACCCACACCAGCGAGACCTGGCCGAGCGGCGAGTCCACGTCGTCGACGCCGGAGAATGCGGCGGCGACGGCAGCCTGAGCGGCCCCGGTCGCCCGGTCGCTCACTTCGATGCCCACACGCGGGACCGCGCTGCTGTCGAACGCCTTCAGGAGCACGACCGCGCTCGGATCGGCCTCCCCGTCAAAGGCGAGTGTGACAGCCGCGCCTCCGACCGATGTGCCCGAAGGCAGCCCAGACAGGCGAAGCCCCCCCGAGGAGACGAGCGCCTGCGTGAGAACCCGCGGATCCCCCGCGGTCGCCCACTCGCGGCCAAGAGCAGTGGCGACCTGCGTCGTGATCTGGGACGCGTCCGTCGTCTCCAGGGCCTTCTCGGCCGCGGTCTGCGCCCTTCCCGCCTCAGAGACGGAGAGGCCGGGGCTCTCGAAGGTGGCGACAGCGACCTGGCCGCCGGCAGCATGGATCGCGTTGGAGGCGTCCGCCACCGCCTTCGCGGAGTCGGGGTCGGCGACGATGAGCACCGTGCGGCCCGTGAGCGCGTCGCGCGAGATCTGCGGCGCCGCTTCTGAAGCGAAGGACGTGAGGTCGTCGTCTCGTGCCTGCAGGCTGCGTATCTGCGTCCGGAGATCCGAGTAAGTCGTGTTCAGGCCGGCGACCGTCGACTGGATCTGCGACTTGAGCAGACCGCTCTCCGTCACGACGGTCCCCAACACCAGACCGACGGCGAGTGCGAGGAACACGGCGACGAGTGACGCGATGTGGTAGCGGAGGTTGTACACGTTGAGGGGTCCCTTCAGATACCGAGATGGGTCCGGATCCACAGCAGCAGCAGCATCAGACCCTTCTGCACGCCGGGAGAGATGAAGACGATCACGGTGACCAGCACGAGCGCCGCCGCAACGATGAAGGACAGGTCCTTGATATCCGGCGCCGCGCGATACAGCTTGCTCACGCCCTTGGCGTCCACCAGCCGCGGCCCCACCTTCAGTCGCACGAGGAACGACGACGCCATCCCCTTGCGCCCCTTGTCGAGGTACTCGATGAGGTTCGCATGCGTCCCCACGGCGACGATGAGGTCGGCGCCGTTCTCGTATGCGAGCAGGAGCGCGAGGTCCTCGCTGGTGGCCGCGATCGGCCACTTGACGCCGCTCAGTCCGAGCTGCTCAAGGCGCTCCATGCCCGGTGCGCGACCGTCCGGATACGCGTGGACGATCAACTCCGCGCCACTTCGCAGGGCCGAGTCCGAGACGGAGTCCATGTCGCCGATCACGACATCGGGCCTGAAGCCGGCCTCGATGATGGCGTCCGCTCCGCCGTCGACCCCGATGAGGACGGGGCGCATCTCGCGCACGTAGGGCTTGAGTGTGTTGAGATCCTCTTTGTAGTCGTAGCCGCGTACGATCACCATCACCTGCCGGTGATGCATCTCGGTGTGCACCGACGGAAGGCCACTGCCCTCGGTGAGCAGGGCCTTCTCCTTGTCCAGGAACTCAAGGGTGTTGCGGGCGAACTCGTCGAGGCGCTCGCCCATGCCGGCCTTCGCGTCCTCCATCGATCGCTCGATCGAGTCCACGCTGAGACGGGTCCCGTGCACCACAAGGGCACCGTTGCTGTAGACCTCCGGTCCCTCGACCTCGATCAACTGGCCGTCGCGAACGCGCTCGAAGACCTCCGGGCCGACCGCGTCGATGAGCGTGACGCCACCTCTCGCGAGGAGCAGCGGGCCGACGTTCGGGTAGGCGCCGGTGATGGAGGGGGCGGCATTGATGACGACTTCCACGCCGGTGGACAGCAGACCCTCGGCGCTCACCCGGTCCATGTCAGCATGGTCGATGATCGCGATGTCCGACGCGCCGAGCCGCTTGACCAGGTCCTTGGTCCGCCTGTCGAGGCGCGCGGTGCCCTGCTGCCGCATGTGGTCCTTCCGACCGAAGCGTCCAGATCACGTCCCGCCCCGGGCGCGTCTCTCGAGTCTATCAGACGCCCTGTGGAACTGAGTCGATGAGCTCTCGGGCGTGGGCGAGCGAGGTGTCCGAGACCGAGCCCGACAGCATCCTCGCCACCTCGGCCACACGCTCGGGACCCGAGACGCTGCGGACCGAGGTGTGTGCCCGCCCCTCCGCCTCGCTCTTCTCCACTACGAGGTGCGCATCGGCGAACGCCGCCACCTGCGCCAGATGAGTGATCACGATCACCTGCCGTCCCGCGGCGAGTTCGCGCAGCCGCCGTCCCACGCAGATCGCCGTCGCGCCGCCGATCCCCGCGTCGATCTCGTCGAAGACCAGCACGGGGACGCTGTCCGCTTCGCCGAGCGTGCTCTTGAGCGCCAGCATCACACGCGAGATCTCGCCGCCGGAGGCCACGCGCGACAGCGGCCTCGCCTCCTCGCCCGCGGCAGGCGCGTAGAGGAACTCGATGCGTTCTGGGCCGTCGAGCGTCCTCAGCGCCTCATCCAGCGGCGTGCGTCGC
>CAIKZH010000163.1 GCA_903831865.1 uncultured Coriobacteriia bacterium
CCGATGCGCGGTCGGGCGGACGGTCACGCCGTGGAGGTCCCGGCGACCGGGCATAGGAAGGGGCACCCCGCAGGAGTCCCGATCGAGCGTCAGCGTCACGGCGGCGCCCGATCTGTCGGATTCCGCCCCGGCGGAGGTCCGGCTGCGCTCGCGTACGAGCAGCGCACGGGCACCAAGGCGCCGAGGATCATCGCTTGGGAGATCACCAGGTCGTGCAACCTGAGTTGCGCGCACTGCCGGGCGTCCGCGGAGTTCGGTCACTACGCCGGCGAGTTGTCGCTGGGCGAGATCAAGGCGACGATCGACGACATCGTCACCATCTCGAACCCCATCATCATCCTCACCGGCGGGGAGCCGCTCATGCGGCCCGACATCTGGGAGATCGTCGACTACGCGCAGGAGAAGGGTGCGATGCCGGTCATCGGCACGAATGCGACGCTGATCACCGACGAGGTGGCATCGCAGATGGCCGCGCACAAGATCCCGCGCATCTCGGTCTCGGTCGACTTCCCGACCGCCGAGGAGCACGACGCGTTCCGCGGGCAGGCCGGCTGCTTCGACGTGACGATCGAGGGCATCAAGATCGCCAGACGGCACGGGATCGGCGTCCAGATCAACATGACCGTCACCACGTTGAACGCCGACAAGGTCGCGGCGATGCACGACCTGGCAGAGTCGCTTGGAGTGGACGCGTTCCACATCTTCATGCTCGTGCCGACCGGTCGTGGCGAGGACCTGCTCGACAAGGAGCTGCCGCCCGAGGAGTACGAGCGCGTGCTCGCGTGGGCCTACGAGCGCCAGAAGACGAGCCCGCTCCACTTCAAGCCCACCGATGCGCCGCACTACTACCGCATCATCCGGCAACTCGCGAAGGCCGAGGGGAAGACGGTCACTCGCGAGGAATACGGGCTCGACGCCATGACGCGCGGGTGTCTCGGAGGCATCACCTTCTGCTTCATCAGCCACACAGGTGACGTCCAGCCCTGCGGGTACTTCGACATGCAACTCGGCAACGTGAAGCAGCAGAAGTTCTCGGACATCTGGACCGGCTCCAAGGTCCTCACGGAACTTCGCGACTACTCGCTGCTCAAGGGCAAGTGCGGCGTCTGCGAGTACAAGGCGGTCTGTGGCGGGTGCCGCGCACGCGCGCTGTCGGTGACGGGCGACTACCTGGCGGCGGAGCCGTACTGCGTGTACGAGCCGACGGCCGGGGGGCACGGGAGAAAGTGAGCGAGCCGACGAGGCCGACCTCGAGCAGTGAAAGGACCGGCGGGTGGATCGCTGTCGCGATCGTCGGCATGCTGGCGCTGCTGCTGGTTCCCGACCTGCTCGCCCTGCCCGCGCGGGTCCCGCGCGTCCGCACATCGGGCAACGACTACGTGGCCATCCTTGCGGATCAGCCTCTGAACCGGTCCGTCGACTACGTGATCGGAGCGGCGCTGGACCGCAGCGCCCGGCGGCTGACGCTCCTCGTGGTTCCCGCCGACATCGGCACCTCGATCTCGCGCCCGGCGGACGAACTGCAGCTGAGCGAGGGCGCGCAGCCGGCCCTCGGCGTAGGGCTCCTCAGACGCGCGGTGCCCGCGGCGGTCGAGCAGCGCGCATACGATCCCGTCCTGAGCGACGCCACGATAGGCGCGTGGAGGGGCGCGGGCCGCCTCACGGACTACCCGAAGGAGGTCTTCGTGGTGCGTGAGATGTCGCCTGGCGACGGCGTCTGGGTGCTGTGCACCGACGGCGGCAGGTCCCGGATCTACATCGTCCCCTCCAGCGATGCGCCGCGAGCGGCGGTGGCGAGGTGATCGGCAACGCCACGCTGGTCGTCGTCTCGTTCCTCATAGGCTGGATCGC
>CAIKZH010000164.1 GCA_903831865.1 uncultured Coriobacteriia bacterium
CGCTCGTCGCCGACCAGTCCTTCCATCTCGACGAGTCGTTCGGAGGTCTGGGTCTGCGCGCCATGGTGCTCACCGGGGAGACCGCCGCCGGCCGGCGCGATGAGGTGTTCGAGGAACTCGCCGCGGGGAGCTGCGACGTCGTGATGACGACGCCCGAGTTCCTCGAGCGGCACGTGTCCCGTTTCGCGGCCTCCGGCCGCGTCCGCTTCCTGGTGGTGGACGAGGCGCATCACGTGGGGCTCGCTCGCTCCGGGCGAAGGCCCGCCTACGCGAGACTCGGGCCGGTACTGGAGGCGCTCGGGGAGCCGACCGTCTGCGCGCTCACCGCCACCGCGAGTGACGAGGTGGCCGCCGCGATCCGCTCGACGCTGCACATCGAGCATGTGGTGACCGACCCGACCACTCGCACGAACCTCCGCGTGGACGACCGGCGGGGCACGGCAGACAAGGTCGGCCCGATCGCCGCCCTGGCGGCGCATGGCGGGAAGACCATCGTGTACGTGAACAGCAGGGAACAGTCGGTGCGCATCGCGCAGCGGCTGCGCGACCTCACGCCGGCCCTTCTCCACCGCGTCGCGTTCTACAACGGCGGGCTCTCGCGCTCGGCGCGCCATGCGGTGGAGACCGCCTTTCGCGAGGGTACGATAGGAGTGGTCGTCGCCACGAGCGCATTCGGTGAAGGTGTCGACATCCCGGACGTGGGTCACATCGCGCTGGTCCATCTGCCGTTCAACGCCGTCGAGTTCAACCAGATGTGCGGCCGCGCCGGAAGGAACGGGGCTCAGGCCACGGTCCACCTGCTCTTCGGCGGCCGCGACGCAGGGCTCAACGAGTTCATCCTCGAGGGATCCGCGCCCGCGCTGCCGGAGCTGCGCGCGCTCTACTCGGTCCTGCGGGCTCGCGCACGAGCGGTCGAGGACGGGTGGCTCGAGGCGACGAACGCCGAGCTCGCGGAGCGGGTCAGACACTCCGTGCGGCGGGCCCGTCTGACGGACCGCGGTGTCTCGACCGGCATCGGGATCTTCCGTGAGTGCGGTCTTGTGGACGTGGAGGGCATCGGCGCCTACCGGCGCATCTCGGTGCTCCCCGTCGAGGGCAAGGTCGACCTGACCTCGTCCGTCCGCTATGCAGAGGGGCTGGACGAGATCGAGGAGTTCGACGCCTTCCGGCGCTGGGCGCTCGAATCGACGGCGCAGACGCTGCTGGAGGCGTTCGACCGGCCGATCCTTCCCGCGTCCTGACTGTCGCGCGAAGCCGCTGGTAGAATCGGCTGCACTTCGATGTGACCGGGAGCACGCAGTGGCCATCACGCTCGACGAGATCGAACAGCGCGTGCGCGTCTACAACCCCTCGGCGGACTTCACGCCGCTGGAGGAGGCGTATGTGTTCGCCGAGCGCTCGCACTCCGGTCAGATGCGCAACAGCGGCGATCCCTTCATCACGCATCCCCTGGCGGTCTGCAGCGCGCTGGCCGACCTGCGTCTCGACATGCCGACGCTTGTCGCCGGGCTCCTTCACGACACGGTCGAGGACAGCTCCGCGACCGTCGAGCAGCTTCGCGAGCAGTTCGGCGAGGAGGTCGCCGCTCTGGTGGACGGCGTCACGAAGCTCGGCAAGATCAAGTTCGATTCGCGGGACGAGGCCCAGTCGCAGAACCTTCGCAAGATGCTCATCGCGATGGCGAAGGACATCAGGGTCATCCTCATCAAGCTGGCCGACCGCCTGCACAACATGCACACGATCGAGTTCCTGCCGCCGCAGCGTCAGCGCGACAAGGCCATCGAGACGATGGAGATCTACGCGCCGCTCGCGCACCGGCTTGGGATCTCGCAGGTGAAGTGGGAGCTCGAGGACCTCTCGTTCAAAGTGCTCGAGCCTCAGAAGTACCAGCAGATCCAACGGCTGGTCGCGGACAGCCGCAACGCCCGCGAGGCGTACCTGAAGCAGGTCATCGACGAACTGTCCGGCGAGCTGAAGGCGGTCGGCATCACCGCGGAGATCTCCGGGAGGCCGAAGCACTTTTACAGCATCTACCAGAAGATGTCGCAGAAGGGCAAGGACTTCAACGAGATCTACGACCTCATCGCTCTGCGGGTGATAGTCGACTCGGTCAAGGACTGCTACGGCGCGCTCGGCACCGTCCACTCGATCTGGAAGCCGATCCCGGGCAGATTCAAGGACTACGTGGCGATGCCCAAGTTCAACATGTACCAGTCCCTGCACACGACGGTCATAGGACCCGCGGGTCGCCCGCTCGAGCTGCAGATCCGCACCGAGGAGATGCACCGCACCGCGGAGTACGGCATCGCCGCCCACTGGCGCTACAAGGAGGGCGGCAGGGGTGACGAGACGTTCGACGAACGGCTCGCATGGCTGCGCCAGATGCTGGAGTGGCAGACCGAGCTGAAGGACCCGCGCGAGTTCATGGAGGCCCTGAAGATCGACCTCTTCGAAGACGAGGTCTTCGTCTTCACACCCAAGGGCGACGTGGTCAGCCTGCGACGCGGCTCCACACCGGTCGATTTCGCCTACGCGATCCACACCGAGGTCGGCAACCACACCGTCGGCGCGAAGGTGAACGGTTCCATCGTCCCGCTGGCCTACGAGCTTCAGATGGGCGACCGCGTCGACGTCATGACCAACAAGAGTTCGCAGCCGTCGCGTGACTGGCTCAATCTGGTCCACACCTCCAGCGCCCGCTCCAAGATCCGGTCGTACTTCAGCAAGGCCAGTCGGACCGACGACCTCGCTCACGGGCGCGACGAGCTCCAGCGGATCCTGCGCAAGCAGGGCCTGTCGATCGGCTCGTCCGCCGGGGCCAAGGCGCTCACCCATGTGGCGAAGGAGATGAACTTCGTCGAGTCGGATGACCTGCTCGCGCACATCGGCGCCGGGAAGGTCTCCGCGAAGCTCGTCGTCGGCAAGGTCATCAAGCAGCTGTCGGCATCGGGCGAGGTCGCGCCGCCGGAGCCCAAGGAGCCGGAGTTCACATCGGACATGCCGATGATGGCTCCGCGGGCCCGCCGACGTCGCTCGACCACCGGCGTTCGCGTCAAGGGCATCGAGGATCTGCTGGTGCGCCTGGCGCACTGCTGCAACCCCGTCCCCGGCGATCCGATCGTGGGCTTCGTCACCCGGGGGCGCGGCGTGTCGGTCCACCGTGCCGACTGTCCGAACGCGAAGGAGCTGCTCAGCACCCCGGAGCGGATCATCGAGGTCGAGTGGGACGTGGGCTCCGCGACGAGCTTCCAGGTGGAGATCTACATCGAGGCGCGGGACAGGACCGCACTGCTCCGCGACGTGACGCTCGCGCTCGCCGAGGCCGGCGTCAACGTGCTCGCCGCCAACATCGCGACCGACAAGCAGGGGATCGCGACGATGCGCTTCCTGTTCGAGCTCGGCGACATGGAGCAGCTGGGCGCGGTGCTCGCCCGTGTCCGGCATCTCGACGGGGTCTTCGCGGCCGATCGCATGATGCCGAACCAGGCGGTGCATCGATGAGCAGCGCGAGGATCCAGCGGGTGGTCGTCGGCGAGCTCGAGTCGAACTGCTGGCTGGTGGGCGATGGCGCCGACGGCCCGCTGCTCGTGATCGACCCCGGCTCCGAGCCGGAGCGCGTGCTCGACGCCATCGGAGGACGGCCGGTTGCCGCGGTCGTGCTCACTCACGGACACTTCGACCACATCGGGGGAGCGTCGGACGTGGTCGCGGAGACCGGAGCGCCGCTCTTCGTGCACGAGGCCGACGCCGAGCGTCTGGAGGACCCGGACCTGAACGGCGGCGCGGCCTTCGGCTACTTCGTGACGGCGCCCGGCCCGGCGCGCCTTCTCGCAGATGGCGACGTGGTCGAGGCCGGCGCACTCTCCCTGGACGTCATCGAGACCCCCGGCCACACGCCCGGCTCGATCTGCCTGTTCGCCCGCGACGTGGGCGACCTCTTCTGCGGTGACACCCTCTTCCGGGGAAGCGTGGGTCGCACCGACTTTCCGGGCGGCGACCCGAGGGCGCTGCGGGAGTCGATCGCGAGACTCGCGAGTCTGCCGGCCTCGACGGTCGCCCATCCTGGTCATGGCCCCGACACCACCCTTGAGTTCGAGGCGCGCGCGAACCCCTTCTGGCCGCGCTCGCGCGACTGACGGTCCGCGGTCTCGAACCGCGCGCCGCCCCTCGCGGCTGCGCAAGACTGATAGACTCGGTGACCGTCGAAGCATCTCCTGAAACACCGATCGAAGGCAGCGACGCGCAGGTGGCACAGTCGACCTACCGGGCACCCAAGGGGACCGAGGACCTGCTGCCGGTCAAGGCACGCGCGTGGGAGCATCTCGCGCGCGTCGCGCAGGACCTCTTCTCGCGCTACGGCTACGAGCCGATAGCCACACCTCTGTTCGAGGCCACCGACGTCTTCGTGCGCGGTATCGGCGAGGCCACCGACATCGTCGGTAAGGAGATGTACACCTTCCTCGACAAGGGCGGTCGCTCTCTCACGCTGAGGCCGGAGGGCACGGCGTCGGTGGTGCGCGCGGTGATCGAGCACCACCTCACGGCGAACGGGCAGAGCGCGAAGCTCTACTACGCGGGCCCGATGTTCCGCTACGAGCGGCCGCAGGCCGGCCGCATGCGCCAGTTCTGGGAGATCGGCGTCGAGGCGATCGGGATGGGCGAGCCCACTCTGGACGCCGAGGTCATCGTGATGCTGATGCGGTTCTTCGCCGCGGTCGGCGTCCCGTCCGAGCGGATGCGGCTTCTGCTGAACTCGATGGGAGACGAGCGCTGCCGCCCGGCCTACCGCGAGAAGGTCGCCTCCTACATCTGGAAGCACGCCGGGGACCTCTGCGAGGAGTGCGTCCGGCGCGCGGAGACGAACCCCTTGAGAGCGTTCGACTGCAAGAACGAAGGCTGCCGCACGGTGATGGCCGGCGCGCCGCTGCTGCGGGACGAGCTCTGTGACGAGTGCGCCGCACACTACGCCGAGGTCCGCAGGATCCTCGACGCCGCGGGCGTGACCTACGTCGAGGACGCCTCCCTGGTCAGAGGCCTCGACTACTACACACGCACGGTGTTCGAGGTGCAGGCGGAGGGGCTCGGCGCCCAGAACGCC
Source organism: uncultured Coriobacteriia bacterium (assembly GCA_903831865.1). Taxonomy (GTDB): domain Bacteria; phylum Actinomycetota; class Coriobacteriia; order Anaerosomatales; family PALSA-660; genus PALSA-660. Next base: position 5,099 of record CAIKZH010000164.1, read on the forward strand.
ATCGGTGGAGGAGGGCGCTACGACCGCCTCGTCGAGGAGTTCGGCGGCGCGCCCACGCCCGGGCTGGGTTTCGCGCTCGGCTTCGAGCGGACCCTGCTCGCGCTGGAAGCTGCAGGGGTCGAGATCCCGGCGCCCCCGAAGGCGGAGGTCTTCGTGGCACGGGCGGGCGAGAGTGCCGCGCTCGTCGTATTCGAGGTCACGCGGGCGTTGCGCGACGCCGGAGTCGCCGCGGAGATGGATCATCAGGGGCGCTCGCTGAAGGCCCAGCTCAAGGTCGCCGACCGGATCGGCGCGCGCGCTGTCGTGATCATCGGCGACGACGAGCTCGCGTCGGCCAGCGCGGTCGTGAGGGACATGTCGAGCGGCGTCGAGGAGCGCGTGCCGTTGGGCGAGATCGCCGGGCGAGTGGCCTCAGCCGGGGGCCGCTGATCGGACTGCCAAGCGAAGCCGGCGAGGCCGCAGGCCGCTACCTCTTCTGCCGTTCCTGCTCGCGCCTCTGACGGTCGAGTTCGTGCGGGTCCTCCTTCGGCACGTCGGACACGAGGCGCTGCTCGGCGGCGAGTGCCAGAAGATTCGTCGGGCAGGGGTGGTCCCGGAGCAGGCGCGCCATCCACACGGCGTTGTACGCCATCCAGGCGGCCACCTTGTTCGTGTAGAAGTGCCGATTGGCGCCAGCGGCGATGTAGCTCGGACCCGCGCCGGCGTCCCCGACCCAGTAGACGTCGGAGTTGGGCGCCACGGTGCAGCCGAACGACTGGAGCGCGTAGAGCACCTCCGACGAGGTCGCCTGTGCCCCGTCCTCGTTGCCGGTGACGATCACCGCGCCGACCTTGTTGTAGAGGGGGAACTGTCCGTTCGTCGCGTCGTAGGCTGAATACGTGTCGTCGAGTCTTTCGATCACCCTCTGGCAGACCGACGACATGTGACCCAGCCAGATCGGTGTGCCGATGACGAGGATGTCGCAGTCCGTCACCTTGGCGAGGATCGCCGGCCAGCCGTCCTCGCCTCCGAGGTCGGAGGAGATCCCGGTGCCGACGTGATGGTCGGCGATCCGCACCGACTCGGACTCGACCCCCTGGCCCTCGAACATCGCCGCGACCTTGTCGATGAGAGCTTGCGTGTTGGAGACGTCGGGCGACGGCTTCAGCGTGCAGTTGAGGAAGAGCGCCTTGAGGGGCATCGTGTCCTCCGGATCGATGGGAATCGGCTATCCTGCCATATACCCTCGCCATCGGCCCAACGGCCCCGCGCGCGGGAGCGCCGACGATGACGGAAGGCCGTGAACGGATGCTCGACGCCCGGTACTCGATCAGATCGCACGTCGCAGGCGAGCTGCGCGCCTCGCACTCCGGCGAGGAAGTGACCGTCGCCGGTTGGGTGCACCGCCGCCGCGACCACGGCGGACTCGCTTTCGTCGACCTGCGCGACCGCAGCGGCATCGTGCAGTGTGTCTTCGATCCTGACGAGTCGGGCGACGCGTTCCCGATGGCTTCGCGGATCAGGCCGGAGTGGGTCGTCGTCGTTCGCGGCAGGGTCCGCCCGCGTCCGGAGGGGACCGTCAACCCGGCGCTGCCGATGGGTGACATCGAGGTCGTCGTGACCGGGCTCGAGGTGCTCAACGAGGCGGTGACCCCGCCGTTCGAGATCGAGGCCGGGATCGAGACGGACGAGGTCACCCGACTGCGCTACCGCTACATCGACATCCGGCGGCCTGAGGTGCTGGCGGCGCTCACCCTGCGGGACGCGATCGCGCAGCGCTTCCGGCGCGAGCTGGAGGACCGCGGGTTCCTCGAGGTGGAGACGCCGATGCTCACCGTCTCGACTCCCGAGGGCGCACGGGACTTCCTGGTCCCGTCGCGCATGAACCCGGGCGACTTCTACGCGCTTCCTCAGTCGCCGCAGCTCTTCAAGCAGCTGCTCATGGTGGGCGGCATCGAGCGCTACTACCAGATCGCCCGCTGCTTCCGCGACGAGGACCTGCGCGCGGACCGCCAGCCCGAGTTCACACAGGTCGACATCGAGATGTCCTTCATCCGCACCGACGACATCCTTCAGATGATGGAGGAGGTGATGCTCGGGGTCATGCATGCGGCGGGACAGGAACTGACCGTTCCGCTTCCTCGGGTGACCTGGGCCGAAGCGATGGAGCGATACGGCTCCGACAGGCCGGACACGCGGTTCGGCCTGGAGCTCGCCGACGTCTCCGAGAACTTCGCGACCTCCGGCTTCAAGGTCTTCGCAGACGTGCTCGGACGCGGCGGCGCGATCAAGGCGCTCAACGCCAAGGGCGCGGGCGACTGGAGCCGCGGACGCATCGACGCCCTCAACGACGTCGCTGTCGCCGCGGGAGCGAAGGGGCTCGCATGGGTCGCCTTCCCGTCCGACGGCGAAGTCCGCTCGCCGGTGGCCAAGTTCTTCAGTGCCGACGAGACCGAAGGGCTGAAGGCGGCGCTGGCCGTCGAGCCCGGCGACCTGGTCTGCATGGTCGCGGGGCCTCGCACCATGACCAACGAGGCGCTCGGGGCGCTTCGCCTGCACCTCGCTGACGAGCTCGGCATCGAGAGGACCGGCTTCGAGACGCTGTGGGTGGTCGACTTCCCGCTGTTCACGTGGGACGAGGATTCGGGCACGTGGCAGGCGAGCCATCACCCGTTCACGCGTCCCTTCGACGAGCATCTCGGCATCTTGGAGGAGTCGCCCGGCGACGTCCTCTCCTACAGCTACGACCTCGTCATGAACGGGCTGGAGATCGGCGGGGGCACGTTGCGCATCCACGACCCGAAGGTACAGAAGCAGGTCCTGCGCGTGCTCGGGCACGACGAGGAGCGGGCGAGCGAGGAGTTCGGCTTCCTGCTCGAGGCGCTCGAACACGGTGCCCCGCCGCACGGCGGGATCGCGCTCGGGCTCGATCGTCTCGCGATGCTCCTTGTGGGCGCGCGCTCCATCCGTGACGTCATCGCCTTCCCCAAGACGAGCTCCGGTTCCTGCCCGCTCACCGGCGCGCCGGCCGGTGTTTCCCCCGGTCAGCTCAAGGAGTTGCACCTGCGTGCCGAGTGACGGGGTAGAGGCGCGTGACGATGTGCCGCCGGGGTTGGCGGCGCGATGAAGCGAAGGGTAGTATTGCAGCGGCTTCGCCTTGCTCGTGACCCGGCGTCGACGGTCGAACCAACACTTCCTAACCGGGAGTCCCGTTCGCCGCGGGGCAGTGGTATCCCCGATAAGGGGAAGCGCGGGCGCCGCGGTGTGGACACCCACCTGCTTGAGGCAGGTTCACCGGGCCGGGCACGGCAAGGCGAGGTTGCCGAAGGGCGTCGCCCCGAAGGCGGCGGGGGATCGCATGAAGGGCGTGGACATGCGTAGGCTCGTCGCAGTTCTTCTCGCGGGGATCGTCGGACTCACGCTGGCAGTCGCCCTCACCGGGTGCACCTCATCGGACGGCACGTCGGCCACGGCGGTGCCGGCATCTCAGGTGCCGGTGACGAACGTCCCGCCCGTCGCTACCGTCTCGACGAATACCGATGTCCTCTCGCCCACGGAGACCGTGCTGCCCTACCAGCAGGTACCGACGGCGACGGCGAGCGTGCCCACGAAGGTCCTGGCCGACCTCCAGGCCAGGCAGCCGATGCTCATGTTCATCTACGACCCGACCTCGCTGGTCTCCAACGACGAGCGCATCGAGATCAACTCGGTGATGGACAAGTACCGGGGGATGATCGATCTCGTCACGCTCGACTACACGGCGGGCCTTCCCGGCGTCCTTCCATCGACGCAGACGACGGCCACGAAGGAGATCCGGAAGGCTGCACTCCTGATCGCCGACCTGAGGGTGTCCACAACGCCCTCCGTGCTGTTCGTAGACCACTACGGCCGCGTCACGTATCGATTCGCCGGCTACGTCGACAGCGGGCTCCTCGAGCGCGAGGCGCTGCGGGCGACGAAGTAGGCGCCCGCGTCGTGGCCGACCTCTTCTCCGATGCGGCCTCCGACGCGTCCGCGCGTGGCGCGCCGCTCGCGGCGCGCATGCGACCCCGTACGTTGGACGAGTTCGTCGGCCAGAGCGCCGTCGTGGGACCGGGGACAGCCCTTCGCTCGGCCATCGAGCGCGACGAGATCAGCTCCCTGATCCTCTACGGACCCGCGGGGTGCGGCAAGACCAGCCTGGCGCGGCTGATCGCCAACACCACGAAGGCCGCCTTCACCGAGGTGTCGGCCGTGAGTTCCGGGGTCGCGGACATCCGAAGGGCGATCGACGAGGCACGGGACCGGCTCTCCTTCGAAGGACGGCGCACGATCCTGTTCATCGACGAGATCCACCGCTTCAGCAAGTCGCAGCAGGACGCACTGCTCCACGCGGTCGAGGACCGGCTCGTCGTTCTCATCGGCGCGACGACGGAGAACCCGTTCTTCGAGGTGAACGCGCCGCTCATATCCCGCTCGCGCATCATCGAGCTCGAACCGCTCGCCGACGACGACGTGCGGACGATCGTGCGCAGGGCGCTCGCCGACCCCGACCGCGGTCTGGGCGGCGCGGTGACGCTGACCGCGGAGGCCGAGGAGGCGGTCGTCATCCGGGCCGGCGGCGACGCGCGGGCGGCTCTCAACGCGCTGGAGGAGGCGGCTGCGGGCGTGGACAGAGGCGGGGCGATCGACGTCGCAGTGCTGGAGAGGGTGTCCGGAGAGCGGCAGCTCACGTACGACAGGCGCGGGGACGTCCACTACGACGTGATCTCGGCGTTCATCAAGTCGATGCGGGGAAGCGACCCGGACGCTGCGGTGTACTGGCTCGCGCGGATGGTGCACGGCGGCGAGGACCCGAAGTTCATCGCAAGACGCATCCTCATCTTCGCGAGCGAGGACGTCGGCAACGCGGATCCGCGCGCCCTGCTGATCGCGGAGGCCGCTTTCAAGGCCGCGGAGGCGATCGGGTGGCCGGAGTGTCGGATCAACCTCGCGCAGGCCTCGATCTACATGGCCCTCGCTCCCAAGAGCAACTCGTCCATCAAGGCGGTCGACTCCGCCCTGCGGGAGGTGCAGTCAGGTCCGGCTCGGGCCGTCCCCGACAATCTGAGAGACCGGCACCGGCCGGGCTCTGAAGCGTACGGCCCGTACCTGTATCCGCACTCCCACCCGGAGGGCTGGGTGGCGCAGCGCTACCTTCCCGAACCTCTCGAGGATGGTGCGTTCTTCGAGGCCGGCGACAAGGGGTGGGAGGCGGAGCGCGCCCAGGCGCGGCGCCGCATGATCCAGCGCCGCACGCTCTGATCAGCGACCGTCAGGGGGCACCGGAAGGGCCGGGGCGTCTGCTACACTCGGGACCTCCCGTGGGTCATCGGCGAAGCTGCGGCTGGAGGGGTGGGAGTACGTGACGGTCCTGGGTGACATCCTCATGGTCGCCGGCACGCTGCTCGCCATCGTGGCCATCTGGGGCGTCGTGGAACTGGTGCAGATGGCGCGCTCGGTCCGCGGGCTTTCCGACCGTCTCGCGCTCGATCTTCCTCCGCTGATGGCGAAGGCCGACTGGACGCTCGACGCGGTGGGCGCGGCGGTCGCGAGGGCCGACGGCGTGGTCGCGCAGATCGAGGAGGTCTCGGACCGTGTGAGCACCACCACGAGAGCGGCCCAGGACTTCGTCGAAGGGCCCGTCGCCGCCGTCTCCGGCGCCGCCGACGGCGTGCGCCGATGGATGGGGATCCTGCTTGGCCGTCGCTTCTGACCGGTCGAGGCTGCTTCTTATCGCAAAGGGCGCCCGGACGAAGGCGGCGCACACCGGACGGAGGACCGATGACACCGGCAGATCGAGTCTCCCTCACACTGCCCGCCCTCGGCGAGTTCGCGAGGACGGCCCGCCTCACGGCCGCGGAACTCGCCACACGAGTCGGGATGGACATCGACGATGTCGATGACGTGAAGCTGGCGGTCGAGGAGGCCTTCATATTCGCGGCCCAGCGCGCCGAGGGCCGTGACGTGAAGCTCGAGTTCGAGCTCGATGGATCCTCGATAGCGCTCGTCGTCGGACCGTTCCCGGGACCCTGCACCAGCGAGGACGGCTCCGACTCGGGGCGCCGCTACGCGCACTTCATCCTCGAGTCGGTCTGTGACGAGTTCGAGGTCGTCGAAGAGAACGGCCAGTGCTTCCTTCGGCTCACGAAGAGAGCAGGCTGAAGGTCAGTGCCGGGACCGCGTCGCAGAACCGCGCGCCAGTCGCGCAAACTCGTGTGGGACAAGGCGCTCACGCGGGAACTCTTCATCCGCTATCGCACGCAGGGCGACCAGGCCGCACGTGATCAGCTGGCCGAGATGTACCTGAACCTGGTGAAGTACCTTGCGAGCCGCTTCCGCAATCGCGGCGAGCCGATCGACGATCTCGTGCAGGTCGGGACGATCGGGCTCATCAAGGCGATCGACCGCTTCGACATCGAGCGTGCGGTCGAGTTCACCACCTACGCCACGCCGACCATCGTCGGTGAGCTCAAGCGCTACTTCCGCGACAAGGGCTGGGCGATCAAGGTCCCGCGGCGGCTGCAGGAGCTCTCCTTCAAGGTGAACCACGCCATCGACTCGCTCACGCAGCAGATACAGCGGACACCCACGGTCCCCGAGATCGCCGCCTTCCTCGACGTCACGCCCGACGACGTGTTCGAGGCGCTCGAGACCTCCGAGGCGTACAACTTCGTGTCGCTGGAGACCGACCGCAACTCCGACGGGCAGGAGACCTTCTCGATCCTCGAGTACGTCGGCAAGGACGACCAGCTGATGTCGGTCGTGGAGGACCGCACCACCCTGTCCGCCGCCCTGAAGGAACTGACGCCCCAGGAGCAGCGAGTGCTCTACCTGCGATTCTTCGAGGGACTGACGCAGACCGAGATCGCGAAGATGCTTTCGATCTCCCAGATGCAGGTCTCCAGGCTGTTGCGCAGGACGCTGAGGGTGCTGCGCGAGAACCTCGTCGCGGATGTCGTCGGATGACAGTTGATCCGAACGCCCGCGAGAGCTGGACTCGCGCCGGGATCCGTGTGTGGACCGCGATCGGTGTCCTCATCCTGGTCGCGCTCGGAGCGTATGCGCTCGGGGCGGTGTTCTCCGCCCTGGTGCCCTTCATCATCGGCGCCCTGATCGTCCTGTTACTCAGGCGGCCGGTCGCCTGGCTGGTCTCCCGCCGCATGAACCGCCTGCTGGCGGTCGCGCTCTGCTACCTCACCGCCATGGCGGTCGTGGCGATCGTCCTCACGTTCATCATCCCGCCGATCTACCAGCAGGTCGCCGGATTCGTCGGCCACCTTCCCGGCTACACGCAGCGCGCGTACGGCCTGTGGGACCGACTGATCGTGCATCCGCGTGCACACGGCGGCATCCCGACATGGCTCCAAGCGATCGCGCTCGGCCTGCGCGATCAGCTGGTCGCCGGCGCCGGCTCCTGGTCCCAGGCCATCGCGAGTTCGGCCGTGGCCACCGGCGGTTCCATCGCCGGGGGCGTGATCGGGTTCGTGCTGGCCCTCATCATCGGGTTCTACACGCTCGCCGACCTCCCCAGGCTGCAGAAGGAGATCCTCACCGTCGTGGGCCCGAGAGCGCGCGACGAGGTGACGCACGTGGGCAAGACGGTCACCCGCGTGCTCGGTGGCTGGCTGCGCGGCACCCTGATCCAGTCGACCGTCGTGGCGGTCCTGTTCACTGTCGGACTGTCGATCGCCGGGGTGCCCTACGCGCTCGCGATCGGCGTCATCGGCGGGCTGTTCAATGTCGTCCCGTATGTGGGACCCGTGATCACGGGTCTTCTGGCGGCCTCGGCCGGTCTGTTCGTCAGCCCTCTGACGGCGCTGTGGGCGCTGCTGGTCGTCGTGATCGTGCAGCAGTTCGACTCACTCATCATGGCCCCACGGATCATGTCCGAGCAGGTCGATCTCCACCCGCTGCTGGTGATACTCGCTCTCCTCGTGGGCGCGACTCTCTTCGGCATCCCCGGCATGGTCCTGTCCGTGCCGGTGGCCGCCATCATGAAGGGGCTGTTCGTCTACTGGTTCGAGCGCGGCACGGAGCGTCGCATCGGCTCCGAGGATGGCGTGCTGTTCCGTGAGACCGTACCCGACGGCGAGAAGTCCGAGAGCGGGAAGCCCGCCGGTACCGGCGGGGACTGATCGCTGCGGGGTCTCGAGGCATGCGGCGCGCTCACAGCCGGTTGTCTGCGCGCGCGGAGGGAAACGGTATCATCCGCAGGGAACACTCGGGCAAGGTCAGGCACGGCCGTGTTCGCAGGCCCATGCCTGACCTGAGCCGATCGAGTCCTGACGAGGAGAGCCGACCCACGTGAATTCCGCCGAGATCAGAGAGAGCTTCCTGTCGTTCTTCGAGAGCAAGGGCTGCCGGCGCTGGCCGTCGTCCTCTCTCGTTCCGGATGATCCGTCGCTGCTGCTCACGAGCGCCGGCATGGTGCAGTTCAAGCCGGTGTTCCTCGGCGTGAGGAGCTTGGGGTTCACCCGGGCGACCACCGTGCAGAAATGCCTGCGGACCACTGACATCGACATCATCGGGACGACGGGACGGCATCACAGCTTCTTCGAGATGCTCGGCAACTTCAGTTTCGGCGACTACTTCAAGACGGAGGCCTGCACGTGGGCCTACGAGTACTCGACGAAGGTGCTCGGCCTGGACCCCGACCGTCTGTGGTTCTCGATCTTCGAAGACGACGACGAGGCCGAGGCGATCTGGCGCGACGTCGTGAAGGTGTCGCCCGACCGGATCGTGCGGATGGGCGCCGAGGACAACTTCTGGGCCGCGGGCCCGACCGGTCCGTGTGGCCCGTGTTCGGAGCTCTACTACGACCAGGGTCCGGACGTGGGGTGCGGCCGGCCGGAGTGTGCTCCGGGCTGTGACTGCGACCGGTTCCTCGAGTACTGGAACCTCGTGTTCATGCAGTACGACAGGGCGGAGGACGGGACGATGACGCCCCTGCCCAAGCAGAACATCGACACTGGCATGGGGCTCGAGAGGATCGCTGCGATCCTGCAGGGTGTCACCACGAACTTCGAGACGGACATCCTTCGTCGGCTCATGGACGAGGCCGAGGCGATCACCGGTCACGCGTACGGGGACGGAGATGCTCGCGCCGACGTCTCGCTCCGCATCCTCGCTGACCACGCTCGGGCCGTGACGTTCATGATCGCGGACGGGATCCTCCCGTCCAACGAGGGTCGAGGCTACGTGCTCCGGAGGATCCTGCGACGCGCTGTTCGCCACGGACGGCTCCTCGGCGTGGAGGACCCGTTCCTCGGCAGGCTGATCGAGGTCGTCGTGGACCTGATGGGCGAGGCGTATCCGGAGATCGCCGAGCATCACGAGTTCACCGCCCGGATCGTGCTCGCCGAGGAGCAGAGGTTCGGCGCCACGCTTCGACAGGGCCTGGTGCTCCTCGAGGCCGAGATCGAGCGCACGCGCGGACCCGCGCACGGCAACGCCCTCGATGGGGGCGTCGCGTTCATGCTGCACGACACCTACGGGTTCCCGATCGAGCTCACCGCCGAGATAGCGGCCGAGGCGGGGCTCCACGTGGACATGACCGCCTTCGAGGCGGAGATGGCGACGCAGAGGGAGCGGGCGCGGGCTGCCGTGAAGGA
>CAIKZH010000165.1 GCA_903831865.1 uncultured Coriobacteriia bacterium
AGCTGTCTACTGAAGCATCCTCCCGGATGTGCGGGTCGTTTCCCCGAGGGACCGCGGAACGTCGCGGTCCCTCGTTCTCGCCACGGCGGGACGCGGCCCGCCAAGCGGATAGAATGGGAGGGTCGGATGACAGCCGGGATCTGGCGGGGGGAGTCGCACGCATGCGCAGCGCCTACGCGATAGGCCTCGACGTCGGCGGCACCCGCATCGCCGCCGGACTCATGGAGCGCAAGGGTCGGATCGTGCACGAGTCGAAGGTGTCGACCCCCAAGGAGGCCGGGCCCTTCGCGATCGTCGACGCGATGATCGCCGCCATCGGCGACGTCATGGCCGGCGTCCAGCCGTCGGAGGTCGCCGGCGTAGGGATCGGCCTTCCGGCTCAGATCGACTTCGCTCACCAGTCGGTGGAGTACTGCACCAACCTCCCGATCGCCGGACTCGACGTGCGCGGCCTCATCATGTCCCGGGTGAAGTTCCCGGTCACCATGGACAACGACGGCCACACGGCGGCGTTCGGTGAGTCCTGCTTCGGGGCCGCGAAGAGTCTTCGCGACTTCGTCATGATCACGCTCGGCACCGGTGTCGGCGGCGGGCTCTTCCTGGAGGGCAGGATCAATCGCGGGTCGAGGGGGTTCGGTGGCGAAGTGGGCCACGTGGTCCTCGAAGTCTCGGGGCCGCCCTGTCCGTGTGGCGGACGTGGCCACCTGGAGTCCTACGCCGGCCGTCCCGCGATCATCCGGGAGGCCCGGGAGGCCGCGGGGACCTATCGCGGGTCGAGCCTCGCGCGGCGCGCGGGCGGGGACATCGAAGCCATCACCGCGGAGATGGTCGTCGAAGCGGCCAACGCGGGGGACAAGGCGGGCGTCGAGATCATGGGACGGGTGGGCGACATGCTGGGGGAGGCGCTTGTCGGGCTCGTGAACGTGCTCAACCCGCAGGCGATCGTTGTCGGCGGCGGCATCGGCGAGAGTTGCCCCCTGGTGATCGAACGCGCCGCCGCCCGGATCCAGGACGAGGCTCTCGCGGGACGGCGTGACGTCCGCGTCGTCCCCGCATTGCTCGGCAATGACGCTGGCGTGGCGGGTGCCGCGGCACTCGCGTTCGAGGACCACGATTCCCGAGAGGGGCTGCACTAGATGAGTGCGAGAGTCTACTTCGCACCGGTCCGGTCGACGAAGAAGATCTCACTGACAACGCGAGTGGGATCTCTGATGGCGCGCGCCGGACTGGCGAAGGCCGTGGAGCGCGACGACCTTGTGGCGGTGAAGATGCACTTCGGCGAGACCGGGAATACCGGCTTCGTCCAGCCGGTATTCGTGCGTGAGATCGTGGCGAGGATCAAGGCCCAGGGCGGCAAGCCGTTCCTCACCGACGCGAACACTCTGTACAGCGGCATGCGCGCGAACGCCGTGGACCACCTTCAGTGCGCCATCCAGAACGGCTTCAGCTACGCGACCGTCGAGGCCCCCATCGTCATCGCCGACGGGATCGACGGGCGTGACGCATGCGATGTCCGTGTCGACGGGAAGCATTTCGAGACCGTGCGGATCGGCGCGGCGGCCGTCCACGCGGACGCGCTGGTCGCGGTCACGCACGTGAAGGGTCACGAGGCGACCGGGTTCGGCGGCGCGCTCAAGAACATCGGGATGGGACTGGGTTGCCGATCCGCCAAACAGAGGATGCACTCCGACTTCGACCCCAAGGTCGGCGCCGACAAGTGCACGGCGTGCGGCCGGTGCGTTCGGTGGTGCCCGGTTGGCGCCATGGCCATCGGGCCTGACCGCGTCGCCACGGTCGATCGCGCGCTGTGCTACGGCTGTGGCGAGTGTGTCGCGGCGTGCCCGAGCGGTGCGATCGCCATCCAGTGGAAGACGACACCTGAGGCTCTTCAGGAGAAGATCGTGGAGCACGCGAAGGGCGTGCTCACCGGCAAGGAGGGGAAGTCGCTCTTCGTCTCGTTCATCACCGCGGTCTCGCCGGATTGCGACTGCTGGAACTTCTCTGACGCGCCGATCGTCGGAGACATCGGCGTGCTCGCATCGACGGACATCGTGGCTGTCGACCGTGCCGCCTACGACATGGTGACAGCCGCCGCCGGACTTCCCGGCTCGCGAGGAGAGGGGCTCGGCGCGGGAGACGACAAGTTCAGCAGCATCACGGGGGTGGACGGGACAGCAGCCATCGCGTATGCAGAGGCTGTGGGACTGGGCAGCGCCGACTACGAACTCGTCACAGCGGAGTAGGAAGACCGCACAGCCGACCAGGGGGAGAACATGGACTACGCAGGGATCCTCAAGAGGGCATGGAACGTCACGTGGAACCACAAGATCCTGTGGCTGTTCGGGCTGTTCGCCGGGGCGTCGGCCGGCGTCAACGGGAACAGCTTCAACACCAGCTCATTCAATAACGGCGGCAGCGCGACCAGCGCGCAGTCGGCCCAGGCGGCGGTGCAGTCCACCCTGGCGAGGATCCAGCCGTACTGGTCGCTCATCATCGTCGCGGCCGTCGTGCTGTTCGTCATCGGGTTCGTGCTCTTCGTCCTCGCGGTGGCTGCACGCGGCGGGCTGATCTATCTCACCGACCAGGCGGACGAGGCGCGCGAGGTCCGCGGCGGCCCCGGCTGGGGCGCGGGCTTCTCTAAGTGGTGGAGGATCTTCGGCGTCGAACTCCTGGCCGCCCTGCCCGTCCTGGCGATCGTCGTAGTGATGCTCGTCGCACTGGGACTCGTGCTGGCCGCTGCTGCCGGCAGCAGCGGCCAGAGCTCTATCCTGGGGGCGATCGCGGGTCTCTGTGGCGTGATGTTCGTACTGACCGTGGCGTTGATAGTGGTCGGCACGATCTTCGGGATCGTGAGGCAGCTCGCCCTCAACTACGCCGTTCTCGACGATCGGCACGTGATCGATTCCTTGAAGCAGGGCTGGCGTGACCTGTGGGCCAAGCGTGGGGCCTTCCTGATGTTCCTGATGATGACCGGCATCGGGATCGTGGTCGGGATCG
>CAIKZH010000166.1 GCA_903831865.1 uncultured Coriobacteriia bacterium
CCAGGAAGACGAGGCCGAAGACGCCGTAGCAGCACAGAACCGCGATGCCAAGGCCGGCCCCAGCCGCATTGCCGCCGCTCGACGAGAAGTCCTGCGCGTACGCCGGAGCCGCGGCGACAGCCGCCACAAAGAACGCAGAGCACACGAGGAAGAGCTTCGTTGACCGCTTCATGAGATTCACCCCCCCCGGCGAACGGTCTGACGGAGCATCGCTCCGACCGGTACGAGCACACCGTTCGGAGTACGCTGCGAACATCAGTGTGCAGCAACCCTGCGCGCGGCGCTACGGCAATCTGGGACGGGCTCACAGGGAGGCAGGGTCGCATGCCGGGTGCCGTGCTCGAGAGGGTCAGCTGTGCAGGTATCCACGTGCTCACGGACCCGGCTCTGAAGACGGACACGGGGATCGTTGTCGCCTTCACGGAGCGCGGGGGTGGCACGTCGCAACCGCCGTATGCGTCCCTCGACCTCGCAGCGCATGTGGGCGATGACCCAGCGCGTGTCGACGGGAATCGGACCCGGCTGCTCGCCGCGCTGGGGATCGGTCGCCTGCGCGACCGTCTGACGGTGCCTGAACAGGTGCACGGCACCCGCGCCCTTACAGTCGACAACGACACCGCGGGATCCGGCGCATTCGCGGTGCCCGGCGGGGCGCCGCGAATCCCCGCGACGGACGCGCTCCTGACGAGGCAGCCGGGCGTGCCGCTGATGTTGTGCTTCGCGGACTGCGTGCCGGTGGTATTGGTCGCGCCCGGGCCCGAGCGGGCCGTGGCGGTCGTGCACGCAGGGTGGAGGGGCGCACTGGGGCGGCTGCCCGGCCTCGCTGCGCGACGCCTCGCCCGGCTCGCCGGCTGCCGGACCGAGGACCTGACCGCATACGTCGGCCCCCACATCGGCCCCTGTCACTATCCCGTGGACGACGGACTCGTTTCCCAATTCGTTAACACGTTTGGTAGTATCGCGGCGGCCCGAGACCGGCTGGACTTGGGCGCCGTCGTTTCTGCGACCCTTTGCGAGGCCGGGGTGCCACCGAGGTCCCAGGTCGTCAGCGGTCTGTGCACCGCCGAGTCGACCGACAGGTTCTACTCCTATCGCGCGGAGGGCGTCACCGGGCGCCACGCCGCCCTTGCGTGCATCCTGGGACCCTCGGCATGAGACGCCGGTCGCGGGTCGTGCTGTTGCTCGCCGGCCTGGTGGCACTCGCCATGACCGCCGGATGTTCGGTTGGGGGGCCCGCGCAGCAGAAGCTCACCGTCACCGGGTCGACGACCATCCTCCCCATCGCCGAAGCGTCTGCGGACATGTATCAGGCCGCCCACCCGGGGACACGGATCCTGGTGGCGGGTGTGGGGTCTTCCCAGGGCATCGAATCCGTGAGTCAGGGGACCAGCGACATCGGGACGTCGTCACGCGAGCTCGCTCCCGAGGAGAAGAAGCTCGGACTAGTCGATACGAAGATCGCTCTGGACGCCATCGCCGTCATCGTCAATCCCTCCAACCCCGTACGCGCCCTCACCATGCAGCAGGCAGCGGCCATCTTCGAGAGACGGATCACGAACTGGAGTCAGGTCGGCGGGCATGACATGCCGATCGGGCTCGTGAACCGGGACGAGGCATCGGGGACCCGCGACGCCTTCTCGAAGATCGTCTTGAAGGGTCGTGACTTCGACCGCACGGCGGCGGTACTTCCGGGGACGGGTCAGGTGCGAGCCGTGGTCACCGAGAGTCCCGGCGCCGTGGGCTTTATATCGCTGGGCTTCGTCGACCGTGGCGTGAAGGCTGTGGCCATCGATCGCATCCGTCCGACGGAGGCCACCGTGGCCGACGGCACGTATCCGATCTCCAGAGTGCTGCACTTCTTCACGAAGGGGCAGCCCAAGGGTCTGGCGAAGGCGTACATCGACTTCGTCTTGTCCACACCAGTGCAGGACGCTGTCGTGCGAGACGCGGGCTTCCTTCCCATCGACAAGGCGCTCAAGTGAGCGCCGGGAGCCCGCGGGAGGGGCAGGCGCAGGCACCTGCGCCGCAGGACCGTGGACCCGCGGGGAACGGTGGCCTGTCCCGGATCTCGCGGGCGACGCATCTCAAGGAGGCGCTACTGCGCAACGCCTTTCTTGTGTGCGCGTGCGTGGCCGTCGCCGGCGTCACACTCATCTTCGTGTTCGTGGGCTACCAGGGATGGCCGATCTTCGCCAAGCTCGGGATCGGAGAGTTCCTCGGGGGACGCGTCTGGTATCCGACCAAGGGCCTCTTCGGGATCCTGACGCTCGTCGTGAACTCCCTTCTGGCCATGGCGGGTGGTCTCGTGCTCGGCGCGCCCCTGGCCGTTGGCACGGCGGTGTTCCTCTCCGAGGTGGCGAGCCCGCGAGTCCGCGAAGTGACGAGACCTGCGGTCGAGCTGCTCGCCGGCATCCCTTCCGTCGTCTACGGGTT
The DNA here is from genome assembly GCA_903831865.1 of uncultured Coriobacteriia bacterium. Taxonomy (GTDB): domain Bacteria; phylum Actinomycetota; class Coriobacteriia; order Anaerosomatales; family PALSA-660; genus PALSA-660. Next base: position 2,434 of record CAIKZH010000166.1, read on the forward strand.
CTTCGGGCTCGTCCTTCTGCGGCCCATCATCGCCAGAGTGTTCGGCGGATTGGGCTTCGGTCTGTTCACCGTCTGGGTGATCCTGGGCGTCATGATCGTGCCCACGATCGCGACCCTCACCGAGGATGCGCTCCGCTCGGTCCCCGAGGGGATCCGTGAGGCCTCGTACGCGATGGGCGCCACCAAGTGGCAGACGATCTGGCGCGTGCTGCTGCCCGCGGCGCGTATCGGGATCATCGACGCGGTCATCCTCGGGATGGGCCGGGCCATCGGCGAGACGATGGCGGTGGTGATGATCGCCGGCAACGCGCCGGTGATCCCCGACAGCATCTTCAAGCCCTTTCTGACCCTCACGACAGTCATCGTGATGGACATGCCGTATGCCTCGGGCGACCATCGCACGGCACTGTTCGGCGTGGCGATCGTGCTCTTCGTCATCTCGATGATCTTCGTCGCATCCATCCGCGTGATCTCCAGGTCGCGCGGGGAAGGGGACTAGAAGGTCGTGCGATCGCTCGAGCGGGTGGACAAGCGCCTCACGAACGGACTCGCCCTGGGCGTGATCTGGCTCGCGGCGATCACGACCGTCGCCGCGTTGGGGGCGATCCTCCTGTACGTGGTCGTGAACGGGATCGGGTCGCTGACGCCGGCCTTCATCTTCACGTGGCCGCACGGCGTGAACATGGAAGGTGGGATCTGGCCGACCATCCAGTCGACGGTGTATGTGACCGCCCTCGCCATGCTCATCACGACGCCCGTGGCGGTGCTGGCGGCCGTCTATCTGGCCGAGTACGCGGTACAGGGTCGCCTCGTCCGGACGATCCGGTTCGCCGCGGACTCGCTCGCGAGCGTGCCCTCGATCGTCATGGGGCTGTTCGGCCTGGCTGCGTTCGTCGAGGGCGCCGGCCTCAAGTTCTCCGTGCTCGCGGCGGCCCTGGCCCTGTCCTTCCTCCTGCTGCCGATAGTGATGCGCACGACCGAGGAGGCGATCCGGTCGGTGCCCCGGTACGCCCGATGGGGCTCCTACGGACTCGGCGCGACGAAGTGGCAGACCGTGTCGAGGATCGTGCTTCCGTCCGCGACGCCGCGGATCACCACCGGCGTGATACTTGCCGCCGGCCGTGCGGCGGGGGAGACAGCTGTCGTGATCTACACCATGGGCACGATGATCAATGCGCCGCTGTTCCCCTCCGACGGAGGCCGCACCATGCCGGTGCACCTCATGTTGCTGGCGCAGGACGGCATCAACCTCCACGCGGCGTACGGCACCGCTCTCGTCCTGGTCCTCATGGTTCTCGCATTCAACATCGTGGCGCGCTGGGTCAGCCGCCGGAACAGGAGCATGCAGGGATGACGGACAAGCTCGCGTCCCAAGACCCCGGCGACGTCCTCTCGGCGGGCGCGGACAAGTTCACCGTGGACGGCCTCGACTTCTTCTATGGAGCGTTCAACGCGCTGTCGGGGATCGACGTGCGGATCAAGGAGCACGCGGTCACGGCGTTCATCGGGCCGTCGGGATGCGGGAAGTCGACGTTCCTGCGCTGTCTCAATCGCATGAACGACCTGATCCCGGGGACGCGATGCGAGGGCAAGGTCCGGCTCGACGGACACGACGTGTACGGACCGGGCGTCGATCCCGCGGACCTCAGGCGCCGGGTGGGGATGATCTTCCAGCAGCCGAACCCGTTCCCGATGACGATCTACGACAACGTGGCGTACGGTCCTCGCCTGCATGGCATGAGGAAGCGCGCCGACCTCGACGCCGTGGTCGAAGAGTCGCTCAAGCGCGCGAACGTATGGAAAGAGGTCAAGGACATCCTCGGCCGAGGTGGGCTCACCCTGTCGGGCGGGCAGCAGCAGCGCCTGTGCATCGCCCGCGTGCTCGCGGTGGAGCCCGAGGTCCTGCTCATGGACGAACCCTGCTCGGCCATCGACCCGACGTCGGTCCAGAAGGTCGAAGATCTGATGGCGGAGCTCAAGGACCGGATCACCATCGTGATCGTCACGCACAACATGCAGCAGGCGGCGAGGGTCTCCGACTACACCGCGTTCTTCCTGCAGGAGCTGGCGGGCGAGGCGGCGCACCTGATCGAGTTCGACCGGACTGCGACGCTGTTCACCACGCCTCGCGACCGTCGCACAGAGGACTACATCACCGGCCGGTTCGGCTAGGTGCACTGCAAGGTGCCGATCGAGAGGAGACCGTGGTGGGCCGGGGTACGTTACCATCAGGGTCCGGCGCGCCACGTGCACGCGCCGTGGTTCGTCGGTCACACGGAGGGGGGCGTCGGCATTGCGTGAAGGCTTCCGGCAGGAACTGAAGGAGTTGAAAGCCGAAGTCGTGTCGATCGGTCGTCGCTGTGTGGAGCAGACGGTGCTCAGCGTCCGCTCGCTCGTCGAGGGTGACCCCGACCTGGCGGCGACGGTCGTCGCAGGCGACGACGAGGTCGATCAGCGCACGCTGGCGGTCGAGGAACATGCACTCGAGGTCATGGCGACGCAGTTCCCGGTCGCCCGCGACCTTCGGCTCCTCCACTCGCTCACCTACATCGCGTGGCATCTGGAGCGCATGGGCGACCTCGCGGTGAACATCGCGAACTCGGCCCGCCGCACCGCGTCGCGCCGCGGTCCCCAGACGCTCAGCGATCTCATCCAGGCCCAGGGCAACCTCGTGCACCGGGTCCTCGAGGCGTGTCTCGAGGCGCTGGAGAAGAACGATCTTGACCTCGCGAGGAAGCTCCCGGACCTCGACGAGCCCATCGACCACCTCTACAAGCAGTTCTTCCGCGAACTCGCGCGGCTGCAGGACGAAGAGGACATCGAGTGGGCCTCATCGATGATCGTGGCCGCACGCTGCCTTGAGCGCATCGCCGACAACGCGGTCGACATCGGCGAGCGGATGCAGTACATGCTCACGGGCACCTTCGAGGCGACCGGCGAGTCGGCGGAGCGGTAGGCCGCCGCGTGAGCGTGATCGCGGAACGTTACCGGAAGGTGCTCGCGCAGGTCGCCGACGCTGCCGATATCGCAGGACGCCGCCCGTCAGAGGTCACTCTGCTGGCCGCCACGAAGACCGCGGGCCCGGCCGAGATCGCGCAGGCGGTCGCCGCGGGGATGCACGATCTCGGCGAGAACAGGGCCCCTGAGTTCACGGCCAAGCGTGCGCTGTTCCCCAACGAGCACTGGCACTTCATCGGCACGCTCCAGACCAACAAGGTGAAGCAGGTCGTGGGCCGCGCCGATCTCATCCACAGCGTCGACACGCTCCACCTGCTGCGGGTGATCGACCGTCGCGCGCGGGAGGTCGCGGTCGTCCAGCCTGTCCTTCTCGAGGTGAACGTCTCCAGCGAGGCCACCAAGCACGGCATGAGTCTGGAGGAGGCGGAGGAGGCGGTCGCTCTCGCGAGCGACCTGCCGGGCGTTCGAGTTCGCGGTCTCATGACCATGGCGCCACTCGCCGCACGGCCCGAATCGGTGCGGTGGGTGTTCGCGGAGTGCGCGCAGTGGCTCGGTCGTTTGCAGGCCCTGCATCGCGACGGCGTCGAGCTCACGGAGTTGAGCATGGGCATGACCAACGATTTCGCCGTGGCCGTGGAAGAAGGCGCTACAATCGTCCGCGTAGGCAGGGCCATCTTCGGCCGCTAGCGCCGGCGCGCCGCGCCGCCACGACTCGCCAAGGAGACTTCGTCCGATGGGGTTCATGCAGCGCGTCAAAGTCATGCTCGGGCTCGCCGACGAGTATGAGGACGAACCGTACGAGGACGATTACGCCCAGGACGACGAATATGCGTCCGACGACGCGTACGCCGACGACACCGGCGATCTCTCGGCTCCTCCGTCCCTTCGCTACACCTCTCAGCGCGGCCCCGATCCGGCTTCCGTGCGCCGGGTGAGCCGCGAGCCCGACCTGGCGCGGGCGCGTCAGGCGGCGCCACTGCGGGCAGTCCCGCAGGTGAACAACACAGGGGCGCCGGCCCCGCAGGTGCGCATCCACACTGTGGAGGCACGCAGCTACGCCGAGGCGCAGTCGATCGCCGACAAGTTCAAGGCCGGCCAGCCCGTCATCATCAACCTCTCGTCGACCGACCCGGAGCTCGCGAAGCGCCTCCTCGACTTCGCGTCGGGCCTCACCTACGGTCTCGACGGCGGTCTGCAGAAGGTCTCGGAACGCGTCTTCATGCTGTCACCGCGCAACGTCGATGTCTCGGCCGCCGGGACCGTCCGGTCGCGCACCTCGAATCTCTTCGGGGACTAGCCCGGTGACTATCCGACGCCTGGCCGTGATAGGTGGCGGCCGCATGGGCGAAGCGATCGTGGGAGGCCTTCTCGCCACTCCGGCTGGAGCGGGCTTCACCGTCGTCGTCGCTGAACCCTCGGCCGACCGTCGCGCGGCGCTGACGCAGCGTTTCGGCGTGCCGGCTGTCGCGCAGGGGCAAGAGGCGGTCTCGGGCTCGGACGCGGTGCTCCTCGCGGTCAAGCCGCAGGTGATCGATGGCGTTGTCGGTGCGCTCGCGCCCGCGATCGAGAAGGGCGCTCTCGTCATCAGCATCGCCGCGGGCGTCACCTGTGCGCGGCTGGAGTCGCTGCTTCCCGAAGGCACTCCGGTGGTGCGCGTCATGCCCAACACGCCCGCGCTCGTCGGCGCCGCGATGTCCGTGGTGAGCGGAGGCAGCGAGTCGACCGCCGTGAACGTAGCCGACGTCGAGGCGCTCTTCGGGTCGATCGGGGATGTGGCGGTCGTTGAAGAGCGCTACCAGGACGCCTGCTCGGCGATCTCGGGCTCCGGCCCGGCGTACGTCGCGCTCGTGGTGGACGCCCTCGCGCGAGCCGGAGTGCGCGAGGGCCTGACCCGCGACCTCGCGCAGAGGCTCGCCCTTCAGACGCTTCGCGGGACCGTGGAGCTGATCACGCGCACAGGGGAGCATCCTGAGGCGGTCATCGACGCCGTCTCCAGCCCCGGCGGGAGCACGATCGCGGCGATCAATGAGCTTGAGAAGGCGGGCGTCCGCTCTGCCTTCGCCGCTGCGGTGCGGGCGGCCGTGGCTCGCTCACGCGAGTTGGGGATGTGACGATGCGCCTGGCCGGGCTGCTCGTCCCCATCATCGACTTCTACATCCTGCTGATCATCGGCTACGTGCTACTGGGGTGGCTGGTCGGCCCCGGCTCGCAAGGAGTGATCTACGATCTCTACCGTGTGCTCGCGAGTCTGTGCGAGCCCTATCTCGGTCTGTTCCGCCGCTTCGTCCCGCCGATCATGATCGGCGCCGGAGGCCTCGACCTCTCTCCGGTCCTGGCCATCCTCGTCCTCGAGATACTGGCGGGCGTGATCAGGTTCCTGTGACAGCGTGTCTGGTATCGTGCACGTGGGTCGGGGAGAAGGGGCGGCTGCGGTCCCGCAAGGTCTGAAAGGACGCGTCATGGCCATCAAGCTCACGCCACTCGACATCCATCACAAGGAGTTCCGTAACTCCCTGCGCGGCTACAACCCGGAGGAGGTCGACGAGTTCCTTGACGAAGTGGCCGACGAGTTCGAGCGACTCTTCAAGGAGAACATCGATCTGAGCGAGAAGCTGGAGGCGGCCGAGGGTCGCGTCCGCTCCTACACGGAGATGGAACAGACGCTCCAGAACACCATGCTCGCGGCTCAGACTTCCGCCGAGGACATCAAGTCCCGCGCGCAGAGCGAGGCGGACCTGCTCGTGCGCGATGCCGAGCTGAAGTCCAAGGAGATGGTCCAGGACGCGCTCGCCGAGCGTCAGCGCAGCCAGGCCGAGCTCGCCAGGCTCCGCAAGACCAGCGACGAGTTTCGCGCGGACTTCCGACAGCGGCTCGAGTCGTACCTCGCCGATGTCGACGAGACCGCCTCCGACGAGGAGCCGCGGAGGGCCCGCCGCCGTGCGAAGTCCGCCGAGAAGGCGGTCGCCGGGTCAGGTACCGAGACCGAGGAGTTCGCGGACGAAACGTCACAGCCTGCGATGGAAGCGGCTGAAGAGCAGTCTGCGAAGCCCGCCTCCAAGCCGATCGCGCCGTTCAAGCCGGACCTCGACGCCGCCGCCGCCGCGGACGACGGGGAGCGTTCGAAGCCTCTCGAGGGCAGCACCGAGCCCATCCTCACCCAGGGATCGTCATCGGGCGGCTCCGTGAGTTCACTCTCACTCGGCGAGGTCGGCGAGGAAGGCGTGGAAGAGCCCGCCATCCCCGAGCTGGACGTTCCAGAGGAGTTCCGCTTCCCGCGCAGCTCGGCCATCGGCGAGAGGGACGACGACCTCGACATCGAGGAGATCGACTGACCCGTGCCGGTGCGGCTGCGCGTCCGCGTCTCGCCGCGAAGCAGCGGGGAGGGCGTGGTGGCGGCCCCTGACGGGGTGCCTGTGGTGCGGGTCACCGCCGCTCCGGTGGACGGGAAGGCGAACGCCGCGGTCTGCCGAGTGGTCGCCAAGAAGTTGGGCCTTCCGAAGAGCGCGGTGCGCTGCGTATCCGGAGAATCAGCCCGGGTGAAGACCCTTGAGATCAAGGGAGCGACGCCCGAGGCGGTCGAGCGCCTGTCGCACGCAGACTGAGCCGGGCCTGCGGTCTCCTGTCCTGCGCCGATCCTGCGCCAGCTGTTGCGTACCTGTTTGACCCTCCCGCTTCAGGCGCGCTACCCTTTGACGACGCCGCGCGCGATCCCGCGTGGCACCATGAAGTCACAGGCTTCGACGAGGACGAGTAGAGCAGGCGAGTGTTCCGCCGGCAGCGAGCGGGGACAGGGTGCGAGCCCCGCGGCGGGAAGTCTCCTCGAACATCACCTCACCAGCCTCGGACCGATCGGCGCTTCGAGAGGCGCCGGGTAGGCTCCGACGGGGCGCGCGGCCCGTTATCGACCGCGTCCGAGTGGCGCGCGGGCCGGTGAGAGGCCGGCCGGCGCAAGCTGGGTGGTACCGCGGAGTGCAGACCCCTTTGAGGCGCGCTTCGTCCCGGCGAGAGGACGAGGTGCGTCTCTTTGTGCGCGCGGTGAGAGTGGATCGACACGACGACAAGGGGAGAGCGAGATGGCTGACAAGCCGGACTACAAGCAGACGATGAACCTGCCGCAGACGGCGTTCCCGATGAGGGCCAACCTCAGCGCGAAGGAGCCGGACTGGCTCGCCCTCTGGGACAGCATGGACATCTACCGTCGCTCGCTCGAGGTCAACACCGGCGGCCCGATGTTCGTGCTCCACGACGGCCCGCCGTACGCCAACGGCCACATCCACATGGGTACCGCGTTCAACAAGGTCTTCAAGGACCTGGTCGTGAAGTACAAGACCATGCGCGGGTTCGTATCGCCCTACGTGCCCGGTTGGGACTGCCACGGTCAGCCGATCGAGCACCAGGTGGAGAAGAAGCTCGGCCCCGAGGGGATGAGACGCTCGTCGCAGGCCGAGGTCCGCCGGCTGTGCCGCGAGTGGGCGCTCGAGTTCGTCGACATCCAGGCGGCGGAGTTCAAGCGACTCGGTGTGCGAGGCGACTTCGCGGATCCCTATCTGACGTTGAACCATGCCTACGAGGCCGGCAACGTGCGCATCTTCCAGGAGATGTACCGGCGCGGGATGATCTACAAGGGCGCGAAGCCGATCCACTGGTGCACGCGCTGTCACACCGCGTTGGCCGAGGCGGAGATCGAATACGCGGACGACGCGTCGGATTCCATCTACGTGGCTTTCGAACTGCTCTCCAGGCCCGCGGCGTGGGCGGAGGTCACGGAACCGATCAGCGTGCTCATCTGGACGACGACCCCGTGGACCCTCCCGGCGAACGTCGCCGTCACGCTGGCGGCGAGCGCGGACTATGCAGCGGTCCGTGCCGGAGGCCGGATCCTCGTCATGGCCGAGCAGCTGGTCCCCGCGGTGGCGGAGGCGGCCCGATGGGACGACTACACCGTTCTGCCGGTGCGCGTGAAGGGCTCGGCGCTCGAGGGCCTGCGCTACCGGCATCCTGTCCACGAGGGTGTGGAGGGTGTGATCGTCACGGGCGAGCACGTGGAGCTCACCACCGGCACGGGTGCGGTCCACACCGCGCCCGGTCACGGCGAGGAGGACTGGCTCGTCGGCCAGCGCTTCAGCCTGCCGATGCCGATGCCCGTCGACGACAACGGCGTGTTCGACGCCGGGGGCGGGCCGTTCGAGGGTCTGCACGTCTTCGACGCCAACCGCACGATCATCGAGTGGCTGCGCGAGCGCGGGTCCCTTGTGGCCGCTCAGACGATCTCGCACAGTTACCCGCACTGCTGGAGATGCAAGGAGCCGGTGATCTTCCGGGCCACCGAGCAATGGTTCGTCGCGATGGACCGGGCGGGCCAGGGTGTGCTGCCTCTCCGGGCTGCGGCGATGAAGGCGATCGACGAGGTCCAGTGGATCCCCGGCTGGTCGATCAACCGGATGGCGTCGATGGTGGGGGACAGACCCGACTGGTGTATCTCACGCCAGCGTGCCTGGGGCGTCCCGATCCCCGTGTTCACCTGCGTGAAGTGTGGGGAGACGGTCGCCACCGACGCGACTTTCGAAGCGGTGGCCGCGCTCTTCGAAGCCGAGGGAGCCGACGCCTGGTTCGTGCGGCAGCCCGCCGAGTACCTTCCGCCGGGGACCGCGTGTCCCCGCTGCGGCGGCACCGCGCTCAAGCCCGAGGACGACATCCTCGACGTGTGGTGGGAATCGGGCGTCTCGCATACGAGCGTTCTTCAAGCGCGACCGGAGCTGCGCCGTCCCGCCGACCTGTATCTCGAAGGGTCGGACCAGCACCGCGGCTGGTTCCAATCGGCGCTGCTGACAAGCGTCGGGACATACGGTGAGGCCCCGTACCGCTCGGTCCTGACGCACGGGTTCATCGTGGACGGTGACGGCAGGAAGATGTCGAAGTCGCTCGGCAACACCATCCTCCCGAACGATGTCGTGAAGCGCTTCGGCGCGGACGTGGTCCGCCTTTGGGCGGCGAGCGCCGACTACGGTCAGGACGTCTCGGTCTCGGAGGAGATCCTGGATCGTACGAGCGAGGCGTACCGCCGCATCCGCAACACCTTCCGATTCCTGCTGTCGAACCTCTACGACTACGACGCGTCAGCCGCCGTGCCCTTCCAGGACATGGAGGAGCTGGACCGCTATGCCATGGTCGGGCTCAGCGACCTGGTCCGGGACGTGACGGCCGCCTACGAGGACTGGAAGTTCCACCTCGTCTACCGGCTGATCTACGACTACTGCGTCTCCGATCTCTCGGCCTTCTACCTCGACGTCCTCAAGGACCGCCTGTACTCGGACGCCGCGCATTCTGCGGCGCGGCGAAGTGCGCAGACCGTGCTGGCGGCGCTCCTGTCCGCCCTGGTGCGCCTGATCGCTCCCATCCTCACCTTCACGTCCGAAGAGGTGTGGCACGCGATGCCCGATGCGCTGCGCCAAGGGATCGAGTCCGTTCAGCTCGCGGGTTGGCCGGATGCGGTCGACCACGGTCCCGAGGCCGCGACACTGCGCGCAGGCTATGCGCGCCTGCTCTCCGTGCGCGAGGCCGTCACCAAGGCGCTCGAGGACGCGAGGCTCTCGGGCGTGATCGGGAAGAGCCAGGAAGCTGCGCTTCTCGTGACCGTCGCCAATGAGGACGCACAGGCGCTCGAGGCGCGGCCCGATCTTGCCGGCCTCTTCCTCGTGGGCGTCGTCGAGGTACGTCGCGGTGACGGGACCGTCGTGGAGGTCTCGCGGGCGCCCGGTCTGAAGTGCCCGCGCTGCTGGAACATCCGCGAGGATGTGGGGAGCGACGTGGGCCACCCCGAAGTGTGCGCGCGGTGCGCGAACGTCCTCGCCGAGACGTAGGGTTCACGAGGGCGATGCTATACTCGGGTCGAGGCTGCGACCCCACGACAACCGTCGGGGGTCGCGTCTTCGATTCGCGGCGCCCCGAGCAAAGGCGTCGCACCAGACCGGAGGGTACCGACCATGGACGCAGCTGATCTGGCGCGGCTGAAGAGCGCACTCGAGGCAGAGAGAGACCGCCTGCAGCACGAGCTGGGCGACCTCGAACGTGAGAGCGCGACGAACATCTCCGAGACGTCAGGCGAGAACAACTACCGCGACCATATGGCGGACCAGGGCACGGCGACGTTCGGCAAGGAGCTGGACATGTCCCTGGAGGACAACGTCCGCGAGCTCTGCGAGTCGGTCACGAAGGCACTGGCCCGCATCGAGGACGGCACCTACGGCGCATGCCTGCGCTGCGGGAAGTCGATACCGGTCGGACGACTCGGCGCGATGCCGGCAGCTGAGCTCTGTATCGCGTGCAAGGAGTGGGAGGAGTCCCGGTAGTGCGCGGTCGCCCCGCGGTCGCGGTCGTACTGATCGCGGCGGCCGTCGTGGCCCTCGACCAGATCGCCAAGGGCCTCGTGCGAGCCACTATGGGTCTCCCCGGCACGTCCGTTCCTCTCGTCGACGACCTCGTCCGGCTGACGTACACACGCAACGCCGGCGCCGCATTCGGGATCCTGCAGGGCGGCAGCCCGGTCTTCATCGCGGTCTCGGTGATCGTGGTGATCTCGGTGATCGTGTACGCCGGACGCTGGCGGCCGAGCAGTCCGTGGGTCATCGTCTCTCTGGGCCTGGTCGGCGGAGGGGCCGCCGGCAACCTCGTGGACCGCGCGCTGAACGGCTGGGTGACCGACTTCATCCAGGTGCCCTTCAACTTCCCGGTCTTCAACGTGGCGGATGCGTCCATCTGCGTGGGGGTAGGGATGCTGGTCTGGTGGCTGCTGTTCGGACCGACCTCTCATGAGGCCGTCACCTCCGACGCATCGGAGCGCCCCGAGAATCCCGGAGAGGGGTCGCAGTGAACACGGAGGCCGGTGACGTCCTCACTCACACCGTCCGCTCTGACGAGGCGGGCGGCCGCGTGGACGTCCTCATCTGCACCTCCGGGCTCCTGCCGAGCCGCGCCGTGGCGCAGCGGCTCATCGAGCGCAACTGCGTGCGGGTCAACGGCCAGACCGTCAACAAGCGCTACAAGGCGCGAGGCGGGGACCGTATCTCCATCGAGGTCCCACTGGCCGAGCACACTGAGATGCTGGCCGAGGAGATACCTCTCGATGTGCGCTTCGAGGACGACTGGCTGATCGTGCTGTCCAAGCAGGCGGGACTCGTGGTCCATCCGTCCCATGGGCACTGGAGCGGTACGCTCGTCAACGCGCTGCTGGCGCACTCCACCGAGCTGAGCGGTGCTGCGGGCGACGAGCGGCCGGGCATCGTGCACCGGCTGGACAAGGACACGTCGGGTCTGATGCTCGTCGCCAAGGACGACGACGTGCAGAGGGCGCTCCAGTCCGGCATCCAGCAGCGCCTGATCGACCGTCGCTACATCGCGCTGGTCCACGGGCGTCTCGTGCCCGACAGCGGGCTCATCGACGCCCCCATCGGGCGGGACGCGAAGGATCCGCGCCGGATGGCCGTCACCGACGCGGCCCGCTCAAGGCAGGCAGTGACCTCGTTCAAGACCCTCGAGAGGTTCGAGGCGGGCGCCGTCGACGACGGCTACACGCTGATCGAGTGCAAGCTGCAGACCGGGCGGACCCATCAGATCAGGGTCCACGCGGCCTACATCAAGCATCCGGTCGTGGGCGACCCTCTCTACGGTCGCAAGCGCATCAAGGAGGATCTTGGCCTCACCAGGCAGTTCCTGCACAGCTACTCGCTGTCGCTGGACCATCCGGTGAGCGGGGAGCACCTCGAGATCCGCGACCCGTTGCCGTCAGATCTTCTGTCCGCGCTGGACTCTATCGCCGACAGGAGCGAGGGGCGGACAGTCGTCGGCCAGGAGGTGCTCGCGGCGGCTCTGACGCCAGCGGGCTCCCCATCGGCGTGTTCCTTGCTCGATGACACGTCGACGAGCGCCGAGAAGACTCCGGCGACCCCCACTGAGGGATGACGGACTGCGGCACGGCCGGAGGCCGGTGACGGTGTGATGCGCGCCTTCTCGGCGCGAGCGACTCGAAAGGGACGAAGAGCATGGAGAGCGGTCAGCGGGTCCTGCTGGTCGAGGACGAGCGCAACATCCGCGATGTCGTGGGAGCCTACCTGGAGAAGGAGGGCTTCTGGGTCACCGCCGTCGGTGACGGGGCGGCCGCGCTGGAGCAGGCGAACCGGAAGAGGTTCGATCTGATCGTTCTCGACCTCAACCTGCCCAAGGTCCGCGGCGAAGAGGTGTGCCGACGGATCCGGGACGTCTCGGACGTGCCCATCATCATGCTCACGGCCAAGGGCAGCGAGGAGGAGCGCATCAGCGGTCTCGAGATCGGGGCCGACGACTACCTGGTCAAGCCGTTCAGCCCGCGCGAGTTGGTCGCGCGGGTGCGGGCGCTCATGAGACGCGCGCACGCGGAGTCGGATCCGCAGCGCGATCGGATGCAGTACGGAGAGCTCACGGTCGACCTGCGGGGCCATCGCGTCTATCTGGCTGACAAGGAACTCGATCTCACCGCGAGCGAGTACAAGCTCCTCGTCACCCTCGCCCGATATCCGGGTCGCGTCTACCCGAGGATGGAGCTCGTAGAGAAGGTCCTGGGCTACGACTTCGAGGGCTACGAGCGCGCCATAGACTCGCACGTGAAGAACCTGCGAGCGAAGCTGGACGACGATCCGCGCACTCCGCGCTTCATCCACACGGTGACCGGCGTGGGATACCGTTTCGAGCCCGCCGAGACGTCCGAAGGGACGCCCCGACTGTGAGACGGCCCCGGCTCGGCGCCCAGCTGGGGCTCGCCTTCGCCGCCGTCGCGGCGTTCACCGCGCTGCTCGCGACCATCGTGTTCGTGGTCAGCTGGCAGAGCTCGTTCGACGCGTACGTCCGCGAGCGTGTGCAGGGACAGGCGAAGGAGGAGGCGGGTCTTGCCAGCGTTGCGTTCCAGGGTAACGGCGCGTGGAGCGTGGCGGTGCTGGACTCGATGGTCAACTACGCTGAGAACTCGAATCTGCGTGTCCAACTCCTGGACACGCACGGTGTGATCATCGCCGACAGCGGTGTCACTCTGAAGACTCAGACCATCCCCGGTACGACTCAGATCCAGCTGTCTCCACAGGGCAACCCTTCCGCAAGCCAGGAGAGCACCGCCCCCATGCTGGAGCCGGTGATAACGGTACCGGTCTACTCTCTCGGCCTGAAGGTGGGGTCGGTTCGCGTCGCCCCTCTGTCGGCAGGATCCTTCCTCCTCGACTCCGACGTGCAGTTCCGCAGCGCGTCGACGCAGGGGCTCGCGCTCGCGACGGTCTTCGCCGTCATCCTCGCGAGCGCCGCGGGCATCCTCTACTCGCGCGTCTTCACCAAGCCGATCGACCGCGTCACGCAGACCGCCGCGGCCCTCCGGGGAGGCGTGCGTGAAGCCCGCACAGGCATGAGCGCCGAGGGGCCCGTCGGCGTACTGGGTCACACGCTCGACGAGATGGCCGATTCGATACAGGCGGAGCGCGAGTTCGAGCGCAGGCTCACAGCCGACGTCGCTCACGAGCTGCGCACGCCATTGCAGGCCATCCAGGCCACGGTCGAGGCGATGCAGGACGGTGTCGTGCCCGCCGACGGCGAGCACCTCGGCATCGTCCGCAACGAGACGGTGAGGCTGGCTCGTCTCGCTGACTCGATCCTCGAGTTGTCGCGGCTCGAGAATCGCAGCGTCCAGTTCCGGAGGTCCGAGATGGACCCCGCGGTGCCCCTTGATCGCGCGGTGGAGAGTCACCGCGCGCTGCTGGACTCGCTCGACCTGCAGCTGGAGACGGACATCGCTCCAGACGGGGTGGTCAACGGCGACACCGACCGCCTCACGCAGGCGTTCAGCAACCTCGTCAGCAACGCCGCGCGCTATACCCCCGAGGGCGGTCGGGTGACCGTCAGGCTCGTGCTGGAGCCGAAGATGGCTGTCGCCACGGTCTCGGACACGGGCATCGGCATCCCCGATGAGGAGCGCGAGCGCATCTTCACCCGATTCTGGCGCTCGGACGCGGCCCGGGAGAGGGCGCGCAGCGGCTTCGGGATAGGTCTCGCGGTGGTGCGAGAGATCGTCGAACAGCATGGCGGTTCCGTAGGGTTCAGGTCCAACGCCCCCGAGCCGGGGACGACTTTCGAGGTCCGCCTTCCACTGCTCAAGAGGCGGCTGCGCGTCTAGCGCTGCGTGGTTGCCGCGCGAGTCCAGCCGCGTCTTCGGGTCCGTGCCTATTCCCACGGCGCCCGCTCTCGGGTAACGTGTCCCCCGACCTTTAATCCGGTCCCGTGAGGCCGGCAAGGGCGACACAAGAGCGCGGGCGGCGACGCCCGCGGGAGCATATCCTCCGTCTTGTTCGACGCCTCTGCCGCCTTGCGCGGGGAGGCGTTCTTGCGTCGAGGGGCCGGCGACGGTCCGAGAGGCGGCGGAGATGGCTGTGGGCACGAAAGCGGTCGTGATGGACGAGAGCGCGATCGATCGCGCTCTCACGCGCATCGCGCACGAGATAGTGGAGGGCAACCGGGGGGCGGAGGGACTCGCGCTGGCGGGCATCGTCACGCGCGGCTCGGTGCTGGCGGACCGTCTGGCGGAGCAGGTCCGGGCGATCGAGGGCGTCAGCGTGCCCGTCGGGACCATCGACATCTCCTTCTACCGTGACGACGTCGCCACGCGGCTGAACCCGGAGGTGCACCGCACGGACATCCCCTTCGATCCCGCCGGCAGATGCGTGGTGCTCGTTGACGACGTCCTGTACACGGGCCGCACGATCCGGGCGGCCCTCGACGCGCTGATGGACTACGGACGACCCTCCTGCGTGCGTCTCGCGGTGCTGGTCGATCGCGGCCATCGGGAGCTGCCCATACGCGCGGACTACGTGGGCAAGAACGTGCCGACGTCGGGACGGGAGCGAGTGAAGGTCCTGCTGAAGGAGACGGACGCGGAGGACGCGGTCGTCATCCTGGCGGAGCGGGGGGAGGAGTGAGCCCCATGCTCTCCTCGCGCCACGTCCTTTCGATCGCCGATCTCTCGGCGGACGACATCGCGAGGGTCCTGGAGACCGCCGAGTCCTTCGCCGAAGTGAACGAGCGCCGGATCAAGAAGCTGCCGACGCTGCGAGGGCTCACGGTGATCAATCTCTTCCTCGAGCCGTCTACCCGCACTCGGACGAGCTTCGAGATCGCCGCGAAACGCCTGTCGGCGGACGCCATCAACTTCTCTGCGTCCGCCTCGGCCACGGTGAAGGGCGAGTCACTGCGCGACACCGCTGCGACCCTCGGCGCGATGGCCTGCGATCTGGTCGTCATACGGCATCGTTTCGCGGGAGCCCCCCGGATGCTCGCCGATATGATGGACTGTTCCGTGGTGAACGGCGGCGACGGGATGCACGAGCATCCCACGCAGGCCCTGCTCGATCTCTACACGATCAGACAGCGGCTCGGGAAGCTCGAGGGCCTGCGTGTCGGGATCGTGGGCGACATCCTTCACTCGCGCGTCGCCGGCTCGCTCGTGAGAGCTCTTCGGATCGTCGGCGCGACCCCTGTGTTGATCGGACCCGCGACGCTCATGCCCTCGCGGCCGGACGTTCTTGGTGCCGACGTCGTTCTGGACCTCGACGAGGTGCTGCCCTCCCTGGACGTCGCCTACATGCTGCGCGTCCAGAGCGAGCGCGCCTCCGGCATGCCGTTCCCGAGCGTGAGGGAGTACGCGGCGCTGTGGGGGATGAACGCCGCGCGGCTTGGCGCGCTGCCCTCGCACGGCATCGTGATGCACCCCGGACCGATGAACCGTGGCGTCGAGATCTCGGCCGATGTCGCCGATGACACACGTTCACTCGTGCTCCAGCAGGTGGAGGCGGGCGTCGCGGTGAGGATGGCCGTCATGTATCTGCTCTTGGGAGGTGCGGACAGTGGCGCTGCTGCTTAGGCATGTCCGCGCGGTCGATCCCTCCGTGGGCCTTGACCAGGAGTGCGACATCGTCATCCGCGACGGGCGGATCGTGGAGATCGGGCAGGACCTCTCCATCCCGAAGGGCGAGACGGTGGAGTGCGCCGAGAAGGTGCTCCTCCCGGGGCTCGTCGACGCCCACACACACCTGAGACAGCCGGGCCGTGAGGACGAGGAGACCGTGGCGAGCGGGACTCGCGCGGCGGCGCACGGCGGCTTCACGGCCGTATGCGCCATGCCGAACACAGAGCCGGTGGCGGATCAGGGCGCCGCGGTGCGCGCGCTGCTCGAGCTCGCGGCGTCTGAGGGCGCGGTGCGCGTGCATCCCCTGGGCGCGATCACCGCGGGCCAGCGCGGCGAGTCGCTCGCGGAGATCGGCGACATGGTGGCGTCCGGGGCGATCGCCTTCTCCGACGATGGGCACGGGGTCCCCGAAGCTGGTCTCATGCGCCTTGCGATGGACTACGTGAAGCGATTCGACGTACCGATCGTGAGCCACTGCGAGGATGCGACCCTGTCAGGCCGCGGCGTCGTGAACGAGGGCGTGGTCTCCACCCGGCTCGGCCTTCCGGGCTGGCCCGCCGCCGCCGAGGAGATACAGATCGCGCGAGACATCCGCCTCGCGGAGCTCACCGGATGCCGGCTGCATGTGGCGCATGTCTCGACCGGCCGTGGCGTCGATCTGGTGCGGCAGGGGAAGGCGCGTGGAGTGCGTGTGACGTGCGAGGTCACGCCGCACCATCTCTTCCTCACCGAGGACGACCTCACGGAGTCCTATGACACGCACCTGAAGATGGATCCGCCGCTGCGCACTGCCGAAGACGCGGCAGCGCTGGTCGAGGGCCTGCTCGACGGGACGGTCGACTGCATCGCGACGGATCATGCGCCACATGCGCCGCATGAGAAGGCTCTCGAGTTCGAGCTCGCGCCCTTCGGGACGACCGGGCTCGAGACCGCACTGCCCCTCGTCTGCACTCACCTGCTGGCGAGTGGGAGGGCCGATTGGGCGGATGTGGCGCGTTGGATGTGCCACGGCCCGCGCGAGGCGCTCGGGCTGCCGGCGGTCCGCATGGAGGTCGGATGCGTTGCGGATCTCACGATCGTCGACCCCGAAGCCAAGGTCGACGTCGCGCCGGACTACTTCTGCTCCAAGAGCCGCAACTCCGCGTTCCTCGGCACCCGGCTGCTGGGGCGCGCGACAGAGGTGCTCGTCGGCGGGTACTTCGCCCTGAGAAACGGTAAGGTGGTCGAGTGACGCCCGCGTCCGCGGCGTCGAGGCGGCGCGGGTGTCAGGAGGCGAAGTGACCAACCGGATGCGTGCGCTGCTCGCCCTCGAGGACGGGACGACGTTCCCCGGACTCTCGTGCGGAGCAGAGGGCGAGACGGCCGGCGAAGTGGTCTTCAACACGTCGCTCGCCGGGTACCAGGAAGTGTTCACGGACCCGAGCTACGCGGGACAGATCGTCACGATGACCTCGCCCCATATCGGCGTCTACGGGGTCAACGGCGCGGACATGGAATCGCGCGCGTCCTTCGTGCGGGGCGTCGTGGTCCGCGAGATGTGCCACGCCCCTTCGTCGTGGCGTTCCGAGGGTTCAGTGCCCGACTTCCTGACCTCTCAGGGCGTCGTGGCCATCGAGGGTGTGGACACGCGGCGGCTCACCCGCCACCTGCGCGAGCGAGGGGTGATGCGGGCGGTCATCTCGACCAGTGACCTGGACGCGGCCTCGCTGGTCGCGAAGGCGCAGGCGTCCGCAGGGCTGGTCGGTCGCGATCTCGTGCGCGAGGTGGCCGTGCCCGCCGCCTTCGAGTGGGGGAGCGAGGACCCCACCGGATGCCTGCCGATCGACACCGGCGTTCTGCCGGTGCAGCCTCGCTACCGCGTGGTGGCGTTCGACTCGGGTATCAAGTTCAACATCCTTCGTCGCCTCTCCGAGGCCGACTGCGGCGTAGCCGTGGTCCCGCCGACGACCTCGGCCACCGAGGTGCTGGAGATGGATTGCGACGGCGTCTTCCTGGCCAACGGTCCTGGCGATCCCGCGGCAGTCGGATATCTGAGCGAGACTGTGCGCGAGCTGCTCGGAGTGCGCCCGGTGTTCGGGATATGCCTGGGCCACCAGATCCTCGGGCTTGCGCTCGGCGCCTCCACCTTCAAGCTCAAGTACGGTCACCGGGGCGGCAATCAGCCGGTGATGAACCTGCTCACCGGACAGGTGGAGATCACGAGCCAGAACCACGGCTTCTGCGTGGACCTCTCCTCCATCGGCCCGCTCGACCAGGGACGCAGCGCGGGGCTGGACCACGACGTCAGCGATCTGGGCGCCTGGGTGAGGGCCGGCGTCGCTCCGGTCGTGACAAGCGAGCGGTTCGGGCCGGTGCAGGTGACGCACGTGAACCTGAACGACATGACGGTGGAGGGGCTGCGGGCGCTCGACCACAGGGCCTTCTCGATCCAATATCACCCCGAGGCGGCTCCGGGTCCGCACGACGCGCGCTACCTGTTCGGTGCCTTCACCGCTCTCATGGACGGCCGGGACGACTACCTGTCCGCCTCGGACCCGCGGTTCGTGACCGGCGCCCTGCGAGGGAAGGGAACGCAATGATCCGCTCGGTGATGTTGCCCCTGGACTTCACGCGCGACTCCGGGCTGGCCCTGCACTTCTGCAGCGGCCTGGTCGATCTCGGCGTGCGCCGGGTGGTCGTGTGCCACGTCATCGACGCGACCGGGCTCGAGGGCCCGGTGATCGCGGCCAAGGTGGACCAGGTCCGCCAGGAGATCCGGGCCGTGGTCGCGCCTCTCGCTGACGCAGGGCTCGACGTGGAGGTCCGCCTGCCGACGGGCGCCCTCGATCGCGAGCTGGTGGCGGTCGCGGCCGAGTCGCGCGTCGATGCCATCGTCTGCAGCACGGCCGGCAAGACGGTCGCCGACCAGCTCCTTCTGGGGTCGATCTCCGAGTTCCTGGTCCGCACTGTCGGTGTCCCCTCGATCACCGTGCGCCAGGAACTGCTGCGCAATGCGGGCGACCCCGCGGACCTCGCGCGGCGGTTCGCGAAGTGCCTGCTCGTTCCGACCGACTTCTCGGGGACCGCGACGCGGGCGTTCGACTGCGCGCTCGCGCTGCCTCCCAAGGCCGTGGGATCGATACGGTTGCTGCACGTGCTGCCCCGCTCCGAGGCTCCCGCGCGGGCGAAGCGGGACGAGGACGGCGCGAGCTACGAGCTGCGTGACATCGCCGCGGTGGCCAAGGAGCATGGGCTCACGGCAGTGCCCGTGCTGGGCCATGGAGAGCCGGAGCGCGCGATCATGGCCGAGATCGACGAGTCGAGGGTCACCGGCGTCGTGATCGGCACCCATGGACGAAGCCCCTTCGAGGAGGCGTTCCTGGGCTCCGTCTCGATGACGCTGCTCAGGCAGGCGTCCTGCCCCGTCATGATCGTGCCCTGAGCTGGGTCCGAACCTCCGCCGTCCGCCCTCAGGCCCGAAGAAGGAGCATCTTGCCGCGTCGCGACGACATCCACACCATCCTCGTGATCGGGTCAGGCCCCATCGTGATCGGGCAGGCCTGCGAGTTCGACTACTCGGGAGCTCAGGCCTGCAAGGTCCTTCGCGAGGACGGCTATCGCGTCGTGCTCGTGAACAGCAATCCGGCGACGATCATGACGGACCCGGAGTTCGCGGACCGCACCTACGTCGAGCCCGTCACGCCGCAATTCGTCGAGAAGGTCATCGCGGTCGAGAGGCCCGACGCCCTGCTGCCGACGCTCGGGGGCCAGACCGGTCTGAACTGCGCGGTGGCCCTCGCTGAGTCAGGCGTCTTAGAGCGCTACGGCGTGGAACTGATCGGCGCCAAGCTCGGCGTGATCAAGAAGGGGGAGGACCGCAAGCTCTTCGCGGAGGCGATGCAGGCCATCGGCCTCGACGTGCCGCGCGGCGCGTACGCCTACTCCGTGATCGACGCCGAGCGGGCGGCCGGCGACATCGGCTTCCCGCTGGTCATCCGCCCCTCGTTCACGCTCGGCGGCGCGGGAGGCGGGATCGTCTACAACATCGACGAGCTGCGTGAGCAGGTCTCTCACGGCCTGGCGCTGTCTCCCATCTCGGAGGTGCTGGTCGAGCAGAGCGTGCTCGGCTGGAAGGAGTTCGAGATGGAGGTCATGCGGGACCGTAACGACAACGCGGTCATCGTGTGTTCCATCGAGAATGTCGATCCCATGGGCGTGCACACCGGCGACTCGGTGACGGTCGCGCCGGCCCAGACCCTCACGGACCGCGAGCTGCAGACGATGCGCGACGCGTCTCTCGCCATCCTTCGGGAGATCGGCGTGGAGACCGGCGGCAGCAACGTGCAGTTCGCCGTGAACCCTGAGGACGGGGAGATGCTCGTCATCGAGATGAACCCGCGCGTGTCGCGCTCGTCCGCGCTCGCCAGCAAGGCCACGGGATTCCCGATCGCCAAGATCGCGGCGAAGCTCGCCGTCGGCTACACGCTCGACGAGATACCGAACGACATCACCCGGGTCACGCCGTCGTGCTTCGAGCCTTCGATCGACTACACGGTCGTCAAGGTGCCCCGGTGGGCGTTCGAGAAGTTCAAGGGGACCGACACCACTCTCACGACGCACATGAAGTCCGTGGGGGAGGCCATGGCGATCGGGAGGACCTTCGAGGAAGCGCTCGGCAAGGCCATGCGCTCTCTGGAGACCGGGCGCGCCGGGCTCGGGTCCGACGGCCACGACTCCTTCGACGAGGACAAGTTCGACACCTACCTCTCCCGCCCCAACGAGCACCGGCTGTTCTACATCGCCGAGGCCTTCCGCAGAGGCCGGGCGCTCGAGGACGTCGCCTCGCTCAGCCGCATCGACCCGTGGTTCCTCGGGCGCATATCCGCGATGGTCGCCGTCGAGGCGGAGGTCGCGGCGGCGGGCGCGGACGGCCTCGACGCGGAGCTGCTGCGACGCGCGAAGCAGCACGGGCTGTCAGACACGCAGATCGCGTACCTCGCGGGCTGCGACGAAGCGTCCGTCCGCATGCGCAGGCTCGACCTCGGAGTCAGGCCCACCTTCAAGACCGTCGATACCTGCGCCGGCGAGTTCGCCGCGGCGACGCCCTACTTCTACAAGACGTACGAGGACGAGGACGAGGTGACGCCCGCGGCGCGGCCGCGGGTGATGATCCTCGGAGCGGGCCCCAACCGCATCGGCCAGGGCATCGAGTTCGACTACTGCTGCGTCCACGCGAGCTACGCGCTGCATGACGCCGGCTTCGAGACCGTGATGGTCAACTGCAACCCGGAGACGGTATCGACCGACTACGACACGTCGGACCGGCTCTACTTCGAGCCGCTCACCTTCGAGGACGTCATGGATGTCGTCGAGGCGGAGAGGCCGGTGGGCGTGCTGGTCACCTTCGGCGGGCAGACGCCGCTGAAGCTCGCAAGGGCCCTCGAGGCGGCCGGTGTCCCCATACTCGGGACGTCACCGGAGGCGATCGACCTCGCCGAGGACCGTGAGCGCTTCGCGGAGGTCCTCGACCGGCTCGGGATCGTCTACCCCGCTGCGGGCTGCGCGCGCAGCGCCGAGGAGGCGGTGGAGATCGCCGGACGCATCGGCTACCCGCTCCTGGTGCGTCCCAGCTACGTCCTGGGCGGGCGCGGCATGGTGATCGCCTACAGCGATGAGTACCTGCTGCGACACGTTGCCGAGGCGGTCGTCGTGAGCCCCGACCACCCGGTGCTGCTCGACCGCTTCCTTGAGGGAGCCATCGAGGTCGACGTGGACGCCATCTGTGATCGCCGCGAAGTCTACATCGGCGGAGTGATGGAACACATCGAGGAGGCCGGGATCCATTCGGGCGACTCCGCCTGCTGCATCCCGCCGTTCACGCTCTCCGAGACGGTGATCGGGCGCATCTGCGAGCACACCAGGCGGATCGCCCTGGAGATCGACACGCATGGCCTGATCAACATCCAGTTCGCGGTCAAGGACGCGGAGGTGTACGTGCTCGAAGTGAACCCGCGCGCCTCCAGGACCGTACCGTTCGTGAGCAAGGCGACGGGCGTGCCGCTCGCCAAGGTGGCCGCCCGTGTGATGGCCGGCGAGATGCTCGCGGACCTGGCGCTGCCGGCGGAGCTGCGTGAGACCGGGCGCTTCTGCGTGAAGGAGGCGGTGATGCCCTTCGGGCGCTTCCCCGGAGCCGACTCCGTGCTCGGGCCGGAGATGAAGTCCACCGGCGAGGTCATGGGTTCGGCCACCGACTTCCCGGCCGCCTACGCCAAGAGCCAACTCGCGATCGACTACTCCCTGCCTCACGCAGGGGCCGTGTTCATCTCTGTGTGTGACCGCGACAAGCGCGCGGCGGTCGGCATCGCGCGCCACCTGCATGCGCTCGGCTTCGCCGTGCTCTCCACGTGCGGCACCGCCAAGGCGTTGCGCTCCTCCGGGACCCCCGTGACCGAGGTGCTCAAGGTACACGAGGGCAGGCCGAACATCGTCGACGCCCTCACCAACGGCGAGGTCCAGATCGTCATCAACACGCCGTTCGGCCGCGAGACACGCAGCGACGGCTATCACATCCGCGCGGCGGCCATCCGCCACGGGGTGACGAACATCACGACGATGGAGGCCGCCCAGGCCGCGGCGCAGGCGATCGAGGCCATCAAGGAGGAGCGGCTGGAGGTCAGCGCGCTGCAGGACGTCGAACAGTGGGCGGCGCCGGTCGTACGCGACCTGGCCGCAGGCTACGCACCACCGGAAGCGCTGCAGTGAGGACGAAGCCGGAGAGGGCCCATCCGGTCCTCGAGAGGGTGGCGGTCGTGGCCAACGACCGTGTGACCGAGGGCGTCGGGCTGCTGCGGCTGCGTGCCCCGCGCATTGCGGCGACCGTGCACTCGGGACAGTTCATCCACCTGCGGATCGCTGTCGGCGCCGACTTCATCCTGCGGCGCCCCTTCGCCGTCCACCGACGCGACGGCGATGTCATCGAGGTGCTCTATCGCGTCGCCGGTCGAGGGACGCACGACCTCGAGACGAAGCGCACCGGCCAGGAGATGGACGCGATCGGACCTCTCGGACGAGGCTGGGAGCCCGGTGAGGTCTCGAGCGCCCTGCTGGTGGCGGGCGGCATCGGCGCCGCCCCTCTCGGAATGCTCGCCGAAGACCTCGCGGCGCGCGGCGTGGCCGTGAGCGTGGCGCTCGGCGCGCCGAGCGGGGAGCGCCTTGTGGCACGCGGTCTCTTCGAACGAGTGGCTCGCCGGGTCGGCGTCGTCACCGAGGACGGCAGCGAGGGGGAGACAGGCCTCGTGACCCTGCTGACCGCGCGCTGGCTCGAGCAGGAGACCTTCGACGTGATATGCGCATGCGGCCCGGAGGGAATGGCCCGAGCGGTCGCAGAGCAGGCGCGCTTCGCGCGCGTTCCGTGCCTGGTGTCCCTCGAGCGGCTGATGGCGTGTGGAGTGGGCGTGTGTCTCTCGTGCGTGGTCTCGACGACCCACGGTCTCAAGAAGGCCTGCAAGCATGGACCGGTCTTCGACGCGGAGGAGGTGGTGTGGGATGCCTCCGAGTCCCCGCAGCGTGCCTGAGGGCATGCGGCCCTCGACCGGCGCCGCCTCGGTCGACATGACGGTCCAGCTCGCGGGACTCACGCTGCGCTCCCCGGTCATGACCGCTTCGGGGACCTTCGCCTCGGGACACGAGTACGCGGAGTTCGTCGAACTGGAGCGCCTTGGGGCGATCGTGACCAAGGGCGTCTCTCTGGAGCCGTGGCCGGGCAACGACTCGCCAAGGATCGCCGAGACGCCGAGCGGCATGCTCAACTCGATCGGGCTGCAGAACCAGGGCGTCGAGAAGTTCTGCGAGAAGCAGCTCGCCCGACTGGGAGGCGTGGACGTCCCGGTGATCGTGAACGTGTCCGGCCATTCCATCGCGGAATACGCGGCCGTGGTCGAGCGTCTCGAGCAGGAGCCCGGCGTCGCGGGCTACGAGGTCAACATCTCGTGCCCGAACGTGGACGAGGGCGGGATGGCCTTTGGCGTCGGGTGCACGCCCGCTGCGGCCGTGACCCGGGCCGTGCGCGATGTCACTTCGCGCCCGCTGATCGTGAAGCTGTCGCCCAACGTCACCGACATCGCCGAGATCGCGCGGGCTGTGGAGGCCGAGGGCGCGGACGCCGTCTCCCTCATCAACACGCTTCTGGGGATGGCGATCGACCCGGAGACGCGCAGGCCGCGCCTCGCGCGCGTCGTCGGCGGGCTCTCGGGGCCGGCCATCAGGCCGGTCGCTCTGCGGATGGTGTGGCAGGTGGCGCAGGCCGTCGCGCTGCCCGTCGTGGGCATGGGCGGCATCATGACGGGCGAGGACGCCGTCGAGTTCATGCTGGCCGGTGCGGCGGCGGTGGCGGTCGGCACCGCGAACTTCGTCGACCCGACATCGACCCGACGGGTCACCGACGGTCTCCGGGAGTACTGCGTCCGGCACGGCGTGCCCCGTGTCCGCGATCTCACCGGGGCGATGGACCAGTGAGCGCCCCGGTGCGCGAGCGCGTGATCGTGGCGCTCGATCAGCCGGATGCGGCTGCCGCGCTGGCGTGTGCGAGTGCGCTGAGGGGCCGCGTGCGCTGGGTGAAGGTGGGCATGACGCTCTTCTACGCCGAGGGACCGGTCATCATCGCGGCGGTCCGCGATCTCGGCTTCGACGTCTTCCTCGACCTGAAGCTGCACGATATACCTCACCAGGTGGAGCGAGCGGCGCGAGCGCTCGGTGCCCTCGGTGTGGGGATGCTGACGGTGCACGCCTCGGGAGGCGAGGCGATGGTCCGTGCGGCGGTGGATGGCGCGCGCGAAGGAGCCTCGGCGGCAGGCGTCGCCTCTCCCGCCGTGCTCGCCGTCACCGTGCTGACCAGTCTCGACGCACGGATGCTGGAGTCGCTGGGCGTCTGTCGGGGGCTTGACGAGCAGGTCGACGCTCTGGCCAGACTGGCGAGTTCGGCGCGTGCCGCCGGCGTGGTGTGCTCGCCGCGTGAGGCCGCCGCCATGCGTTCGATGCTTGGGGCGCGGGCCCTCGTCGTCACGCCGGGAGTGCGACCCGGCGATGGGGGCCACGGGGACCAGGCGCGTGTCGCCACGCCCGCCGCGGCCCTGGCAGCCGGGGCTTCGCACATCGTGATCGGGCGCCCGGTGACCGAGGCGCCCGATCCCGCCCTTGCCCTCGAGCGCATCATCGAGCAGATCGAGTCCGCAGGTCAGGATGCCTGACAGGATGCCTGAACACCAGCGAGAGGAACCCATGAGTCCGTCCATGACACCCGAGGAGGTCCTTGCGGCGCTGGAAGAGGCCGGTGCCGTCCTGCGCGGTCACTTCCGGCTCACGTCGGGGCGCCACTCCGATCGATATGTGCAGTGCGCGCGGATCCTCGAGGACCCGGCGCTCGTGTCGAGACTCGCCGACGCGATGGTCGCGGCCGTGGAGGAAGAGCGGATCGACATGGTCGCGGCGCCCGCGGTGGGCGCGGTCATCATCGGGTTCGCGGTGGCCCGGTCGCTCGGCGTCCGGTTCGTCTTCACCGAGCGCCAGGCGGGCGTGATGACCCTCAGGCGCGGGTTCGTGGTTCCCGAGGGAGCCCGCGTGCTGGTGGTCGAGGACGTGGTCACGACGGGGGGGAGCGTCGCCGAGGTGGTGGAGTTGGTGCGTGCCGCGGGTGGCGTCCCCGTAGCCGTGGCCAGCATCATCGACCGCGGCGGCCTGAAGGCGTTCGACGTGCCCCTGCACGCGCTGCTGGCTCTTCCCGTGGAGTCGTGGGACGCGGACCGCTGCGAGCTGTGCGCTGCAGGCAGCCCGATCCTCTCGCCCGGCAGTCGCGCGCTGTGAGGTAAATACAGTTGGCTTAGATGCGGCCAGCGCGTAGTATCGGAACACGCTCACCTGCGTGACGTCGGGGCGGTGACGCCCGCGGGTGTCTTGAGAGGCTCCGCCGCGCTTGTGGTCCAGGACGAGGAGGAACCGATGGCGCTACCGAACCTTTCCGATGCCGATCGTAAGGCCGCGTTGAAGAAGGCCGCCGAGGCCCGCGCGCGGCGCGCCGCTCTCCGCGTCGAGATCAAGGCCGGCAAGCTGAGCTTCGCCGACGTGATGGGGAAGGCCGATGACCCGATCGTCGCTCGGATGAAGGTCGCCACGCTGCTCGAGTCCCTTCCGGGGTTCGGCAAGGCGAAAGCCGCGCGCGTCATGGACGAGCTCGGGATCTCCGACAGCAGGCGCGTCCAGGGCCTGGGTGCCCGCCAGCTGGAGATGCTGATGGAACGGCTCGGCCGATAGAGAGTCGCCGCGAGGGAAGTCGATGAGCGCCGGCCACGTCTTCATCGTCTCAGGGCCCTCGGGGGCCGGCAAAGGCACGCTGGTCCACGAGTTGCATCGAAGGATCCCGAACCTGTGGGTCTCGGTGTCGGCCACCACGCGTCCTCCCCGGCCGAACGAGTCGGACGGCGTCGACTACTTCTTCCTCACGCCGATCGAGTTCGACGCGCGGGAGAGGGCAGGCGAGTTCCTGGAAGAGGCGTCGGTCCACGGCAACCGGTACGGCACGCTGCGCGGCCCGGTGGAGAGGCGTCTCTCACAGGGCATGGACGTGATCTTGGAGATCGATCCGCAGGGTGCGTTCCAGGTCCGCAAGCACCTGCCGTCTGCGCTGCTCGTGTTCGTGAAGACCGCTGACGCGGCCGAGCTCGAGAAGCGGATCCGGCACCGAGGGGCCGAGACCGACGCGCAGATCCGGACCCGTCTCGACACCGCGCAGCACGAACTGAAGCTTGAGGGTACCTACGATCATGTGGTATTGAATGACGACGTCTCCCGAGCCGTCGAAGATCTTGTCGATTATGTGCGCTCGGTCTCACCGCCCGATACGAAGGACCTGTGATCAACGATGGTCATCCAGCCTGAGATCGATCTGCTTCTGTCGAAGGTCGATTCGAAGTACACGCTCTGCATCGTCGCCGCCAAGCGCGCGCGCCAGATCAACGACATGCTCCACGGTGTCCGCGACCAGGCGCTGCTCACGATGTCCGCGCCCCAGATCGCGCAGATCACGTCGACCAAGCCGCTCACGCTCGCCATGGACGAGATCGCGGACGGCGATGTGAGCTACGAGCGCGTGAAGGACGGCATCAAGTAGCAGGAGCACAGGTGTTCGAGCGCGGCGCGCTCATCCACTACCACGAGATCGGTCTCAAGGGCCGGAATCGCTCGGCGTTCGAGAACCGGTTGCGCCAGAACATCGCCTTCGCGACCAGCGCGCTCACCGACGAGAAGGTGGAGCGCATCGCGTCCCGGCTCCTGCTGCGCTCGAGTGACCCCGACACCCATGAGGCCCTGCTGCGCGCGTGCGCTGCGGTGCCGGGTGTGGCGCACGTGAGCGACGTGCTCACGTGCGCGCGCGACCTCTCAGAGATCGGCCACGCGGCTCGTGTCGCGCTCGAAGAGGAGATCGACCGCGCCGGCGGGGCCGCCAGTTTCGCGGTCGACGCCCGCCGCTCGTCGACCGACTTCGCGACGTCCTCCTCGCAGATGAACATCGCGGTGGGCCGCGAGCTGGTCGACGCTCTCGGGTTGCGCGTGGATCTGGGCGACCCGGATGTCACGGTCCGCATCGAGGTCGTCCAGGGCGGCGCTTACGTGTCAGCCAGACGTCTCGCGGGACCGGGCGGGCTGCCGGTGGGCTCGTCGGGCCGTGTGGTCTCGCTGCTCTCGGCCGGGATCGACTCGCCGGTGGCCACGTGGCGGATGATCAAGCGTGGCGCCGTGGTGGTGGCGGTCCACTTCTCGGGCGCGCCCTTCACGTCCGGCGCCTCCACCGCAGACGTGCACGACATCGCGGGTGTGCTCGTCCCGGCGGCCGGGCTGGAACGCGTCTACTCGGTCCCCTTCGGAGAGCTGCAGCGCGAGATCATGCTCGCAACGCCGCCGGACCTGCGGGTCCTGCTCTACAGGCGCCTGATGGTGCGAGTGGCCGAGGCCGTCGCGCGGTGCGAGGACGCCAGGGCGCTGGTCACGGGCGAGAGCCTCGGACAGGTCGCGTCCCAGACGTTGGATAACATCGTGGTCACGGACGCCGCGGCGACGATGCCCGTCCTGCGTCCCCTGATCGGCACGGACAAGCAGGAGATCATCACGCAGGCGCGGCTCCTCGGCACATACGAGATCTCATGTCGGCCTCACGACGACTGCTGCACCCTCTACCTGCCGCGAAGCCCCGAGACTCACGCCACGCTCGAGCAGGTGGAGCAGGCGGAGTCCCTGCTCGACGTCGCGAGGATGGTCGCGGACGCGCTCGCGGGCGCGACCATCCGTGAGTTCCCGTGCGCGGTCGTCCGGTCCCCGTCCGGACGCTTCGCGGTCTCGGGCACGACGTGAGCTCCGATCCGGTGCGGGCGGACATCGGGGACTCGCTGGCCATCGAAGTGAAGGGTCTCACCCGTTCGTTCGGCGCGGTCAGTGCGCTCGACGGTGTCGATCTGGAGATCGCCCGCGGGACGGTCTTCGGGTTGTTGGGCCCGAACGGGGCCGGGAAGACGACGACGGTGAGAATCCTCAACGGAGTGCTGGAGGCGACGGCGGTCGAGTGCCTGCGCGTCCTGGGTCACGACTTGCCTCGCGACGCGGCCGCAGTGAGGCCGCTCGTGGGGGTGCAGACGGACACGAGTCTGTACGACCGCATGAGCGCCCTGGACAACCTGGTGCTCTTCGGGCGGCTGTACGGCGCGACCCGTGGCGCCGCGCGCGGCAAGGCGGAGGCGCTGCTGGCGATGTTCGGCCTGACGGACAGGGCGGGCGACCGCGCGGGCACGTTCTCCAAGGGGATGCGGCAGAAGCTGCTGCTGGCGCGAGCACTCGTGGGCGATCCCGAACTGGTCTACCTCGACGAGCCGACCGCCGGGCTCGACCCGGAGGCCTCGCACGAGCTCATGGTCCATATACGCACGATGAGCGAGCGGGATCACACGACGTTCTTCATCGCGTCACACCGTCTCGACGAGATGGAGGAGGTCTGCTCGCAGGTGGCCGTCCTCGTCGACGGGCGCATCCGCGAGTGTGGCTCCCCGGCTGAGGTGGCTCGGCGGGCCGTGCCTCGTGTGCTGGTGCGCGTGGCCCCGGCGCCTGACGCGATGGTGCGGCCGGAGGTCCTCCGCGGCCTTCCGGGTGTCGTCGACACTTCAGTGCAGCAGGACGGGAGCGTACTGCTCGAGGCCGCCGGCTCCTCGGACGTCCCGCGGATCGTGAAGGCCGTGGCGGCTCTGCCGGTGGACCTGCTCGGCGTCGGTGAGGAGCCGCCGACACTGGCCGAGGCCTACCTGACGCTCGTGGGCGCGACGGACATGGTGCGGGGAGGCGGGTCCTAGAAGATGGACTGGGGACGCGTGCGGGCCGTCATGGGAAAGGACGTGCGGGAGGCGCTGAGCAACCCTCAGATCGTCATGCCGCTGATCGTCGTGCCCCTCGTCATCGTGGTGGGCTACCCGATCATCTACCTGTTGGCGCTGCGCCTCACGCCGGGCGCCGCCAGCGGCCTCGGGGGGTTCATAGGCGACTTCCCGCGGAGTGCGCTTCCTTCGTTCGCGCTTGCCAACACCGCGCGCAGGGCGGCGTACGTGGGCGTCGTCTATCTGTTCGCGGGGTTCTTCCTCCTCGTTCCGGTGATGGTGTCCACGGTGATCGCCGCCAACAGCCTTGCGGGGGAGAAGGAGCGGCGCACGTTGGAGGGGCTGCTCTACACGCCGCTGAGCGACGCCGAGTTGGTGGTGGCGAAGATCGGGTCCTCCTTCCTGCCGGCGCTGGGCTTCACCTGGATCTGCTTCGCCATCTACACGGCCATCATCGCCGTGTTCGGGGCGCCGCTGATGGGACGTGTCTTCTTTCCGACGCTGAACTGGTGGGCGCTCATGCTGCTGCTGCTACCGGCGACCTCGCTTCTCGTGATCTCGATAGTCGTCATGGTGTCGGCCAAAGCGCGGGGATTCCAGGAGGCCAACGCCATCGGCGGGGCGATCGTCCTGCCGCTCATAGGTGTGGTGGCCGCTCAGGCGAGCGGGCTCATGGTGCTGTCGACCACGGTCATCGTGGTGGCGGCCGCGGTCTTCGCCCTTGCGGACGTCGTGATGCTGCGCGTGATCGTGCGCTCGTTTCGCCGGGCCCGGGTGGTCTCGTACCTGTCATGACCCCGGCACGGCGCCGGGCTTCTCGCTCCGGCACGTCCCGGCCTTTCGCCCCCATTCCCTGTGATACCGTGTGTGCACATCCTTGTGCACATCTGGGCGTCGCCGTGTCCGGCGGCGGGCTGACGGGAGATGCGACGCATCCATGACGACCGCTGAGCGTGTGCGGATCGAAGACGGCATCACCGCTCGCGTCGACGAGTTCCGCGAGCGGCGCCGCAAGATGAAGGACTCCGACCGCTACTTCTATCTGCAGGCCATCGCCGGCCCGACCAACCACACCGTGACCATGGCGGACGGACGCGAGATGGTGATGCTCGCCTCGTACAGCTATCTGGGTCTGATCGGGCACCCGCGCATCGAGGCGGCCGCAAAGGACGCCATCGACCGCTACGGCACGGGCGCGGGCGGCGTGCGGCTGCTCACCGGCACCATGGACCTCCACGAGAGGCTCGAGGAGAGGATCGCCCGGTTCGTGCGGCGCGAGGACGCGTGCGTGTACTCGTCCGGCTACGTCACCAACATCGCGATCATCACCGCCCTGACCGGGCCGGGCGACCTGGTGCTGATGGACAAGCTCGACCACGCTTCGATCGTGGACGGCTGCCTGCTCTCCGGCGCGAAGTGGAAGACGTACCGCCACAACGACATGGCCCATCTGGAGAGACTGCTCCAGGAGGCGCAAGGGTCGACTCGCACGGTGTTGGTCGCAGCCGACTCGGTCTTCTCGATGGACGGCGATGTCATGGACCTGCCCGCGGCGCGTTCCCTGTGCGATCGCTACGGCGCGAGGCTGATGGTCGACGAGGCCCACTCGATCGGATCACTCGGCGCGACCGGACACGGCGTCGAGGAGCACTTCGGCATGTACGGGGCCATCGACATCAAGATGGGCACGCTCTCAAAGGCCGTGCCGTCGGTGGGCGGCTACTGCTCGGGCGAGCACGATCTCATCGACTACCTGCGCCACTACTCGCGGCCCTTCATCTTCTCGGCGGCGCTGCCGCCCGCGCAGACCGCCGCGGCCCTCGAGGCC